>JBARBI010000296.1:0-36291 GCA_049792875.1 Candidatus Sulfotelmatobacter sp.
ACCGGCGTTGGAATCTGAAAATCGGCCTGGCCGCTGGAAGCTCCCGGGGTCAGGGAGATCAACGAGTACATGCTGCGGCCGTTGGTGGAGAGCTGCGACATTTGCTGGCCAGTGATCATGCCGCTGACCTCGCCGTTGTCCGATTGGATGGCGATGGCCGCGGCTTCCACCGTGACCTGCTCGGTGGCCCCGCCCAGCGTCAATTTAAAGTCGACACGAGAACGGTCGCCGACGGTCAGCGCCAAGCCCTTTTGCTCGACCGTTTTGAAGCCGGTGGCCTGGGCGCGCACCGTGTAGTGGCCGATGTGAAGGTCAGGCACCACATATTGCCCCTCGGAGCTGGTAGTGAGGCTGCGAGCAATCCCAGTGTCAATGTTCGTGACCGTAATGGAGACGTTGGGAACGGCTGCTCCCGACGGGTCGGTTACGGTGCCGACGATGGTGGCTTCCTGGGCCAGGGCGTGAGCCGCGAACATCACAAAGAATGCCGCGAGAAGAACCGCAAGACGAGAACCGCCGCGTCTCACGACTGAACCAAAACTCCCGGCAAACGTGGACGAGAGAGATTTCATGTGAAGCCTCCAAAGTGAATTGCTCGCGATAACAGGTCGCGGATATCTAGGGCTGGAACTACCCCTCAAATAGTAAACGTTTACGGTGTTACATCCATCGAATAACCGTTGTCAAGAAGAAAATCGATATCGTACGGGGATTGCTGCCTGTTTCCGGTGCCGGATCGGGTATTCCGTCCCCTCTCCAGGGGTATACTCTGGCTGTACGGCGGCGCGCCCACTCGAAAACATGCCAGATTCTGGTGCCACGCTGGTCCAGTGGCGAAGGGAGTGATCATGATCACACGGACGATGGCGGTACCACACTTGTTACTGAGTATTCTTTGCTCCTCCACCTTTTTGTTCGGGCAGTCGAAGCCTGCACCTCCCACTCCTTCCAGCGCAACCGAGTTTCCTGTGTTCCTGGAGCAGAGTGTCGCGGCGGGGAAAACCCCCGTCGGGACCAAGATCCAGGCCAAGCTCGGAGTGGCTACACTGGTGAATGGAACTGTGGTCCCGAAGAATGCCGTCTTTTCGGGGGAGGTGATCGAGTCTGTGGCGAAGACCGCGACGGACCCTTCGCGCCTGTCGGTACGGATGGATTCGGCGCGGTGGAAGAACGAATCCGCGGTGGTAAAGCTTTACGTGACATCGTGGTATTACCCGACGAGGTCTGAAGCGGGGCAGGACGTTCAGTATGGACCCCAGAAGCCGGCCATCAAGACCTGGAACGGCGCCGGCGCATACCCGGATCCGAATTCGGACACGTACACGCCTTTCCCCAAATCCGATTCGAATAGTGGTGCGGCCGTCCCAGACACGGCCAACTCCATTACTTCGAACCACCGTGTCCGGATGAAGGATGTGGAGTCCTCGAGCATGAACGATACTCTTACGCTGGTTTCCAGGAAGACCAACCTTAAGCTGGACAAACTGACGACTTACGTCCTGGCCGGGAGCGACCTGCTGGCGCCGAAGTAGATTTGGCGCGCTCTAGCGCTCTCATCCTTAGATGCAGCATCTTTCAGGCGCAGGGAAGGATCTCGCGCAAACCTTTTGGAGAGTCCGTCGAGGCTCCGCGCGAGATCCCTCACCCGGCGGAACTGCGCCGGGTTCGGGATGACGCCCTCCAGAGAGAGTCTCAGGATCCCCAACCACACCGGTACCTAGGCGTACCTAGGCGGGACTTCTTGACCGCGCGATTTCGGCTGTGCTACAAGCGACGGTCAACCGTAATCGTTAACGGAATTACATCTATCCATCCATCAGCGCTCTCGCCAGCCGGTTGACGGCGCGGGTGCGGAGGAGAATCTTCCATGCAAACGCGTATTCAAACCACTCTGCAGGTAGCTGCTTTTCTAGCCCTCATTTTTGTCCGTGCTGCAGCCCAGACGGCGGGCAGCGCCGTCTATCTGGATCCTTCCCAGCCCATCCACGTGCGCGTCGACGATCTCGTCGGAAGAATGACGCTCGAGGAGAAAGCGCAGCAGTTAGTCAACCAGGCACGAGCTATTCCGAGGCTTCAAGTGCCGGCTTACGACTGGTGGAGCGAGGCCTTACACGGGGTTGCCAACGCCGGAACGGCGACGGTTTTTCCCGAGCCCATCGGATTGGCGGCTACATTTGACGACTCGGCGATCCACGATATGGCGATCGTCATCGGCACCGAAGCCCGGGCCAAGCACAACCAGGCCGTGAAAGCGGGGCGGCGCGACATTATGGAGGGCCTGGATTTCTGGTCGCCGAACATCAATATCTTCCGCGATCCGCGCTGGGGCCGTGGACAGGAGACCTACGGGGAGGATCCTTTTCTTACTGGGCGGATGGGCGTTGCGTTCGTGACGGGACTGCAGGGGGACGATCCGAAATATTTCCGAGTGATCTCGACGCCAAAGCATTTTGCGGTGCACAGCGGCCCGGAGACCTCTCGGCACAGCATTGATGTGCAGGTATCGAAGCACGATATGGAAGACACCTATCTGCCCGCGTTCCGGGCTGCGGTCACCGAGGGCAAGGCGGAATCGGTGATGTGCGCCTATAACCGCGTGAACGGCGAGCCCGCCTGCGCAAATACATTCCTGTTGCAAGACCAGTTGCGCGGAGCGTGGAAGTTCAACGGCTACGTGGTCTCGGACTGCGACGCAATCGTTGATGTGTATCAGGGGCACCACTTTGTGAAGAGCCAGGCCGAGGCGGCTGCGGTTTCGCTGAAGAAGGGGATGGATAACGAGTGTGCGGACTTTTTCACTGTCACCAAAGACGACCATGATTACAAGCCGTATGTAGACGCGGTAAAGCAGGGGTTGCTCACGGAAGCCGATCTCGACGTTTCTTTGAAACGTCTGTTTACGGCGCGCATGCGGCTGGGAATGTTCGATCCTCCGGATAAAGTGCCGTATGCGCAGACCCCGCAATCCGAGATTGACAGCGCCGCGCACCGGGAACTCTCGCTCAAGATAGCGCGGGAATCGTTGGTGCTGCTGAAGAACGATGGCGTACTTCCGTTTGCGGCAAGCGCGAAGAAGATCTTGGTGGTAGGTCCGCTGGCGGAGTCGACCCAGGTGCTGCACGGCAACTATAGCGGGACGGCGTCGCATGCGGTCACGGCGCTCGAAGGAATTCGCAAGCAATTTGCCGGGGCTAAAGTCTCGTTCGAGCCCGGAACAAATTTTCTGCGCGAGCATCCTGTGATTCCAACTTCGGTGTTATCCACCGAAGATGGCAAGCCCGGACTGAAAGGCGAATACTTTGCCAGCAGCGACCTCGGCGGCACGCCGCGGGTCGTTCGCGTCGACCCGTACGTCGACCTGCAGCTCGCTCACGCGGATGCCCATGCGCTCCCGGTGCCGACTGGCATGAAGGATTTTTCGGTCCGCTGGACGGGATTTCTGACACCCACGGACTCCGGCACTTACCAGATAGGGCTGATGGGTTCGATGCAGCGCTTGTGGCTCGACGGAAAGCTTGTCGTAGATGACGGTATCCTTCACGATCCCAATCCTCAGGTGGCGCCCGTAGAGCTGACCAAGGGGCACCGTTACGCGGTCAAAATTGAGTACCTGCCCGGGGGCCGTACGACGAAGCTGATCTGGCTCCCGATGGGCGCCGACCCACTGGTGGAAGCGGAATCCGAGGCACGTCAAGCCGACGTAGTCGTCGCGGTGGTGGGGATCACATCGAAGCTTGAGGGTGAAGAAATGAAAGTCGACGTGCCGGGATTCCGGGGCGGCGATCGCACCAGCCTGAACCTCCCGGCGGAAGAGGAAGCACTGCTTGGAGCCTTGAAAGGCGCCGGCAAGCCGCTGGTCGTCGTTCTGATGAACGGCAGCGCGCTGGCAGTGAATTGGGCGAATGACCATGCCAACGCAATTCTTGAAGCCTGGTATTCGGGAGAAGAGGGTGGGACAGCCATCGCGCAAACTCTTGCTGGCGCCAACAACCCCGGCGGACGGTTGCCCGTGACCTTTTATAAAGGAGTGGAGCAGTTGCCGGAGTTTGAAGACTATACGATGAAGAACCGAACTTACCGCTACTTCAAGGGAGAGCCGCTGTATCCGTTTGGCTACGGGTTGACGTACTCGAAATTCGAATATGGCAACCTGAAGTTGTCGAGCCCCGAGCTTGAGGCTGGCAATCCGCTCGCGGTGGAAGTGGATGTGAAGAATGCCAGCCAGCGGGCGGGCGACGAGGTCGTGGAACTCTATGTGAACTTCCCCAAACTGCCAGGCGCGCCGCTGCGTGCGCTGCGAGGTTTTACTCGTGTTCATGTGGAGGCGGGCGAATCGCGGCATGTGAAGATCACACTGCAACCTCGCGATTTGAGCTACGTCAACGAAGCTGGCGATCGGATGGTCGGGGCTGGAGACTACATTATTAGTACGGGTGGAGGACAACCGGGAACCGGCGCCGCGCAGGCCGAGGCTCGGCTCTCCATTCGTGGGGAACAGAAATTGCCGGAGTAAAATAGCCGCAGGCACGTGCGTACGCTCCGGACATGAAGAGTTGTAAGTTCCTTTACTCGCTGGCTGCAATTTTTTTTCTGGTGCTGTGGGATGCCCCCGTACCGGCGCGTTCCCAGACGCCCGCAACCCAGCCTCAACCGAAGCCAGCTCCATCGGTGACCCCGGCCGCCGACGGCGCGATCCAGTTCGCCTTCCAGGCGATAGACTTCAAGCTGGACAGTGACGAGACGCCCGAGCGCCACGCACCGGAAACCATGGCCGGCGGGGTCGCCGTTTTCGACTATAACAACGACGGCAAGCTCGACATCTTCTTCACCAACGGAGCGGACATTAAGACGCTCCACAAGACTTCCTCGAAATATTCCAACCGGCTCTTCGACAACGACGGCCACGGACACTTCACCGACGTGACTGAGAAGGCGGGCCTGGGCGGAACCGGGTACGACACCGGCGTTGCCATCGGCGACTACGACAACGATGGCTACGAAGACATATTCGTGGCGGGAGTGTATCGCAACACGCTCTATCACAACAACGGCAACGGGACGTTCACCGATGTCACCACCAAAGCGGGCCTGAACAAGCCCGATCCACAGTACGGACCGCTCTGGTCCGTTGCAGCGGTCTGGGTCGATGTGAACAACGATGGCTTGCTCGATCTTGTGGTCATTAATTATTTGAAGTGGGACTTCGATCACGAGCCCGTGTGCGAAGGCTTCGGACATCGCGACTACTGTCATCCCAAGTTCTACAAGCCCACTCCCAACCAGTTGTTCATCAACAATGGCGATGGGACCTTCCGAGACGCTTCCGTCGAGGCGGGCTTCCGCGCGCATCCGGGCAAAGGGATGGGTGTCGCGGCTGCCGACTCCGAACTCTCCGGCAGGATGGACCTCATAGTGCCCAATGACAAGCTGATGAACTCCTTCTTTCGCAACAAGGGCGGCGGGAAGTTTGAGGAGGTTGCCTTCGACGAGAACGTCGCGCTACGGGAGGACGGGGTATTCATTTCCGGCATGGGAGTGGATTTCCGGGATCTTGATAATGACGGCTATCCCGATATTTTCCTGGTCGCTCTCGATGGAGAAACTTTCCCCCTCTACCGCAACACGGGAAAAGGCAGCTTCGTGGAAGTAACGCGGGAAAGCAACATGACCAAGTTAACTCTCCCCATGGCCGGGTATTCTCCGACGATTGCTGACTTTGACAACGATGGATGGAAAGACATCTTCGTCACGCGGGGACACGTTCAGTCTTTGCTGGCGCAACCGAATCTGACGGTGGAACAACCCAACACCGTATTCCGCAACCTCGGCGGCATGAAGTTCTCTGCGTTGACCGCGGAGGCGGGGCTGACCTCACAACCGCCCTCGCGGCATCGGGGGTCGGCTATCGGGGACTTGAATGGTGATGGCCGTTTGGACGTGGTGGCGACTGCGATCAATGCACCAGCGGAGATCTGGATCAACCAGAGTCCGGGTAACAATCACTGGCTGGAATTCAAGCTGCAAGGAACCAAGAGCAACCGCGACGGCATCGGAGCCAGGATCAAAGTGGTGACCAAGACTGGTGCGCAGTATAACCACATGAGTACGAGCGCGGGTTACGCGTCGTCCAGCGCGGGGCCGGTTCATTTCGGACTAGGGGCGAATGCCTCTGCGGATCTGGTGGAAATCCGCTGGCCTTCGGGCATGGTTCAGCAATTGAGAGACGTTGCGGGAGATCGAGTGGTCGTTGTGAAGGAACCCACCCAATGAAATTTGACCACGGAGACGAGGCGGTTCTTAGAACCAAAGACGATGTCGGAAACGTACGTGACCAGCCGTGCTGCATCGTCAGCCTCACGCCTATTGAGTCGGACGAGCAAGCGAGGCGTTTCGGAGGACGATTCGGAGAGGTGCTCTACACAGTCGAGTTTGGGGATGGGACCGACCAGCTAGTCTCAGAAACTGATCTAGTTTCACAAATCTAGTTTCACAAAATTCCGGAACGACCGAGTAGACCGAGGCGAGTCGAACACCAGACACCGCTCCGGATCACTCTGCGGGTGCCCCATTTCTCGCGCGTTCTTTGCGCGAGAAATGGGGTTTTTCGCGCTACCCGAACAACGGATGCAGCGCAGGATAAATCTTGCGGAAAGTGCCGTACGCCTGCTGCATCGTTTTCGAGCCCGCTCGATCCACCGCGATTCGCGTCGCCACCCGCACCACCTCGTCGCAAGCCTCATCGACCGATGTCCATGCGCCCGCGCCGGTGCCGGCTAGAATCGCCGCTCCGTAAGCCGCCCCTTCCTCCGCCGCGACGATCTCCACTTCCTGTCCGTAAACGTCTGCCTGAATCTGTCGCCATAGCGGCGACCGCGCGCCGCCGCCACCCAGCCGGATCGACGTCACCGGAATCTTCATCTCCTCGAAAATGGTGAACGAGTCTTTCAAGCTGAAAGCCACGCCCTCCATCACCGCTCGGATCAAGTGCCCGCGCGTATGCGACGCGGTTAAGCCGAGCAGAGCGGCCCGAGCGTTCGGATCGAGGTGCGGTGTGCGCTCACCCATAAGATACGGCACCCAGAACGCCCCCTCCGATCCAGCGGGCACGGCGCTGGCCTCCTCCGCAAGAATGTCATAAGGATCGCGGCCGTCTTTCCCTGGGACACCGAGCCGATCACGAAACCAGCGCAACGACAGTCCTGCAGCCTGTGTAACCCCCATCACGTGCCATCGCCCCGGGATAGCGTGGCAAAAGGTGTGCAAGCGTCCTAGAGGATCCAGAGCCGGACGGTCAGTCGCGGCAAAGACGACGCCAGAAGTGCCGATGGTGGCGCTGACCGCCCCAGCACGCGCGATGCCCATGCCGACAGCGCCGGCCGCCTGGTCTCCGGCTCCGGCAACAACAGGCGTCCCGGCTCGCAGCCCAGTGGCTTCTGCGCCCGAAGCGGACACTTTGCCGCAGACTTGAGACGACTCGAACAGTGCCGGAAGCAACTGCTGATCGATGCCGGCCTTACTCAGGACCTCAGCCGACCATCGCCGGTTGGCCACGTCCAGAAGCAGCGTTCCTGAGGCGTCGGCTACGTCGATGGCTCGTTCTCCTGTTAGCCGGAATCGTACGTAGTCTTTGGGCAGCATCACGTGCGCGACCCGGTTCCAGTACTGCGGCTCGGTCTCCCGTACCCAAAGCAATTTGGTCAGAGTGAAATTGGTAAGTGGAGGATTCGAGGTCAGCCGGATCAAGGCATCCCGGCCGAACAGTCTTTCAAGCTCGAGGCTTTGTGCTTCGCTGCGCTGGTCGCACCAGATGATTGCACTGCGCACGACTTCATCCCCGGAGTCGAGCAAAACTGCGCCGTGCATTTGGCCGGAGAAGCCAACGCACGAAATCTCGTCGGCGAGCAAATTCGAGGATTGCAAAGCCTTCCGGACCGCCGATCCGCAGGCGCGCCACCAATCCCGCGGATCCTGTTCTGCCCAACCCGGCCGCGGGCTGGCGAACGGCTCGTGCTCTTCCGATCCGGAGGCGACGACCTTTCCGGTCGGGTCCATGACGAGCGCCCGCGTGCCGCCAGTACCTACGTCGATCCCAAGAAAAGCGATGTTGCCTCCTCGATGTCGGGTCCCACCCGGGCGGAGCTAAGCAAAGTCTTGAGTCAAGGGGCGGGTTGTTTCCCCCGGCTGCTCTACTTTTTCTTGCGCCGATTCCTGCGACTGTCGGTGCAGAAAAAAATCCAGGTTGCCCCGCATCACGAGGTGCGGCGGCAGCGCGACCTGAGGGGATCGACTTGCGCCCTCCACCAAGAACTCGTGCAACATCCGAAATGCCATCTGCCCCTGGGCGCGGGGACGTTGGTAGATCGTCGCCGCCACGACTCCGGAACGAATCTGGGGCACCAGGTCGGGGAACAGATCTGTCGTGATAATGGTCAGACGCTCCAGCACTTCTGCATCACAGGCGGCTCTTAGCACCGGAATGGAAGCTTCCGTGGTTACGTACACCCCGGCCAGGTTTGAGCACTTTTCAAATAGCTTGCGGCACTTGCTGTACGCTTCCGTCTCTTCGTCGTGATCTTCAATGGGCTTCAAGAGTTGCAGGTTGGGATAAAACGACCGCAAGGTATTTTCAAACGCGGCGCATTTCTCGGCATGCTCGGTTATCGCCATGTCAAAAACCGTGATTGCGATCGAGCCCTGCTTCCCGCCAAGGAACCTTCCCATGAGATCAGCGGCAATCGATCCGGAGGCAAGAGTGTCGACGGCCACAATGCCTAACCGGCCGCTATTGGGAGCGTCGGTTGCCACACACACGACAGGAATCCGCGCACGGGAAGCGCGGCGTATCCAGGACCGCAAGGCCTGAGGACGACTGGGGAAGGTGATGATCCCATCCACCTTGTCACCGATGGCCGCTTCAAAGGCTTCGGCCTCGCCCTCGCCGAGACGAGGGTAGGTGCGAAACTCGATCTCGACATTCTCGAGCAGAATCGACGCAGCTTCTTCGCGAATGCCGGTCCGCACTTCATCCCAAAACGATGTGGTTCCCTTGAGCGTGTTCACCGAAATTCGCAGAGTCTTCTTGGAAGACAGGTATCTGGCGGCAAGGTTTGGCCGATACCCCAGAGTTCGCGCCATCTGCAAAACTCTGGCTTTGGTCATGGGACTTACACCAGGATTGTCATGCAACGCTCGATGCACGGAGCCGATCGAAGTGCCCAACGCCTTCGCAATGTCACGGAGGGTAGCGGGAGGTTTGCCCATTTTCTTTGCCGGTGTCACCTGTCAAACAGTCCAAATGGACGGGGACGCCATTTAGACTGCCCAGCACCGTAAACGTTAACGAAACTTATCAAAATGCGCAAGGCGACCCAAAACCAATGTCCGAGATGGCTCATCTACGCGGTTCGGACGGCGCGCTGCCGCCCGCGAGATCACGCCAGCGACCACTGAATTGCCGCATAGGAGCGCGCCGGCAACTCCAAGACGCTGCGCGACCCCTTGGTGGAAGGCACCGCGAAAGGCTGCGGAGCCACACGTTGCGGTGAGGCGAAGCTGTTCGAGGCTTTGAGATCGTCGCCCGTGATCATCCAAGAAGCCGCGACTTTTGAAGGTGACTTGTCCTGCCATTGCAACTCAACCTTCTGCGATTTTGAAATATCTCGGTTGAGAATGAAGAGTGTGACTGTTCCTCCGGTTTCATCCAAGGTGCCGGCGACGTCCACGTAAGGGACATGGTCGAAGCCCGGAACCGCGTAGCCCGCGGACTCCACCAGAAGATTCAATACGGCACCCTTCGCATAGCGCAGTGCCCAGCTATACGGGTAGTAAATGGTTTGCCGGAACACGCCATCCGGGTTGGTCATGAGGGGAGCGATCACGTTCACCAATTGCGCCAGGCACGCGATCTTGACCCGATCGGCGTTGCGTACCAGTGAATTGATCAGTCCTCCGACGAGCAGGGCATCTTCCAGATTGTAGACCTCCTCCAGCAGCGGAGGCGCTTCTTTTCTATGTCCGTCGACCGCGTCGCCAGAGTTCGCGCGATACCAGACGTTCCACTCGTCGAAGGACAGCCACAACTTCTTCGGCGAGCGCTTGTGCCCGCGCACCATGTCGCAGACGGCCGCAGTCTCGGCAATCTGACGTTCCATGCTCAGATTCATTGCCAGGAATTTTGCCGAGTCTCCGCCGGTGTCGTTCTGATTGTTGCCAAAGTAGCGATGCAGGGAGAGCCCGTCGACATAGTCGTAGCACTGCTCCAGCACCTCGCGATCCCATTCGAGATACGTCGGCATGAGGGGACCGCTCGACCCGCAAGCAACAAGTTTCAGTGATGGATCCACGTTGCGCATCTGGCGAGCCGCATCGGCAGCTTTGAATCCGTATTCGGTAGCCGACATATGTCCGATTTGCCACGGCCCATCCATTTCATTTCCCAAGCACCAGTTCCGCGCCCCATAAGGCTCAGCAATGCCATGCTGCCGCCGCAGGTCACTCCACTTCGTTCCCTTCTCCACGTTGCAATATTCCACCAGAGCCGCGGCCTGCTCGGGAGTTCCGGTGCCGAGGTTCAGTCCCAGGAGTGGAAGAGCGCCGACTGCCTTGCACCATCCCATAAATTCGTTGGTGCCGAACTGATTGGTTTCGGTTGAATTCCAGGCTTTGTCAAGCACGCGGGGACGATCCTGCTTCGGCCCGACTCCATCGAGCCAGTGATAACCAGAAACGAAATTGCCTCCGGGATAGCGGACAATCGGAACTCCGAGCTGGCGGACTTCATCGAGCACGTCTTTGCGAAAACCGGCCGAATCGGACAGCTTCGAACCGGGATCGTAGATGCCTCCGTAGATCGCGCGTCCCAGATGCTCGAGAAAGGATCCGAAGAGGTTGCGATCGAGCGGTGCCACCGTTCTTCGGCTGTCGATAAGAACTCGCGCTGCCGGGACGGAGTCCGGCGTCGGTTTGTTTTGTGCCAACGCGGCCAGTGGTTTCGATCCGATCACCATGCCCGCGGAACTGGCGATGGCAGCGCCCGAGGCTTGCTTGAGAAAAGACCGCCTGGAAGACGAAAAGCGATTCATGAGCGAGCTCCAATCGGAGACCAATCTAACGCACATTGAATCGTTTGCAAAACACCGAGCACGGGCCATGGGGGGACAGACTGCTGCCTCGGCGGTCCGGCGGAGCGAAGCCCGCAATCAGTGCCCGGCCTTGATCCCAACTCGGCCCTTGTCATCGGGAATGCCCGAGAGCCGATAAATCCAGTTGCAGATGACGTCGCGCCACACGACCGCTTCTCCAGCCTGGTACTGCAGCCGCGCCATCATGTCATGGTAACGCTCTTTGTCTATATGGCCTTCAAGCGTCTTCCATTGCGATACAAAGTCGCGGGCGCGTTCGGAGCCGTCATAGTGGGAATCGTAGACGTGTTGGATGACTGTCTTTCCCGAATGCAGCACGTAGGTATAGGGCACATGGTGGAAAAACAGGAGGAGGTTGTCAGGACAATCCGCGAGCGACTCATACAGTCTTTGAACTGCCGGCGGATATTGGCCGATGAATCCGGTACCCGTCGCCGCCGTGCGATCCATGCCGATTCCCTGATGATCGGCGCGGTGCCATTGTCCCCAGCCATTTTCTTCCGAGGATTCTGGTCCCGGATCGTAGTGATTTCCAAGAATATTTGTTAGCGTTCCCGCGCCCAGCGGGCCGGTGTAACTTTCATAAACCTGCCACGAAGCGAGTTGCATCGTGCTGACGGTTTTGACCACGAGCGGGTCGCTGCCGAAAGTGAGTCGCGTCCAGTCGTCGATAATCCGATCGGCGCTGAGGCCTGGATCCCATGCCAAACGCCCGAAGCCGTAGAGATTGGCCATCGCTAGCGGACTTCCGAGCCAGTTCGCGTCCATTCCGACATTAGCAACGCCGACGAAGCCGCCGATGGGCCGATGGAAAACACGGCCAGCAACCAGATCTTTCACGGGCGCCGCGTTGTTGTCGACGTGCATATCGAAGTCCAACGCTTCTTTCCACATGGGGACGAGGAAGCAGAGGTGGCGCTGCTGTCCGGTGTATTCCTGCGTGATTTGCAGCTCGATGGCTTCGTTGGTGCGGCGCAGGCCGGCGAACAGCGGGGAAACCGGTTCCCGCACCTGGAAATCAATCGGCCCGTTCTTGATTTGAATGATGACGTTGTCGTCGAATGCACCATCCAAGGGATGGAAATTGTCGTAAGCGGCCTTCGCCCGGTCGTTTTTCAAGTCGCGCCAATCCAGGTGGTGGTTGTAGACGAAAGCGCGATAGAACACCACGCCACCGTGCGGCTTGAGGGCTCGCGCGATTGCGTTGGCCGCATCGGCAGGGGTTCGCCCGTAGGTGGAAGGTCCGAGCCGGCCCTCGGAATCTGCTTTGACGACAAAGCCGCCGAAATCCGGGATGTGCCGATAGATCTCATCGACCTTCTGGCGCCACCACGCGGCAACCCTCGGATCCAGCGGATCAAACGTGTCGAGACCGCCGACGATTTTCGGACTGCTCAGATCGACGGACAGAGACAGTTGAACGCCCCAGGGACGAAACACATCCGCGATGCGGCTGATTTGCGCGATGAAACTGTCTTCTAGAATGCCAGGGGCCGCGTTCACATTGTTGATGGTGCAGCCGTTGATTCCGATGGAAGCCAGCAGACGGGCGTATTCTCCCGCCCGAGTAAGATCACTACGGACATTTCCGTCCGCGAAGAAGATGGAGGGACCGCCATATCCACGCTCGATGCGACCGTCGAGGTTATCCCACTGGTTGACCCATCGGATGGGAGCATAGGGCTGTTGCACTTCATCGATGGCGGCAAGACTCTCCCCGCGAGCGATCTTGCTCAACAACGCGAACACGGCATAAAGAACGCCTCGGTCGGTGGCGGCGGTGATCACCAGGCATTCAGATCCGTGAATCTTTGCACTCTTCAGCCAATAACCATCGGCGGTGAGAACTTGAAGCGGGTGCAGCTCCGGGGCCAGCGCATGCAGCTGCGTCAGCGTTGCCAGAACGATGGCGTTCTCCGCAGACGGGCCCGCACCTACGAGCAACGTCCTTCCTAACATCTGCGCAACACCACGGGAGAATTCCTGCTGCGCGCTCTCGAGCACGACCGAATCGCCAAGCCGCACGATCTTGCCTGGCAATCGCTCGTAGCCCTTGGCCGCTTGCGGACTCCATGGTGAGTGCCGTAGCCAGGCCTCGGCTCCCGTCTCAGCGTTGGCAAACGGAAGGAGCGCAGTCCCGCCGAGGAAGGCTGTCAGCGCAAGTGTGAGCGACCGCATTGCGCTAATGAACCGGGTTGATCTCATTCGCGAGCTGGCTCCCTCGAGTATTCGAGTATAAGAGCAGATTGCCGACGCGTGTTCCAACCATGCGAGCGTCGTGTCCGGGACCGCCGCCACATAAGGGATGGCCGTCACAATCACATTGCTTTTCCCTCAGTGGAGGCCTACCATTCGCGGAATGGAGGGCCGACCATGAGTACCTCCGCGCCGATTTACTACAGTCTGCTGAAGCTGGCTGCAATCACCTGTCTTACCACCTCTGCTTTTGCCCAAGCATCCCCCAAATACGATCCAGCAACGGAAACAACGTTCCGGGGAACGGTAGAGGAGTTGAAGCTGGTAACTCCTTCCGGCGGGAAACCGATGGCGTACCTGGTGATGAAGAGTGGCTCGGACGCAGTACAGGTTTTTCTTTGTCCCAAGAAATTTCTCGACGACATGGGCGTGGAGTTCAAGGCCGCTGACGCGCTTGAGGTCACCGGCTCCAAGGTCAAGCAGGATGGCGCGGACCTGACTCTGGCCCGCGAAGTGGTGAAAGGCGGCGACACGCTCACGCTGCGCTTCAAAGACGGCAAACCAGCCTGGTGAAAGGCCGCGGTTCTTCGCGTATTTCACCTCCAGGCACCTCCACAGTGCTGCAACCCCTGTGACGACAACCGCTTCGGCTGTCCCGCGAGTGCGAAGCCGAGCGACTGCATTGCGCGTCCAACCGACCAACCGGCCCATCCTGCTTCCTGATAATCTCAAGTTAGACCCTCAGGAGAACGCACATCGTTGCCGCCGCTGATTAATGTTCGCAGCATTTCGAAAGCTTTTGGAGCCGATCCCCTATTTCAGAACGTCTCCTTCACCGTTTCTGAGGGAGATCGCATCGGTCTGATCGGCCCGAATGGCTCCGGCAAGTCCACACTTCTGCGAATCCTCGCGGGTACCGAGGATACGGACGACGGGGAAATCGCGGTCCGCAAACGAATCCGGCTGAGTTATGTGGAGCAGGAGTCAGAATTCCGGCCCGGGGACACAGTACGCTCCGTGGTCGAGGCGGCATTGAAAGGCTCCGCGGCGCCCGAGTCGGAACGCGGCACCCGCTTTGCCGAAACGCTCGGACGCGCGGGCTTCGTGGACCTGGACGCGAACGCGCACGCGCTCTCCGGAGGATGGCAGAAGCGCCTGGCGATTGTTCAAGCGCTCGTCGAGGGTCCAGACATCCTGCTGCTGGACGAACCCACCAATCATCTGGACCTGGCGGGCATTGAGTGGCTCGAAGAGGTGCTCGAGCAATCCGCTTTCGCTTGCGTAGTCATCAGCCACGACCGCTACTTTCTGGAAAACGTTGCCACTGAGATGGCGGAACTCAGCCGCGTCTATCCCGACGGCTTGCTCCGGGTAAAGGGACGCTACAGCACCTTCCTGGAGAAAAAAGAGGAATTCCTGCACGCGCAAGCGAAGCGGCAGGAAGCCCTGGAAAACCTGGTGCATTCGGAGATCGAATGGCTGCGCCGCGGAGCCAAAGCGCGCACCAGAAAATCGAAGGCGCGCATCGACAAAGCCGGGGAGTTGATGGAGGAACTCGCGGACCTGAACACGCGAAGCCGGAGTGGCACCACGCAAATCGATTTCTCCGCCACTGACCGCAAGACCAAGAGGCTGATCGAACTGCAGAATGTTGCCTATGAAATCGGAGACCGACGCCTGTTCCAGGGATTGAACTTCATCATCTCGGCCGGGCTCAGAGTTGGTCTGGTCGGTCCCAACGGCAGCGGCAAGACAACTTTGTTGCGCCTGCTGCGCGGAGAAGTGGCCGCAAGTACGGGAGAAATTCGTCGGGCGGAGAAGCTGCGCATCGTGTATTTCGACCAGCGCCGCGAACTCGATCCAACGGTGACGTTGCGCCGCGCCCTGGCGCCGGAGGGCGATTCGGTCATTTACCAGGATCGAGTGGTTCACGTGGCGTCATGGGCGGCAAAATTTCTGTTCAAGGGCGAGCAACTCAACCAGCCGGTCGAACGTCTCTCCGGTGGCGAGAGGGCCCGGGTCCTGATCGCGCAGCTGATGCTTCAGCCCGCAGACGTGCTTTTGCTGGATGAGCCGACCAATGACCTCGACATCCCGACACTTGAAATCCTGGAGGAGAGCTTGCTTGAGTTTCGCGGCTCCCTGGTGTTGGTGACGCACGATCGCTATATGCTTGATCGAGTTTCGACCATTGTCCTTGGCCTGGACGGTCAGGGTGGGGCCGAGCGTTTCGCGGACTACTCGCAATGGGAGACCTGGCAGGCAGAGCGTGTCGAAGCCGCGCAGACCGGCGTGCGGGTCACGGCGCGTGCGGCGAGCGCGGAATCGGCGGCGCCGTCGAAAAGGAAACTCTCCTACCTGGAAGCTCGCGAATATTCTGGCATCGAGGACCGTGTCGCCACCGCCGAACGGACCCTGGAAGAAAAGCGCGCCGCGGCCGAAGACCCGGCCATTGCCAGCGACAGCACGCGTCTGGTGACTGCGCACGCGGAACTGGAGATGGCCCAGAGCGAAGTGGATGAACTGTACGCACGTTGGGCAGAGCTTGAGAAGAAGCAGCAAGCCTGATTTGAATCCGGTCAAGACGCCAGACAGAAGGCGAGGATCGTAGTTCCGCGAGCACCCGTGGTTTTCTCAAGTTCCTCAACCAGGCGCGATTCCAAGTCGTCCTGGTCCGGCTTCATCTCGCAGGCAGAAATCTCCTTGTCAGACGCGCCCTGAAAACAGAGTTCGCATACGCCCAGGCCGTCCTCGGAGCGTACCGGAGGACCAAACACGCGGCAGGTCATGGGGCGCGACTCATACAGTTCGCAGTTCCCTGTTTCCGGATCGAGCACCGGGCAAGGTTCATCGTTGGCAAATTCGGCGAACCGCTGCTCAGCGTCTTCCCCTTCGTCCAGCACTCCGCTGACGGGATCCCCCGGAAATTCTGACGACAGACGGGCAACGGCGTCGCGCGCCCGTTGGCGCACTGCTGCGGCGCGCTCCGGGGCACGTTTTTCAAGGTCGGCAAGCCCGCGCCGCAACCGGAAGGCGTCGAGTTGATTGATGGTAAATGCGCCGACGCAGCACTGCGTACATCCCGGGCGGCACACCAGCCACTTTCCGCTACGACGGGTTACGTCGGCCAAGGCGGCGTCCACGATCTGGATCAACTTTTGGTCGCCGGATACCAGGTGGCTGGCCATGTTTTCAGGATAGCGCACCTGCGGTGAACTCCGCCTGTCTACGGGCGAGATTCTTCAGTTCGCCTGAAAAATCGCTCCGTTCAGGGATAACGTCCGTGACCATGACTTACGATGGCCAATGCCTACATGCCCAGCAGGGTTGCTGGCGTGGCCGCACTAATCTTTACAATGGATTTTTTGCGTTGGACTCTCCAGCCCGACCTGCTTCAAAGTAGTTTCGCACCTTCTGCAACGTCGCAGAGGGCATCCAAGCTTTAGCGGTTTGGTTACCTCCCCACGAATGGGTTTCCTTTTGTCGACCTCGCCGTCTAAATGAAGGCCCGCACCCGCGACCGAAAAAGGTCGGGGCGGGACGGCGAATCCTGAACAAAACAGCAGAGGGAGATTTTGTCATGAAGACCGTTGTTAGCCTGCGCACGGTGGCCGAACGAGTGGGACTCGCTCCCTGTTCGATTTCTGCCGTACTCAACAATACGCCAGCGTCCCGTGCGATCCCGCAGAGGACAAAAGATCGGATATTTCGCGCAGCCGCGGAACTGAATTACCGCCCCAACTTGTGGGCTCGGTCGCTGCGGACCCAGCGAACGCGTCTGGTTGCTGTTATCACCCCGGATATCGGGCAGGCCGCGGTGGCGCGGGTTGTGGCCGGCGTGCAACACGAGTTGCAGCGCAGAGGCTACCTGCTCGCTCTGGGAACTTTTGATTGCCATTCGGACTGGCACAATATTTCCGTCCAACTGAGCCAGCGTGGAATTGAGGGTGTCATCGCAATCGATGCCGCGCTGCCCAGTGAACTGGAATTGCCAGTCGCTTCCGTGGACCTTCAATACCTGACTCTTCACGAACCACTGGAGGAGTGTGCGCGGACATGGCTGTCAGAATTGGGCAAGTCCAAAGTGGAAGCACTCCTGCGTCAGATTGAGAAGGGAACGGTTCGTCGCAGGATGGAGATCACTCCCAACCTTCCGAATGCATACGTGGCCGCACGCCTGGGAGTGGATGCGGACGCTCGCGAACGCGCGTAAGTTTGCTCCGCCCCATATGCGAGGGCCGGATGCCCTCGCGACAGCCGGCAAGATGTGCGCGCTACTTTTTCAGCGTGGAGTTCCGCGACGCGATTTCGCCTCCTCCAGGATTCGGAAAAGCAGGAGCCACCGTTTTACGTTGGTGGTCATCAGGAAATTCTCTTTGGCGTGCTCGCGGCCGCTGGTACCGATGCGCTTCGCGAAGTCGGGGTGCGTCAGCAGGTAGCGAATCTGAAACGCACATCCTTCCACCGTGTGAACCAGAAGACCCGTGAGTTTGTGAATGATCTGGTTGGGAATGCCTCCCACGGCGCCGGCGATCGTGGGCTTTCCCTTCCACAGCGCCTCGGTAACGGTCAGGCCGAATCCTTCTTTGAGGGATTTTTGCACCACGATCGTCGAAGCCCTCTGGATCGCGTTGATTTCCAAAGCGCACCATGGCGGAAGATCAAGAATGATAATGTCGGGGTCGTTCCCGGCAGCCTCCTTCACTTCCTGCAACACCGCCGCTCCTTCGGGATCATCGGATGCGCCGCCACCGGCCAGAACCAGCTGGCAGTCCACATATTTCTTCGCGAGCTTGTAGGCGCGCACCACTCCGACGGGATCCTTCAGGCGATCGAATCGCGAAACCTGGGTCACAATGGGACGAGAGCGGTCGATTCCAAATTCATCACATATCTTTTGTACCAGTGCGTCGGGCAGTTCTTTATTCTTCTCTGAGAGCGGATCGATGCAGGGGTAAAAGAGAAATTGTGGAATGGGCAGCTGCTTCGCGAAAGGCTGTGAAGAAAAAATGGCCGCGTCGTACTGTTCCACGAAGGGCCGCAGGAATTCCCACACCCGCGTGTCGGGATTCGATAAGTCAATATGACACCGCCAGACCCAACTGGCAGGCGTTTTGTCGCGCGAGCGAATCAGGCCTAACGGCTGCGGGTCGTGAATGACTACCATCTCCTCGCCGAACTGCAGGCGTTCCCGATTCTGCTCGTTGTACATCAGAAATATCTCTTGCGCGGCCTTGGTGAGTTCGTAACTGCTGCCGTGAAGCGCATTGTGAAACGCTTTGGTGACCTCAAAGAAGTCGTTCCCGCCGGTTATGACATCCCAGCGCGTGGGCACTTCCAACTCGGAGAGCAGCGGCACCAGACGATTCAACATCTCGGCCACACCGCCGCCCACCGCCGTGGAGTTGACCATCTTGATCGACTTCCCTTTCAGATCGCGGGCCAAAAAGCGCAAAGCATCCACGTGTGCCTGGCCTATGATGTTCCGGTAGTCGTCCAGATGAGGCGGCGGAGCGGGCGCCGGGGGTGTCAGAACACTGGCTGGCAGGGGCTTGCCGTTTCCGCGAGCTGGCCCTGTGGGCAATGGCTCCGGCGTTTCGATCTCCACCCCGGTTTCGGAAGGGTCGGCTCCAGCCCGCAGGCCGGTGCTGGAACTTGCGTGGGTGGCGCGCTGATCTTCTGACTGTGCCTTCATTCTTCTCGGCTGTTCTAGTTCAAAGCCTGTTCGACGATAGTGGCGATCTGCTGGCGTACGCCTTCCATCGTGTTGGTATAGATGTCGATACGCTCAATCGATTCGGCCGCCTGGGACAGACCCGCTTCTTCTTCCAGCCACTGGGAAAAATCGTTCGACATAAGATGCAAACGCAGCCGCGCTTCAATGAAATGATGGTGAATCGAATGCACGCTGACCTGCTTCAGCCCCCCGAGAAACCCCGGCAGTGAGTCGGGTGCGAACGGTGTGGGCAGCACCACAATCGAGGCAGCACAAAAATAAAATGGCTCGTGCGCCAGCTTGGAACCCGACCGGGGATGTTGCTGCAGAAACTCATCCACGATTCCGACCATCCGGCGGCGCAGACCTTCGATCGCGGTGAATTCCCGCACGTCCACGCTGGCCAGCTGTTCGGCCAGAACCGGCTCGTTGCACGCAGAAAGACTCCAGTGAGCGAAGTCGTTGGAGAATCCTTGCTGGATAAAATGATGCTCCTGCAACGTCCGGAACGTGTGCTGGAAGATCGAATCATCGGGACAGGTCTCGAGCGCCTGCCACAGCTCGGAGAGGGTGGTGGCCTTCTGCCTGCCAATTCGCAGCAGGTGCTCCGATGTGTTGAAGTAAAACGGCTTGTCCGGCTTGTGCACGGAGTGCTCGCCAGCAATAGGCATTGTGTCTTTAGGTGGCGCCAGGGCCAGGGGGGTTGCCTCCGTCTAGCCCGGCCACTCAGACAAACGCTCTAGTAGTTCATCCTCGTGTTGTGTTCCGTCCCCTATCCCACAGAAGCGCCTGCGCGGAATTTGTTGCTGCCTCCCTCCGCACTGTCCAGGCGTACTTCGCACAGTTCTCCAATCAGGCTCCCGGCCCAGCGATATACGTTGTGTTCGCGCACCAGCTTGCGCATCTGTTGCATGCGGGCCTGTTTTTCTTCGGGTTGCATTTCGAGGGCGGCTCGGATCGCCTCCGCAGTCTGATCAATGTCGTAGGGATTGACCTGAAGGGCGTCGCGCAACTCTCTGGCGGCCCCGGTGAAGCAACTGAGAATCAGCACCCCCCGTTCGTCGTGCCGGGTCGCCACGAATTCCTTCGCCACCAGGTTCATGCCATCGTGCAACGAGGTCACCAGGCACAAATCGGCGGCGCGGTAATACGGAGCGATCTCGGCGTGACTGTGCTGCCGGTTCAACAGGACAATCGGCTTCCACTGGTCCGCCTGGAATCTCCAGTTGATGCGGTCGGCTTCGGTCTCCACTTCCGCCTGCAGGTCGTGATAACGCTTAATGTGCGTGCGCGTGGGCGCGCCGATCTGCACAAAGGTAAACACTCCCTGGTAGCGCGGATACTTTTCCAGAAAGCGCTCGACCGCCAGAAAGCGTTCCAGAATTCCCTTCGTATAATCCATGCGGTCAACGCCGATCCCCATCAGGACGGCTTCCACACCCAGGCTCTTCAACAGTGAGGCTCTTTCCTCGTAAGCCGATTCGTGCGGGGGATCGCCTACCTCTGCCGATGCCACGCTGATGGGGAAAGGCCGCACGGAGGTGGGATGGTCCAGGCGCTGTACGGAGAAATGCTCCCAGTCGATGCGTGACTCCACAATCCGGTCGACCGTCTGCAGGAAGTTGGTGCAATGCGCCTGAATGTGAAAACCAATGAGGTCGGCGCCCAGCAGGCCATCCACCAGTTCGCGCTGCCAGGGGCAGATCCCGAACGCCTCCGGATTCGGCCACGGAATATGCCAGAAGATGGCCACCCGGGCATCGGGCCTGCGCTGCTTGATCAGTCGCGGGAGCAGCGCAAAATGATAGTCCTGCACCAACACCACCGGCCGGCTGACGTTCTCCATCTCTTCCAACAGCGCATCGGCGAATTTTTGGTTCACTTCCTGATAATGCTGCCAGTCGCTGGCGCGGAACAGCGGGCGGGTGTGCGCGATGTGGCACAGAGGCCAGAGGCCTTCATTGGCAAACCCGTAGTAATAACCTTCCTCTTCTTCCTTCGTAAGCCAGACGCGCCGCAGAACATACCGCGGATCATCGGGCGGAACCAGCAAGCGGTCATGCCCGTCCACCGTTTCCAGATCGGCGTCGCCCGATCCATGCGCCACCCAGGTGCCATCGCAGGCACAAAGCACGGGCTCGATCGCGGTAACCAGGCCGCTAGCCGGCACGTTGACCGCGATCGACTTGCCACGCCGGACGTGCAAATACGGCTCGCGGTTGGAGACTACGAAAAGCCTTCCATCTTGCAAGCGGGCGCGAACGTGCACCGCAAGCCGGTCGGCCGTCCAAACGGACTCGCCGGTCTCACGAAGACGAGCTTCCAGCTCGGCCGCTGAGCGGGCGGTGTTCAGGCTTTCCGCAAACGTCGCGACTTCCCGCGCCAGGGGGCGAAACATTTCCAAATCCGGGACCTTGATCCGTACCACACCTCGGCCCGTGCGCAGGGCCTTCATCCAGTGGGCTGTCCGCGCGATCGGTCCCGCAATGCTCCAGCGCACAATCAGCAAGGTGATGAGGACAATGAGAACGACGTGGGCCATGGCACTCAGGAAGGTCTCGCGCCAGATCCGCAAGCTCTCCCCCCGGATATACCCGGAGTCGTGAACGATCGCCAGAATGCCGATGAGTTCATCTCCCCGGTGCAGGGGTAATGCATGAATGTGGATCGAAGCGCTTCCCATTCGGAGAAAGGCATTCGTATCCTGATTCTCCCTGAGCGCCTGTAGTACGATCGAGGGCGCGCTCGCCATCAGCGGCTCAATGCTGGTGGTGACGGCAATCGGATGGCCCTGCGGATCGTACACTGCCAATCCCGCCAAATGTTCCCGGTTGGCGAATTGCTGGACCGTTCGCTGCAGGGCGTGTTGGGCGTCCCGATCCAGATCACGCTCTACATTCCTGGCCAGGCTCTCTCCCAATACCTCGGCGCGATGCTGCAAGTCTTTCTGCAGCCCCCGGTTCAGCATTAGCACCTGATAATACGAAGTGCAGAGCGAAACCAGTGTGACACCAATAATGAGAGAAATGATGAGTCGAGCGCTGAGCAATCGCATGACGCGTCCTCCGAAACCCACAATTCAGCGGGCGGTCTCACCCCAAAACACCCCGGGAACAACCGACACAGCTTTGCGTTGCCTAACCACTAGCTGAGGAGGCGAGCCCTCAGACACTCTTACCGACTCGAGGACGCATACCCGTACGTCCGTTGCTTCGTCGGCGAAGCAGATTGCCTCCTTCTGAGGACGGGAGCGGGAAAAGGGTTGCACAGCACATGCCAAAACCTAAGTTCTTTTTTTTCAGCGGAGTGGCGCACTGCCCGGGCAGAGCGGAGAATGTAATTCTTTCACTCGGCAAGCTGATCTCAGCATACGCCGCAACAGGTCACAAGGATATGCAAGTTTACTTTTCCGCCTACCCGAAAAAGAGGGAACAATGATGGGCTTACTTCCACGACAACGTAGTCATGGAATCTGAAGCCAAGGCAAGCTCGGCGGTCTTGTCTGCCTGTTTCAAGGTCGCGGTTTTCGCCGGTCCGGAGTTCGTCACGACCAGCACTTTCTGCCCGTCTGGATTCTCGAAGCCAACCTGGTCAACCCCCGTCAGCCTGCTGGTGGACGCAAACCTCTTGGCTCCTCTCCTCACGGTGCGTGAGAAATGCGCAAACGCCCAATACTGGCCGCTGCGGGTGATCTCTTTCGTTTGCGAATGGATGGTCACAACCCCGCCACACGGGAACGGCCCGATATTGGGCCGTCCCTTTTCATCAAGCGCCAAATTCCAACCGCTCAGAGCCTGGCACCAGTGCCGAATTGCCTGCGTAAACGTCTGCCCCCATTTGGCCCAGTCGGTCGCATAGTCCGGAGACGTGTAGTCTGGCCCGCCTTCGGTCCAATACAGTTGCGCCTCGGGATGCGCCTCGTGCACCTTGTCCATCAGTTCGGCCGTGCCCACGTATCCGTGAAACGCAACCGCATTGCAATACTTACGCAGGTCCTCGTCATCCAGTTCACAGATCGCTCGGCCCCACAGGTTGTAGTTGTGGTCGAGAATCCAGATCTTGGTGGAGAGGCCATTCTTCTGAAGCGCTGGGCCCAGATGATTCTTGACGAATCCGATCTCGTATTCCTGCCCCCACAAGCATGCCGGCATTCTGCCATCCTGGTCGGTGTCCACTTCGTTCTGGACCGTCACCGCCTGAACGGGTACTCCTTCGGCGGCATAGGCCTCGAGGAACTTCACAAAGTACTCCGCATATGGGCCGAAGTAGCGCTGCCCCATGGAACCGCCCAGCATCGAGCCTCCGGCCTTCATCCATCCCGGAGGACTCCACGGCGACGAGAACAGAAATAAGTCTGGATTCGCCTTCCGTGCCTGGCGCAGCATGGGCAACACATAAGCCTGGTCGTGGGCAATCGAAAATCTCTTCATCTCGGGATCGGGCTCGCCCTCGTCATAGCTGAAGACTTCGGTGGAATAGTCGCTCGATCCGATGCAAGTACGGCAGACGTTGAGACCCATCTCCGAGGGATGAAACAAATCATGAAACAGTTCGTCGCGCGCCGAGGCTGGAAGTTGATTGAACATGTAGCAGGCAGCGTCGGTGAAGGCCGCGCCGAACCCGAGCATCTCCTGGAACTTCTTGCCGGGATCGAGGGCGATGATGTCGTTCTCGGTGCCGCCGCCGCTTCGCCACGATAGAGCCGGCGCTGAGGCATAGCGGAGGGTGCCACTCGTTACCCGAACCGCGATGTCCCCTTGCGGCGCGGCCGGTGTCAAGGCGGAGGCCAGGTCGGCGGTTGCGGTCGCAGTCAATCCTACGGCAGATAATTTCAGGAACGTGCGTCTCGTCTGTTCGTTCGACACGGGCTTCTCCTGGCACGAATGGGTTCGTTGTGAGTATAGTGCGAAGCATCAACGCTTTTACGGTGCATCCATGAATTCCAAATGGCAGGGCCTTACTGTGTTGGCAATAATTCTGTTGGCCAGCACGTGTAGCCTTGCGCAAGCTTCGCGGGCCGCTGCTCCGGCGTGGAAGCTGGTGTGGAGCGATGAGTTCAACACCCCCAATGTCTCCGCCGTCGACGCATCCAAATGGGTCACCGAAACCGGCGGAGGAGGCTGGGGCAACGATGAACTTGAGTACTACACCAGCCGTCTCGACAACGCGTCACAACAGGAAGGCAACCTAGTCGTCAAGGTGCTGCAGGAGAAATACACTGGCCCTGACGGCGTCATCAGGAACTACACCTCCGCGCGCCTGAAGTCTCAAGGCAAGTTTTCGCAAGCGTATGGGCGTTTTGAAGCGCGCATCAAGATCCCGCGCGGACAGGGAATCTGGCCCGCCTTCTGGATGCTGGGCGACGACACCAACAAACCCGGCTGGCCTGCCTGCGGCGAGATCGACATCATGGAAAACATTGGCAAAGAGCCCGAACTGGTGCACGGCACGATTCACGGACCGGGATATTCCGGCGCGAACGGCATCGGCGCTCCCTACGCCCTACCCAGCGACCTGCGCTTTGCCGACGACTTTCACATCTTCGCGGTAGAGTGGGAACCAAACGAGATCCGTTTCTACGTGGACGAGCACCTTTACGAAACCCGCACTCCCGACGACCTGCCCAAGGGAGCGAAGTGGGTTTACGACCATCCTTTCTACCTGCTGCTCAACGTCGCGGTGGGCGGCCCTTGGCCCGGGAGTCCGGACGCCTCGACCGTCTTCCCGCAAACCATGCTGGTGGATTATGTGCGGGTTTATGCCCGCACAAGTTCTTCCGCTCAACCGCAACCGCGGAGCGGCGGAATGTGAAGGCTCGGAGCGGAAAGTGTCCGGTGCGAGCAGAAATCAAGTCGCGAGTTCCCGCTCCAGGGGCACAGGTCCTTTTGGAACACGCCCAGTTGACTCCCTCATTATCCCCTCAGATAAAATCGGTGTCTGTTGTGCCTTAGGAGGGATGTCTGGCATGAGCAAAGTAAGGGTCTTGGTAGGCACGCGCAAAGGTGCCTTCATTCTCACCGCAGACGGCAAGCGCCAAAACTGGGAAGTTAGCGGTCCGCACTTTGCTGGCTGGGAACTGTATCACCTCAAGGGCTCACCTGCCGATCCGAATCGCATTTACGCCTCGCAGACCAGCGGCTGGTTCGGACAAATCATTCAACGCTCCGACGATGGAGGCAAAACCTGGCACCAACCCGGAACGCCGCCCGGCGAAGCGGCTGCTCCGGGCGGGATGCCGAAGGCCGAGAGCAATAAATTCGTCTACGATGCAGCCGCCGCGCCTCTGACCACTCATCAGTGGTATGACGGCACGCAGCATCCCTGGGAATTCAAGCGGGTCTGGCATCTCGAACCGTCGCTTACCGATCCCAACACGGTCTATGCCGGAGTCGAAGACGCGGCCATATTTCGTTCCACCGATGGCGGCAAGAACTGGCACGAACTCCCGGGCCTGCGCGGCCACGGCACCGGCCCCAAGTGGCAGCCCGGCGCCGGAGGCATGTGCCTGCACACCATCATTCTCGACCCCAGCAATCCAGATCGGATCTACATTGCGATCTCCGCTGCCGGCGCTTTCCGCACCGACGACGGCGGCAAGACCTGGAAGCCGATCAATAAAGGACTGTACTCGAAATACATTCCCAACCCGACAGCGGAGATCGGGCACTGCGTGCACCACATCGCAATGAACCCGTCCCGCCCCGGAGTGCTCTTCATGCAGAAGCACTGGGACGTTATGCGCTCGGACGACGCCGGTGATCAGTGGACGAAGATCAGCGGCGATCTCCCGACTGATTTCGGCTTCGTCATCGATATCCATTCGCACGAACCGGAGACCGTTTACGTCATCCCCATCAAGAGCGATGGCGAGCACTACGTGATGGACGGCAAGTTGCGCGTCTATCGCAGCCGCACCGGCGGCAACGAATGGGAAGCGCTCACCAAAGGCCTGCCGCAAGAGAACTGCTACGTCAACGTTCTGCGCGACGCAATGGCCGTGGACACGCTCGATAAGTGCGGCATCTATTTCGGCACTTCAGGCGGACAAGTGTATTGCTCGGCCGATGCTGGAAACAGCTGGAATCCAATTGTCCGCGATTTGCCAGCGGTGCTATCGGTGGAAGTGCAGACGCTCGCGTAAGGTGATGGCGTCGCTGAGATTTGTCCCTGGAGAGAAGAAATGAAAAGAGCATTGCTTGCAGTTGCCTTGTTGTTGTCGATGGCAAGTGCGGAAACGGCGCAGGAGAAGCAGCAGGCAGCCAAGCTTGAGACTGCGCCTGCTCAACTCGAAGCGCGTGAACGAAAGCTCTGGGAGGCTTTCAAAAACAAAGACAAAGCGACTCTTTCGGACATGCTGGATGGCGGGTTCCGCCAGTTCGAGGAGGGCCTCAGCGCTTTCGGTGACAAGAAGACGGAAGTCAACGCCGTGGATGACTTCGAACTCATCCGCTACACGCTCAGTGATTTCACCGTAAAATCGATCGGACCCGATGCAGCGTTGGTTACCTACATTGCGCAGTATGAGGGCAAGTCCGGTGGCGAAATCTCAAAGGCAAAGAGCGTCTTCGGAGAGGTCTGGATTCGCGACGGGAACGAATGGAAAGAGCTCTATATGCAAGAGACGTACGTGAAATGAAGGTGCTCTTGAGATGGCAGTAACGATTCGCGTTGAGCTTCCGCAACATCTTCGGACGCTGGCGCACGTCGGCCGCGAGGTCCAACTCGAAGTCGAGGGACAGGTAACGCAGCGTTCCATCCTCGACGCGCTCGAGGTTCGTTATCCGATGCTGCGCGGAACGATTCGCGACCACGGCACGCAGCAGCGGAGAGCGTTCCTGCGCTTCTTTGCCTGCGAGGAAGACCTCTCACACGAACCACCGGATTCGCCGCTGCCTGACGCGGTGGCTTCGGGGAAGGAACCTTTCCTGATTGTTGGTGCCATCGCTGGCGGCTAGCCGGCAATTCGCGACTTAATTGCGACTGTCATCCTGGGCGAAGCGAAGGACCCGTGTATTTGACCGTGCGAGTGCATAGGTCATTCACTCGGTCAGGATGACGGGTTGGATTTATGGCCCGACGTTCGCGCAGGAAGGTCGGCACCTCCGCGCGGCCGATCACCCGCGGGCGATCTGGATCAGCTTCGGCAGCACATGCCCGAATGCTGATCCCTCGACGGGTCTGCCAAACTCGAAATAAATCTTGCGGTAGAGTTCGTAGAGTTCTCGATATACGTCCTGCGTCTCCCTTTGCGGCTCGAAGACCGCGTGGGGGGGACAGATCTTGCTCTGCGCTTCTTCAATGGTTCTGAAGACTCCGGCCGCCAGGAACGCGAAAATCGCGGAGCCAATGCCCGTCACCTTGCCGCTGGGGACCAATACTGGGCGCCCTAACACGTTCGCATACACCTGGTTCAGCACCGGGTTGCTCTGTGGAATTCCTCCGCCATTGATGACCCGCTCGGTGGGCGCGCCATACTCGCTCATGCGATCGAGAATCACCCGGGTATGAAACGCGGTTCCCTCAATGGCCGCAAACAGTTCGTCCTGCGCCGTGTGCAGCAGGTTCCATCCCAGTGTCATTCCTCCCAGATTCGGATTCACCAGCACGGTGCGGTCCCCGTTGTCCCAGGTCATGCGAAGCAGTCCCGTCTGCCCAGCGCGGTAGCTCGATAGTCCCTTACTCAACTCGTCAACGGATGTGTTCGCCCGACGGGCGATCGAGCTGAAAATGTCTCCCGTCGCGGATAGACCCGCCTCGATGCCCGTGAACTGGGGGTGCACGCTCCCGGGCACGACGCCGCACACGCCCGGAATCAACTGCGACTTGGGTGAGTACGCGATGATGCAGGTCGACGTGCCCACCACGTTGACCACGTCGCCTTCCTTTGCGCCCGCGCCGATCGCGTCCCAGTGCGCGTCAAAGGCGCCCACCGGGATCGGAATGCCCGCGCGCAGCCCAAGCTTGTCCGCCCAACTTGGCGCCAGCGTTCCAGCGATCTTGTCGGAGGTCGCGTAATCGCCTTCGAGTTTGGCACGCACTCCCGCGAGCAGAGGATCTACCTTCGCCAGAAAACTCTCCGGGGGAAGCCCGCCCCGAGCGGCATTCCACATCCACTTGTGCCCCATCGCGCAGACGCTGCGTTTCACGCGCCTGGCATCCGTGACACCACAGAGCGTCGCCGCGACCATATCGCAGTGCTCAAATGCACTCACGAACCTCCCGCGCCGATCAGGATTGTGCCGCAGCCAATGCAACAGCTTCGCGAAGCCCCACTCCGACGAGTACACGCCGCCGCACCACTCGATGGCTTCCAACTTCTCCCGCCGCGCCAGTTCGGTAATCTGCGCCGCTTCTTGCTTTGCCCGGTGATCACACCAAAGGTAGTAATCGTCGAGGGGGACCAGGCCTTCGCCCACCGGAATCACGCTGGAACCGGTGGTATCGAGCGCGATCGACTGCACTTGATCGCCCGCGGTTCCGGCTGACCTCAGGGCCTGGCGGGTGGCGTCGGCAAGAGCGAGCATGTGGTCTTCGTGGGATTGCGTTGCGAAGTCAGGATCTTCGCGCTTGCGATGCAGAGGATATTCAGAGATCGCGGAGGCCAGCAGCCCGCGCTCGCTTTCGACGATAGAAACCCGCACGCTGAGGGTGCCGAAGTCTACTCCCGCCACGATGGCCATGAGGGTGTCGTCTCTCCTAACGGCCTAGTTCCCGTGCCAGTGCATCTGCCATCCCAGGTACCGCACTGCCGCCTCATGCACAGCTGCGGCCGTGGTCGAGAAGTTCGCAGCCACGTGATGCTCAAACCCGTTTTCGCAGATGTAATGCAGCAACTTCTGCAGCTCGGCAATCTGCACCACGCCCACCCCGCCAAACGTATTCAAGGAATCGCTGGTAAACGAGCCTTCGCCCACATAGCCGCGGATCACCCCAGCAGTGTCATCGGTCGAGAAGCGGGCAAAGCTCATCGCACCGGGCTTGACGCGACCCACGACTGTGCCGAACGTGTTGTCCTTGCCAACTGTCCCGGCGATGATCTCCTGGAAATCCATGCGCACATCCTGGAAGAAATGCTTGGGCAGATTGCTGCAATGGAAACAGACAGCCTTGTCGGGATCGTCGCCGTAGTTGTTATTCCAGTCGAGCAGCGCGCTCGGTGTCTCGGATGCCAGTGCCAGAGCGTGCATGCTCAGCGTGCCACACACATCCACCTCGCACGCCGCGGGGATAAGGTTGTTGCTCATCATGCTCATGATGGTGCAGGGGACGACGCCAAAGTATTCTTCCATCGACGTCCAGCACTGCACGGCGCTGATCTTGACATCAGTTTGCTTCATCCAGTCGTCGATCACATAGCCGAGCTTCGCCATCTTGAGCAGGGCTCCATCGGGGACACCGCTCGTGGTGACATACTTGCGAATGTCGGCGAGTTTGCCTTGCACGCCGACGTGATCATCTTTCAGTTTTGCAATGCGTCCGAAAACCTCTGACAGGTCAAGCGTCTCGGTGGAGATGCCATGAGCCTCCAGCAGTTTCTCGCTGTAGCGCACGGTATTGAACGCGGTCGGCCGGGCACCGATACTACCCACGCGGAGGTTGCGCATCCCGTTCGCTACGCGGCACACCGCCGCAAACCACGCGAGATCGTTCCGAAAATCCTCCGAGTCCGGACTGACGGTATGCAGTTTTGTCAGCGAATAGGGAATGCCGTACTGCCGCAGGTTGTTGCAAGCCGACATCTTGCCGCAAAAACTGTCGCGCCGGTGCAGGATCGTCATCTTGGCAGCGTCGTCCGGAGTCGCCTGCACCAGCACTGGAACATCCAGCCTTGCCAGGCGCATGGTGTCGGCGATCGCGCGCTCGTCGCCGAAGTTGGGCAGCGACACGATGACCCCATCGATCTTTTCCCGATTCTTCTGGAACAGCGCCGCACACCGCTTGGCTTCCTCGTGAGTCTCGACCGCGCCGTGCTTACTGTCTTCAGGGCCGAGCACCACGCAATCCATGCCGGCCTTCGCGAGCGCTTGGATCATCTCTTCGCGCCCTGATTTCGCCAACTGATCGGGAAAGAATCCGCGGTTCCCGATGATGACGCCCATCGTCATTTTCTTGCCGGACATAAATCTCTCCCGTGAATCCAAATCCCTTATTCGCGAGCCCGCGAGGGCGCGTACTGCCACGTGTAAAAACCACCCAGCAGAGTCAACAGCCCACCCCACCACACGCTCGCATGCAGCCGAAACAGCACGACCTGAAGCTCCGGTGCCGGCGGATTTGCGTATTCATACAATCCAGCGCCGAAAATCAGAACGCCATTGATCAGCAGCGAAATGCCGATGAAAAACCAGATAGAGGCCGACTTGCCTGTTGTCATAGGTTCCTCGCCTACCAGAAAATGATATTCAGCACGACGAATATAATCCCAACGATCGCCGCCCAGAACAGCGGCTTTTTATACAGGGGGACGTCCCCCACTGATGGGATCTTCGTCTCCCCATAGACCAGGCCCGCCAGCGCACTGTCCGGGAGCGGTTTGCCGGCCAGACTCACCACGACGGTTACAATCACGCACACCAGAAATGACCACAATGCCTGATACATGTCTTGCGCCAGCGCCTTGGCATCGGGTGAGAGCGCAACATAGCGCAGGGCACTCGGATCGATCTTCACCCAGGTCCACATGCTGACCGAGCAAAGCGTGCCGCAAAGCAGTCCCCAAAATCCGCCGGCACCGGTCGCACGCTTCCACAGCATGCCAAGCACCACCGTGCCAAACAGCGGAGCAATGAAGAAGCTGAAAAGGGCCTGCACGTAGTCCATGATGCTGGCCGAACGCATGACGAGGTACGCGGTGCCTACGCTGATCAGGACGCCGATGATCGTGGTCCAGCGTCCCATGTTCACATAGTGATGATCGCTGCCCTTGCTGTTGATCAGCGGACGGTAAATGTCATAGGTCCAGACGGTCGTGAAGGCGCTGACATTCCCGGCCATTCCCGACATGAAGCCGGCAATCAGCGCTGTAACGCCAAGTCCCAGCAGTCCTGGCCCGCAATAACGGGCCAGCATGAGCGGGAGAACGTCGTTGTAGCTGTAGCCGTGAGTTACCGTCGCGACTGACTCCGGAACCAGTTTCATCGGGAGCAGGCCCAGACCAAGCAGGCCCGGGAGAATCACGATGATCGGCACCAGCATCTTGAATCCTGCGCCGATGATTGGCGCCATCTCGGCGCTGCGAATATCTTTTGCCGCCAGAATGCGCTGCACGACGAGAAAATCCGTAGTCCAGTAGCCCATGGAAATCACGGCTCCGAGTCCGAAGACAATGCCGGTCCAGTGAATGCCCATGGGATTAGTACTGAAGGAGCCCAAACCCGCCCACAGGTGGACATATTGTTCCGACGCGCGTTGCGCGATCAGAATCTTCAGGTTGCCCCATCCCCCAGCCTCGTAGAGCCCAAGAATCGGAATCAACAGAGCTCCGGCCCAGATCAGAAAAAACTGCAGCACTTCATTAAAGATGGCCGAACGCAATCCGCCCAATGTCACATACACCGCAACCGTGAGAGACGAAACCCAGATGCTGAAGTTGATGTCCCATCCCAAGACGATTTGCATGACCTTGGCCATGGCGAACATGTTGACGCCGCTCATCAGCACGGTCATGAAGGCAAACGAAATCGCGGATAGGGCACGGGCGGGTTCGCCGAAACGCAGCTTCAGGTATCCCGGCACCGAGTGCGTCTTCGAGATGTAATAAAACGGCATCATCACCAGCGCCAGGAACAGCATCGCCGGGATGGCGCCGATCCAGTACCAGTGCGTCGCCAGAATGCCATACTGATAGGCCGAACCCGCCCAGCCCATCAATTCGAGCGCGCCCAGATTCGCCGAGAGAAAGCTCAGGCCGGCCACCCATGCGGTCATTTCCCGCCCCGCCATGAAGAAGTCTTCGCCGGTGTTCGCCCGTCCTTTGAGGTACACGCCGATGGCCAGCACCAGGGCAAAGTAGAAAACCACGATGACCATGTCCACCGGATGAAGGTGAACCAGGCTGGACGAACCTGAGACCACGAGGGCTAGATTCATTACGTTTTTACCTGTCCGTAGTAGGCGTTGCGGCCGTGCTTGCGCAGGAAATGCTTATCGTGCAATTCGCGCGCCAACGGCCGGGATTCAGCGTTGATCGACAGCGTATGGAGCGCCATGCGCGCCACGTATTCCAGAATTACGGCGTGGTGGGCGGCCTCGGCGACGTTCGCGCCCCAACAAAAGGGAGCGTGACCAGCGACCAGCACCGCCGGAATCGCGTTGGGATCGAGCTTGGAAAATTTTCGGCAGATGGCAGCGCCGGTTTCCAGTTCGTAATCGCCGGCAATCTCGGGCGGACGCAGCCGCTCCGTGACCGGTACCGGGCCGTGAAAATAGTCGGCGTGCGTGGTTCCATAGCATGGAATCGGCGTCTCCGCCTGAGCCCAAGCGGTGGCAAATTCCGAATGCGTGTGCGCCACCCCACCGATGTTCGGGAAGGCCTTGTACAACTCCAGATGCGTCGCGAGGTCAGAGGAAGGCCGAAGGTTTCCGTCAACGATCTTTCCCGAGAGATCGGAGATCACGATTTGGTCCAGCGTGAGGTCGTCATAGGGAACGCCACTGGGCTTGATGGCGACCAGACTTTCGCGCCGATCGATTCCGCTCGCATTGCCGAAGGTGTAGAGCACAAGGCCGCGGCGAACCAGTTCCAGGTTCGCTTCCAGCACCTCTTCGCGCAGTGTCTTCAGCAGCATGGGGGAGGAATCAAGAATCCTCAACGTGCAAAATCAAGCCGGCCAAACAGGATTCCGTAAACGTTTACGCAACCGGAACATTAAACGGACTCACCGGCCTTTGTCAAAGACTTCACTTGCCCTCTCGCAACGGGCGCGGGAGGTCAGGCGGATCCGTCTGTGCGTGCGGCGGTAGGCAGTGCACCAGGAAAGGATATTGTCTACACTAATCGTCGAATTGGCAGACGCTCCACGTGACGCGCTGACCAGGCGCCTGAGTCGAGACAGGATGAGCACCGCAGCCTATGACGTTGTCATCGTTGGCGCCGGAATCGTGGGCGCTGCTTGCGCGGACGAATTTGCCCGGCGGGGTATGCGCATCGTGGTCGTGGATCGGGACGTGGTGGGAAGTGGCGCCACGGCGGCGGGGATGGGGCACATCGTGGTGATGGACGATTCCGAGGCGCAGTTTGCCCTGACCCGCTACTCGCAGCGACTCTGGCAGGCGCTACGGCCAGAATTGCCCGCTGATGTTGAGTACGAACCGTGTGGAACGATCTGGGTAGCGGCCGACGACGAAGAGATGGCCGAGGTACAACGCAAGCACGACTACTACTCTCGGCGCGGAGTTCCTACGACCGTGGTCGACCCGCAAGCGTTGGAGCGCCTCGAACCCAACCTGCGCAATGGCCTGGCAGGCGGACTTCTTGTACCGGAGGATGGGGTGCTGTATCCGCCGTGTGCGGCCCGCTTTCTGATCGGGCGCGCGCTGAAACACGGGGCGGAGCTTCAGCTGGGTGCTTCCGTCGTGCAAATGGGGCAAGGGCGGGTGCAACTGTCGGATGGTGGTGAGATTCGTGGCGAGATCATTGTGAATGCGGTCGGAGCCTGGTCATCGGAACTGACCAGCGGCGTTGAGATCAAGAAGCGCAAGGGACACCTTGTGATCACCGATCGTTATCCCGGATTTCTCCAGCACCAGTTAGTGGAACTCGGGTACTTGAAGAGTGCGCATTCGGTCGCGAGCGATTCCGTTGCGTTTAACGTGCAACCCCGACGGACTGGGCAGGTTCTGATTGGCTCCTCTCGTCAATATGGGGCGGAGCACATGGAGGTTGACCAGCGCGTCCTGACGCGCATGCTGCAACGCGCTCAGGAATACATGCCGAGCCTGGGCGCTTTGTCGGCGGTACGCTCGTGGACGGGATTCCGCGCGGCCACGCCCGATAAGTTGCCCCTGATTGGTCCTTGGCCGGCAGACAAGTCTGTGCTCCTGGCAACTGGACATGAAGGGCTGGGAATCACGACGTCGCTGGCCACTGCAAAAATTCTGGCGGATCAGATTACGGACACAAAGCCAGAGATTCCGATTGAACCGTACTTGCCGTCGCGAGCCGGGAAGGAATCTGTGCATGCCTAGTTCGATGTCGAATCCGGTGACGTTGAGTGTGAACGGTTCGCCTGTGAATGTCCTGGCGGGGACTACGGTGGCGGTGGCGGTGGCGCTCGCCGGGCAGGCGTGCCGAACTTCGGTGACCGGCGAATCACGCGGGCCGTTGTGCGGGATGGGGATTTGTTACGAGTGCCGCGTGTCGATCAATGGCGTGCCGCATCGTCGAAGTTGCCAGATCCGGTGTGAACCGGGCATGAAAGTGAATACCGATGAGTAGGGATTCGCAGCTGCGCTTCGACGTATTGGTGATCGGAGGAGGCCCGGCGGGCATCGCAGCGGCGGTGCGGGCAGCGGAGTGTGGGGTGCTGGTTGGGATCGTGGACGATAACCCGGCCTTCGGCGGACAGATCTGGCGGGGAGCGTTGGACGGCAGTCAGAGCCAAGACGCTATGAGTATAAGGTGGACTGATCGACTCCGAAGGTCAGCAGTCACAAAGCTTAGCGGGAAGAGAGTTTTTCACCAGCCGGAAGCCGGGCTTCTGTGGGCCGAGGGAGACGATGATCGGTGCGAATTGCGCTACGCCAATCTGGTGCTGGCGACCGGAGCGCGAGAACGATTCTTACCCTTTCCCGGCTGGACTCTGCCAAATGTGATGGGAGCGGGCGGGTTGCAGGCGATGGTCAAGTCGGGTCTGCCGATCCGCGGCAAGCGCGTGATTGTCGCCGGAACAGGCCCATTGCTCCTGGCAGTCGCGGCATACCTGCACAAGCAGGGTGCCGAGATTCCGGTCATTTGTGAGCAGGCGTCGTGGAGCAGTTTGGTGCGGTTCGGTGTGGGGCTGTTGGGCCACCCCGGAAAAATCGCCCAGGGGCTACAGTTAAGAAAGGATCTGGCGGGCATTCCGTTTGCCGCCAACCGTTGGCCGGTGGCCGCACATGGCGAACCACTGCTCGAAAGCGTCACCATTGCCCGAAATGGCAAGACGGAAATCATCTCGTGCGACTATCTTGCGTGCGGATTTCATCTGGTTCCCAACGTGGAATTACAGTCGCTACTGCGGTGCAACTTCGCCGGCGAATATGTGCAGGTGGACGACTTCCAACAGACGTCAGTCCAAGGAGTATTCTCCGCCGGCGAGCCTTGCAGCATTGGAGGCGTAGATTTGGCGCTGGTCGAGGGACAGATCGCTGGTCTGGCGGCGGCAGGCGAAACCGCGAAAGCTCGACGATTGTTTGGTGAGCGAGGGAAGGCGCGGCGCTTCGCACGTTTGCTGGACCGGACCTTCCGTCTGCGCCCGGAGTTACGAACCCTGAGTTCCGGGGAGACGATTGTCTGCCGTTGCGAGGATGTTCCCCATTCCCGTCTGAAGGAGCACCGGACGTGGCGCGCAGCGAAATTGCACACGCGTTGCGGAATGGGACCGTGCCAGGGACGGGTATGCGGACCGGCAACACAGTTTCTCTTCCAGTGGCAGCCGGATTCGGTGCGGCCGCCCGTGTTCCCCGCTCGGGTGGGAAGTCTCGCTGGCATGGCAGAGCGCACGAAGCCGGAACCGAGCGCAGTAACAGGAGGATCTTGATGAACTGGAAGGGCGTGATGCCCGCAATCACCACCTGCTTTCATGCCGACCTCACCGTCGATCACGCCTTCATGGTGGAACATTGCCGATGGCTTTTGGACAACGGCTGCACCGGTATCGTCGCCCTCGGGTCGCTAGGGGAAGGCGCAACGTTGGCGCTCGACGAGAAAATCGCAATCCTGCGCACCTGCGTCAAGGCAGTTGACGGACGCGGGCTGACCGTAGCGGCCATCTCGGCGCTGTCGACTTCTGAAGCCGTGGTATTAGCGAAAGTCGCTGCGGACACGGGCTGCGACGGTCTTATGGTTCTCCCACCTTACGTCTATCAGGGAAACTGGCGCGAAATGAAGAGCCACGTTGCCGCCGTATTCGACGCCACCGCACTTTCCTGCATGCTCTACAACAACCCCGTGGCCTACGGCACCGACTTTCTTCCCGGGCAGATTCGCGAACTGGCGGCGGAACACGAGAACCTCGAGGCGGTGAAGGAATCGAGCAC
>JBARBI010000297.1:0-4578 GCA_049792875.1 Candidatus Sulfotelmatobacter sp.
GCGCAGCGCCTTCAGCGCTGCGATAAACGTCCCCTCTTCTGTCTGGGCTTTAGCCCCCGAGGCGCCGAAAGCGCCGCTAACGAACCCACACTCGCTCCCCATCGCTGAGAGGCGCGCCGGCCTGGATTAATCATCTGTACGTATGTAACGGCATTCCAATTTTAGAAGTATATAGTTATAAGTCATTATCGTATGTACATTAGACAATTCCCTGCAAAAAGACGTGCCGCGTCCGGAATGCCTCCCAGGATGCCCTTTCCCGAGCCGGAAACGGCCCTGCAGCGACGATCGACCCGCGGACCGGGGCAGAGAGGCCAGCGCGGCGCAAGATCACGCGTCCTTGAGCTTGCTAGGCCCTCCTACGCGTTATCCATCACTTCCCCGAAGGTTCGACATTTTACGCAGATTGCGTCGAAAATCTTGGCCGGCTGCGGGACTCGTAGACTAGTGCGCCACCGCAGGAGGAGAGATGCAGCTTAGTTGGAGGGATCTGTCGTTGCCGCCACGAAGTCGGTCAACTTCTTCACGTTGGCCTGTTCTTCCTTGGTCTTCAACTCAAACGCCACACCCATCCCGTAGCCGGGATGCGTAGCCTGTACTGCTCCCCGCAACCGCAATTTCATTTCGTAGGTTCGCACCACGATCTCGACGGACGAACCCCGCGGAAACGGCAGGGGAACTTCCAGATAACACCCGCCTGAACTCAGGTCGGTAAGGCAGCAATGATTGGGAACCGACGTCCCGGTACGGTACACCTCCGCGCCCAGGCGGCAGGCATAACGGGTCTGCGTCCGCCGGTTGTCGGGATCGGAGTTTTCGGCCGCGACTGACTCCTGGGCAACCGCTTCATGCGCCGCAGATTGCAAATTCTGGCTGCCATGGGTCTGCTCGGCCACCGATACCATGGCCATCTGCAACGGTTCTTCCATTTCTACCGTGACGTTGGGCATACGGTCTCGCTTGGAAGCGTTCGGCAGATTGGCGCCGAGAAAATCGGTCAGCAGTCGGCGCGACGCTTTCGGCACATCCACAAACTGCACTCCCGCGCGCCCGTTCCAGTCCTGCCACACCACCTGGCCCGACAAGCGAACACTCGCCGCCTGGCCCGGTAGCTTGAATTGGAAATAAATCTTATTGGTGGGTGGAAGCTTTTTCCCGAACTGTACCGCCATGCCGTCTTGCGCCAGATCGACCAGGGTTGCCCTCTCCTGCTCGACGTTGGCGTAATCGACCGTCGCGTGGGTATGCACGGCGGCCCGGGCATTCTTGCGCTTCTCCTTGCGCATCACCGCGCGCGCCGCTCGCAGGCTACTGAGAGCCCGCTCGTAGGCCACCGGCTTATAAAGAACAAAATTTACGCCCAGCGAAAACATCTCGCGGATACTGTCCTGTCCAGCCACAACCGTGACCGCCAGCGTCGCATCGTTCAATCGCGACAGGCGGGTTTCGCGCAACAAGGACAGTACTTCGGCGTTGGAATCTCCGTCGACGATCAGCACGTCGAACCGCTGTTGCGCCAGCCGAATGGCCGCTCGCACGAAATCCGGACAAGCTTCCACCCGAATGTCGAGTTCTTCCAGAACCCGCTGCAGTAACTGGGCGGACGCCTCGTCAACGCACACTAGCAGGGCAGATAGAGTCATACCTGCCCACATCCTAGGATCCGGCGGTTCCGACCACAAGTTACCAGGGTCACGCTCCAACCGGTCCCGCACGGCTTCCCTGCCCTTAACCGACGTGTTCTCAATCAGTGACATGAGTAACCACCGCAGATGCCAAAAGGCCAACGCCGGGGCATTGACCCGTCGTGCTTTGACGCCGCACCGAACCGTTCCTAGGATGATCAATGAGGCGAGATGATCGCGCACCCGCTCTATTGTCCGCGGGCGGGATGCGGAATGGTCCTCAAACTGTTCGAGACACAGGCTCAATAGAGTGAATGCGTGTTCGACGAAGTCGCTCCTCCTCCCCGAAGGAAATTTATGACACCGAGGAAAACTCGCGGTTTCTCGCTGCTGGAGATGCTGATCGTGGTCGCCATCGGATTCACCATGGCGGGTATCACCTTCATGGCTCTCATGCCCTTGTTCAAACAGAACCATGTCGACCAGGCCTACGACACCACGCTCTCGGTGATTCGCAACTATAGAAACCAGTCCATCTCTCAGAGCAAGCGCTACATCATCACTTTCACTGCCCCGGGTACGATCACGGTGCAGTACTGGGGCGTGGGCGTTCCGGTATCCCCGGCTCCCGTGACAGTCGGGACCTATACGCTTCCGCCCGATATCCAGTTCGCGGTCCAGGCGGGCTTCCCCGCCGCCGCGCCTGACGGTTTCGGCGCCGGCGTCACGCCGCTCGATTTTGATCAAGGCATGGGTCTGGGCAGCCAGAATTACGTCATGTTCATGCCTGACGGATCCTCCCAGGACACGCTGGGAAACTACAACAGCGGAGTTCTCTATCTCACCCGTCCCGGCGATATGTACAGTTCGCGAGCCATCTCAGTGTTCGGCACAACGGGCCGAGTGCGGGGCTGGCGGCTTTACAACCAGGGTGGAAACAAGTGGGTGCAACAATGACACAACGCAGAACGAAAGCATCGGCGCAGGGTGGATTCACGATCATCGAAACCATGATCGCGATTGCGATCATGAGCGTCGGCATCCTTACCCTGGTTGCCGCCTTCGCCACCGCCGTCGGGGCAGCCCAAAACTCACAGGAAAACCTGATCGCCCGCCAGAAAGCCCTGGAGGCGATGGAGAGCATCTACACCGCGCGCAACACGCAGCAAATCACGTTCGCGCAAATCGGCAACATTCCCAGTGGGGGCATCTTCACCGCCGGCCCCACGCAACTGTTGGCGTCCGGTCCGGACGGACTGGTGAACACCGCCGACGATCTCAACTTCCCGGTTAACGGACCCTGCGCCGCCGGTCCCGAGTGCCTGGTCATGCCCGGTCGCGATGGAGTGTTGGGTACTGCCGATGACGTGGGCATGAGCCTTGCCAACTTCACCCGCCAGATTCAGATCAATCCCGTTCTGGAAGCGGATGGAGTTACGACCGATCCAAATCTAAAGCAAATCGTTGTGACCGTAAGCTACGTGACCGGCACATCGACCGTCCCCCGCACCTATACGGTAAACGCATTGATTTCGGCCTTCCGATGAGGCCAGCGATGGGAAATATGAAGATGCCATATCAAAAACCGGAACACGGCTTCACCCTGTTGGAACTCATGGTTTCCATGGCGGTCGGCTTGATTGTGATGGCCGCCATGGCCAGCCTGTTTAAGACTGGAATGAATTCGACCATGCTGGTGACTCAGCGGGCCGAAACCCAGCAGAACATGCGCGCTGCCATCGATCTGATGGTCAAAGACATCAGCATGGCTGGGGCCGGTCTGCCCTCGGGTGGAATCCAGTTACCCACCGGAGCGGGATCGACGGCTGTGAAGTTCGGCTGTGACCAGGGTGGCATCTGCCATGTTCCGGCCTTCAACTACCCCGCCAACTACATGTACGGCCTCATTCCCGGATTCAGCAACGGCGTGGAGGCAAACGCTGTCATTCCGGCTGCACCGGCGCCGGCCATCAATGACAGCATCACCTCGATCTACGCCGATTACAACTTTCCCCTCTGGGAGTACAACGTCACGTTTGCCGGTGGTACCAGCGTCACCCTGGCGCCGAACCCAACGTTTGTCCCAGCCCCGCCCGCCGTCAATGCCGCCGGGGGAATTGTGGTTGGAGACCTCATCATGCTCAGCAACTCCGTGGGCACGGCAGTCGGTGAGGTCACAGGCGTGACCGCGGCCGGACTCACTTTCAACAATCTTGACGCGTTGAACATGAACCAGACGGGTGCCGCGTCCAACAACATCACCGCCATCAGCGGCGGAGCGACCACGGTGGCCTACCGGCTGTTCGCTGTGACCTACTACTTGACGGTGCCCGCCGCCGGACAGACGCCGCGCCTGATGCGGCAGGTGAATGGTCTCAGCCCCGTGCCTGTAGCCGACGACATCATCAACCTTCAGTTCGCCTACGACACTTACAACTCTGGGGCACTCGATGCCAACCAGGCGAACCCGCTCGGCGTGGCCGAATCCCCCAACAACATCCAGAAGGTCAACATTATCGTGATGGGGCAAAGCATCATCAACAACGGAAATAAGTCCCAGAACATGTATCTGGCGACTTCCGTCAGTGCCCGCAACATGGCATTTCGCAATCGCTATCAGTAACGTTCTTGGGGCAGGAGACTAAACCAATGGGACAGGGAAAAAATAATTCGCAGGGTTTCACACTGATCGCAGCGCTTCTCATCCTGGTGCTGCTGTCGGGCGTGGCGGCTGGCCTTCTTTTTATGGTCACCAACGAATCCCGCATGGGCGGCAATGACTTGGAGGCCAATCTGGCCTACTATGGCGCCGAGTCCGGCATGGAAAAACTGACGGCGGACTTGTCGGCACTCTACACCCAGTACATGGTCCCCACCAATCTCCAGATTCAGAACCTAATCAACTTCCCCCCAACCTCTGCCATGGTAAGCGGGATGAACTACACCGAAAGCA
>JBARBI010000298.1:0-10698 GCA_049792875.1 Candidatus Sulfotelmatobacter sp.
AGGCGAGGCAGGTACTTGTTCTTCTGTTCCTCGGTGCCAAAGTAGACGATGGGCAACATGCCGATGCCGCTGTGCGCTCCCCATGTGGTGGCGAAGCCGGCATATTTCGCGATGTGATCGGCGATGACGGCGGCGGTGACCTTATCCATTTCGAGTCCGCCGTAGGCTTCGGGAATCTCAACGCCGCTGAGCCCGAGTTCACCGGCCTTCTTCAGAAGAGCGCGAGACACCGAGAAATCCTTGTGCTCGATCTTCTCGACATTCGGCAGGATCTCGTTGACGGCAAATTCTTCCGTGGTCTGCCCAATCAGTTGTTGCTGCTCGCTGAAATCTTCAGGGGTAAACACTTCGTCGGTGCGGCGGGATTCCAGCAAAAAGCTGCCGCCGGAGATCTTGGTCTTGGGCACTGCCGTGGTCGTTGCCATTGTCGATCCCCCGGTAAAGAAACCGCCCGGTCCGCAAAGGACGAAGCGGAAAGCACACTGCAATTCTAATGCGGGAAGGGAGGGAAAGATAGGCGGAGATCCTCGGTGTTTATGGGGGTTTCGTACCGGAATTTCAGATGAAAACCGGGGCATTGGTCACAAATACGAAAACAAAAGAATCAAAGCGGGAACCACGAAGGACAGGAAGGTCCACGAAGGAAACCCGAGCCTCCCTTCGTGAACCTTCGTGTCCTTAGTGGTTAGCGGCTGGGCTTTTCTTCCACCTTGTGCGTGGACCACATGGGTAAAGACAGTGTTACGTACGGCTCAGCGGTCGATCGAACCAGACCGAATCTCAGTGGTCCTTAGGCGGTAACGCGTCGAGGGTTGGCAGGTCGAATAGCTGACCGGGTGCGTGGAATCGGAATCTTTCGAATCGCGCGCGACGACGTAACTGCGAATCTTCAAACAGGTCGTAACTCCGTCGAGGTCTCCACTCAAGCCGGAAAGAACCATACCGGCGTCGGCTTCCGGGCCGAGGAGGAGAGTGCGGGTGTTCGTGCTGGAGCGGAAGACCTTGAACTTGTCGACTTGGAGACGGTATAGAGGGTCGTTCCCAGAACTGGCATCGGCGAGTTGGTTCGGGATCAACTTCCACGGCTCGGACGATGCGGCTGTTGCTGGCTTGCTCGCAGAAGCCTGGTCCGAAACTGCCGGGGCAATTTTTGTCTGAGCGAATGCCAGCGTAGAACAGACGACCAGAGCGGCAGCAAAAAGGCGAATGAGAGTCATGGCAACCCTCCTAAGCCGAATTATAGCGCCGTACCCCAAAATGGCGATAAGGGGTTCCATCGTGAACCTCAAGGTCCTTAGTGGTTAATGTTATGTCTTCCACCCAGTGCCGTTCACAAAGCGGCGAATACCGTCCTTGAAGTGGACCACATTGAAGTTGATCAGCAGTCCGATCGATCTGCCGCTGAGCTTAAGGTAGGAGATCATTTGGGCTTGATGAACCGGGGAGACTGCGTCTACCGACTTGATTTCCACGATGACGAGATCTTCAATCAGCAGATCCATCCGATACCCGATTTCCAGCTTCACACCCCGATAGACGACGGGGAGCCCGACTTGACATGCAGCCTGAACGCCCGCTTCATGCAGTTCGTGGTGCAAGCACGCCTGGTAAGCGCTCTCCAGTAAGTCAGGCCCCAACTCAGGAATGTACTTTCATGGCTGCTGTGATGATGGCATGACTGACTTCTTGCGCACTCAACCGATGGATCGCGACGCGGACCATAATGCTTCCACAGTTATCCCATTTTCCTGTGTCGAGCCTAGGTCGTCGGTCACAATTTGATGGAAAAACAAGTTCAAGACCCAAAGTGGTTAGAGGTTTTCGAAGATTCCGGCTGCGCCCATGCCTCCGCCAACGCACATGGTGACCATTCCGTAACGCGCGTTGCGGCGCTTTAGTTCTCGGATCACGCTGGCGGTCAGCTTCGCTCCTGTGCATCCCAGCGGATGTCCCAGTGCGATCGCGCCTCCGTTGGGATTGACCTTTTCTGGATCGAGGCCCGCTTCCTTGATTACAGCGAGGGACTGCGCGGCGAATGCTTCGTTCAACTCGATGACGTCGATATCCGCAAGCTTCAGACCAGCCATCTTCAATGCCTTCGGGATCGCGAACACTGGGCCCAATCCCATTTCTTCGGGCTTGTAACCGGCAGTTGCGAACGAAACATAGCGAGCCTGCGGCTGGATGCCTAGCGCCTTCGCTCGCTCGGCCGACATGACCACCGCAGCGGCTGCGCCGTCCGACATCTGCGAGGAATTTCCGGCGGTCACCGTACCTTTCATGTGGAACGCGGGCTTGAGCGAGAGAAGGGCTTCGAGTGAAGTGTCGCCGCGCGGGCCTTCGTCTACTTTGAACACGATCTCCTGGCGCTTCGGCTTGGAGCCATTGGGTGTGCTGTAACTCACCGGCACAGGTACGACTTCGTCGGCGAACTTTCCCGCTTGAATCGCCGCCAGCGCCTTCTGGTGGCTGCGCAGCGAGAACTCGTCCGCCGCCTGGCGCGTGATGCCCACGCGCTGAGCCACGCGCTCGGCGGTGAGTCCCATGGAAAGGTACGCGTCCGGGTAGTGATCGACGAGCCAGGGGTTAGGCGAAATCTTGTGACCGCCCATCGGGATCATCGACATCGATTCCGTTCCTCCGGCGACGATCACTTCCGCGCCGCCGCTCATGATGCGCTCGGCAGCCATGGCAATGGCCTGCAGCCCCGAGGAACAGAAGCGGTTGATCGTTAAGGCCGAGACTTCAACGGGCAAGCCTGCGCGGAGCGAGGCGATGCGGGCCACGTTCATGCCCTGCTCGGCTTCGGGCATGGCGCAACCCAGGATGACGTCTTCGATCTCTTTGGCATCGAGTTGCGGCACGCGGTCGAGCGCGCCTTTAATCGCGACCGCAGCCAGTTCGTCGGGACGCGTGGCGCGGAGCGTGCCTTTGTAAGCGCGCCCCACGGGCGTGCGGACAGAAGAAGCAATAATGACTTCACGCATGGATTTATACCGTGATGTATTCCGTGGTGGCGCTGGGCGCCGGAATTGGATCGCCGTGCTGGCGCATGCCTTCGAGGTGAAACTCCATGGCTTCACGGATGAGTTCCTTCACCTCGTCCAGTGTAGTACCAGCGACGCCAAGGCCGGGAAGATCGGGTGCATAAGCGCCCCAACCTCCAGGTGACTTCTCATAGATGACGAGATATTTCATTTCAGTCCTGCCTGCTTAAGGATATTGTTCAACGTTCCGGGAGGAATGTCCACTGACGGATGTCCCGCAACAGTAACTGTTCCCGGTTTTGTCGGGTGGTGGTACTGTCTGTGACTGCCTTTGGTGCGGGCGAGTCGCCAGCCGTCTCCTTCCAGACTCTTGATCACGTCGCGCACCTTCATCCAGCCTACCTTCAGATCACTGCACCGGCGCGTAAAAGTAATAATCGGCCGTATAACTGCTTTTCGTTTCAGCGTCTTTGTGGGACTCATCGCACACGTCGTCGTTGCCGGGCTTGCCGCCGTGCGTGTGAACGCGTTGAATCGTGGTCACGTTGCTCAGCAGACCTTTGCCTGCATGGCTCTCGACGTTCACCAGCAGCCAGGGAATCGAGTCGGGATCGAGCGAGTCGACGTGGGCGACTGCTTTGCCGGTGACTTCGCTGCCATCTTTTAATTTCCAAGTTGGCCCGACGGAATGCTGGCCGATCACTTTGTCTTTCCGATCTTTTAATTCGGCCTCAGGACCTTTGAGCGTCCAAGTGAACTTGCCGTCCGTGCCTGCTTGGCAAGTGTAAATTTGCGATCCCTTGGCGCGCACGAAGAGCACAGGCTCGAGGCCTGCGGGAATGGCGATCGCATCCGGCACGTCGGGGGCGGATTCTTTCGCGGGAGCATCTTTTTGTTGGTTGGCTTGGGCGGTGGCTGGTGGGGTGGAAGGAATGAGAATGAACAGTCCGATGACCGCGGCAGCTACCAGAGGTCTTCGCATGTGGCGATTGTAGCGCAGGCGAAATGCGGTGCGCGTGCCGCCGGGAGATTTCCATTTTGGGACGGTGTTTACGGTTTGGTAACTACCACACCCTGTCTCGGCCTATTGGAATCATCGAGTTAGGAGGAAAACTCAGGAAAAATCTAAGGGCTGCAACAACTTAGGGGCAAAATCTTGAGCCAGCTTAGAGTTAGGGGCAGTAGCTGGAAGTGCAAGGGAAGTCAAGAGGTACGGGGGAGATTCCCGTTTCGAGGCCATCCGTTGCGAGTTGACTCCATGTAACGTGTAGCGTTACACTATACATGTGATCAAGAGCTTCCGACATCGGGGCGTGGAGAAGTTCTTCCGCACCGGGTCGAAGGCGGGAATTCAGCCGAAGCACGCCGGCAAACTGCTTTTGCAGCTGTTTGCCCTGGATAACGCGAGGCAAGCAGTCGACATGAACGCTCCGGGATGGAAACTCCATTCGCTGTCGGGAGAACTCAAAGGTCACTGGGCGATCAGCGTCAGTGGTAGCTGGCGTCTGACGTTCAGGTTTGAAGGCGAGGACGCGGTTCTCGTGGACCGTCAGGACTACCACTAGTTCGTTGATTGAATCACTGTCCTTTGGGGCCGATACAGGAGTAAGTTCATGCGCATGCACAATCCACCGCACCCCGGGCTGGTTTTACGCGAGTATCTCGGGGACTTGGCTGTATCGACGGCAGCGGCACATCTGCGGGTCACGCGCGTGACTCTGTCGAGGGTGCTGAATGCAAAAGCCGGAATCTCCGCGGCTATGGCGATTCGGTTGGCAGCCGCCTTGGGCACGACGCCAGAGTTATGGATGAATATGCAATCGCAGTACGATCTCTGGCGCGCGAGGCAGGCGCGTCAGCCGGCGGTGCGGAGATTTGCGCACGTGGCGGCGGGTGATACTCAATGGTTGTAGACCCCGAACCCGCAGGATTGGCATGACGAGGCCTGGCAGTCCCTGCCTTTAGTATTCACAGACTTCCATTTTTCTCGCCCCTTGTAGATGCCAGCTGCGACACGCGTATTCTTTCCACCCGATAGCGTGACTGTGAAGCTTGTCGCCTGTGCCGATGCGCACCCCACTTCTCGCAAAAAGCGCGAGAAATGGGGCACCCGGCGACCACAGGGGCTGAAGCCCAGTCTGATTTCACGGCTTGCGCGGCCCTGAAGGGCCGCTCTTCCACGGCGGTGCAGGCATCGGTTCGTCTTCCCGCGGCGTGCGGAGTCTTGTACCTTCCGACCGTGCTCCTCAATGTGGGCCCGGAATCGAAGATTGGCTACGTCAGTTCCTTAGAGTCTTCCCCGTCTTCAGGGTGAACTGGATTCTCTCTTGGGTTTTCTTTTCGCCGCAGAGAGACTTGAAGCCTTCGCGCTCGAGGTCGAGGATGTATTGCTCGCTCACCGGAGTGCCGGGAGTGACGTTGCCGCCGCAGAGAACCTCGGCGATTTTGCCGCCGAGCTTCACTTCGTAGTCGGTGATGAAGTCGCCCTGACGCATGAGGTGGACGCCCATCTTGAGGGCGGCCAGAAGATTCTCGCCCGGCGCGGGAATGTCGGTGCGCGGCACGGGTGGCTCGTATCCGGCGCGGGCGAGTTCGAGGGCGCGGGCCTTGGCGTCGGAGAGCACGCGCTCGCGGTTCATGGTGATGCGGTCGGAATCGGAGAGAAAGCCCAGCCCGCGAGCTTCATGCGCCGAGGTGGCCACCTTGGCGGTGGCGATGGCCTCGAAAGCTTTCTTCATCGCCTCCATCATTTCGACGGAGCCGGCGAGCGCTTCGCCGGAAACTTTTCCGCGCGACGCGGCCGCGCTGTCGACGGCGCGCAGGAGCATTTCCTTGCAACCTCCGCCGCCGGGCAGCAAGCCAACGCCGACCTCGACGAGTCCGGTGTAGAGTTCAGCGTGTGGTTGGCGTGCCGCGGCGTGCAAGGAAATTTCCGTGCCGCCGCCCAGGCAGAGGCCGAATGGCGCGGACACCACGGGCTTCGGCGAGAACTTGATGGCCTGCGTCATGCCCTGGAACTGGCGGATGGCGAGGTCCACGTCGTCCCACTCTTCTTCCTGGACGCTCATGAGCAACAGCATCAGGTTGGCGCCGACGGAGAAATTCGTCGCGTCGTTGGTGATGACGAAGGCGTCGAAGCCGTCGCCCGGGCCGCCGGGCTTGAGCGATTGGGTGATGAGGCTGATGATGTCGGCGCCGAGCGAATTCATCTTGCTGTGGAACTCGATGCAGGCCACGCCGTCGCCGAGATCCACCAGCGATGCTCCGGAGTTTTTCTTTACCACGCCACTGGATTTCTTCGCGACGGTGACCGACCACACTCCAGCGGGGACTTGCACTGGTTCCCAGCTTCCCGCGCCTAGTTCCCAGTATTTTCGTCCCGAGGGCGATTTGGGGTCGTCGATGTACCAGGATTTTTGTCCTGAGGCCAACAGCCTTTCTACATTGGCGGCGACCGGCTTGCCTTCTTTTTTCATGCGAGCAACCGTGGCTTCGACACCGGCAGCGTCCCACAGTTCGAACGGGCCAAGTTCCCAGTTGAAGCCGAGGCGCATGGCGCGGTCGATTTCAACGATGGAGTTGGAAATCTCGGGCACGCGGTTGGCGGAGTAAGTCCAAAGATCGGAGAGTGCGGCCCAGAGAAAGGCTCCGGCTTTGTCGCCTTTTTGCGGGCCGGCGCCATCGAGGCCCAGCAGGGTGCGCAGGCGCGTCCCGGTGTCTTCGATGGTCTTCGCCATGTCGAGGGCGGCGAACTTTGGCTTCTGGCGGGGATGGTATTCGAGGGTCTTCCAGTCGAGGGCGAGGCGTTCATCTGCTTTTTCCTGGCCAGCGTCGGCGGGCGAGAGCGCCCGCCCCACACCCTTCTTGTAGAAGCCGCCCTTGGTTTTGTCGCCAAGCCATTTGCGCTCGAGCATCTGCTGATAGAAATCCGGAAGTTTGAGGTCGCTGCCCTCGTCAAGAGCGGCGGGCGGGTCGCCCGCCTCCACACGAGTTTTCTTGGTCATGTTGCCGACAACGTGGCCGAGGATGTCGAGACCGACGAGATCGATGGTGCGGAAGGTGGCCGACTTGGGCCACCCGACGGCCTGTCCGGTGAGCGCGTCTACTTCTTCAATGGTCAGATCCATTTCCTGCATCAGGCGGATAACGTTCAACACCGAGAACGTGCCGATGCGGTTGCCGATGAAGTTCGGCGTGTCTTTGGCGATGACGACGCCCTTGCCCAGGCGCACGTCGCAGAAGTGAGCGATGGCGTCGATGGCGGCGCGGTCGGCCTCGGGTGTGGGAATGATTTCCAGCAGGCGCATGTAGCGCGGTGGATTGAAGAAGTGGGTGCCGAACCAGGCCCAGCGGAAGTCGTCGGAGAATCCTTCGGCGATTTTGCCGACGGGAAGACCGCTGGTGTTGGTGGTGATGATGGTGCCGGGCTTGCGGACGGCTTCCACTTTCTTCAGCAGGGCCCGCTTGATGTCGAGGTTCTCGACGACGGCCTCGATGATCCAGTCGACGTCGGCGAGCTTTTTGAGGTCGTCTTCGAAATTCCCCACCGTGACGAAACGGGCAAGAGATGGTTCCATGAAGGCGGCGGGCTTGGATTTCTTGGCGGCGTCGAGTCCGGCGGCGGCGATCTTGTTGCGCGCTGGGCCGTTGGCGTCAGGAGGAACGATATCGAACAGATAAGAGGGTACGCCGGCATTGGCAAAATGTGCGGCGATGCGAGCGCCCATGGTTCCGGCGCCGAGGATGGCGACTTTATTGATGCGCTTCATATCAGGCCTCGGAATGAAAGTCTTAACCACAGAGGACACGGGGTGCACAGAGGATTTCGATTTCTGGATGCTGAATTAGCAAGATGGCATCGGATTCCCACCCCGAACTGGCCGGGGAGAGCTGAACTGGCAATGGTAATCGCATCAAGGACAATTTATCTAGGGGCCCAATCACAGGATGGCGTCTCAGTCTGCCGGTTTCGTTTGGCACGACCCGTCGAGCTGCGCTCGACGGACAGCCGAAGGCGGCTGTCCCCACATGAGGAATGGGAGCGGTCAAGGCTCAGCGTGAGATCGTACATACTCCACGGCTTTGCGCGCCATTTGTTTCTCGCCACCGTAGGCCAGGAGTTTGGGCGCGTCTTCCAGGCGGACCCACTGCGCGCGGCCGACTTCGACCCGCATTTCGTCGGCGATGTTGTCGATGCGCCCGGATACGTAGCGCAGCAGGTAGAAGCTGACGATCTTGAAGACACGTTCGCCGTCACCCCAGGAACGCACGTAGACATACTTGGTGTCGGCGAGCTTGGTGATTGGAACGGCGATGATCCCGGTTTCTTCACGAACTTCGCGCAAGGCCGCGTCCAGAGCTTTCTCACCGGGGTCGATCAGGCCCTTGGGCAGGCAGAGAATCGCCTTTGGTTTCGATCGCACGCTCCGCCGGGCGGGGTTGAACGCCTGTGGCGCTCCCCGGGGCAGCTCAATGGCGGCCATCCACCATTCTCCGTTTCGATTCCGGACGACCACCCCGCCGGCTGAAAACTCGCGGATCATACAGTTTGCAACTTAGCAGGAATACAGGAGATTCGTCACGGGTATGGTGGTCCGATGGTAACTGTTACTGCCTCGATGGGGGTTCCCCGACGTAATGCCGAGTAGCACCGTTGTGCCCTTACAGCCGCCGATGCCCTTGTGGCATCTTATATGGTAGATGGGGTTTAGTCCCTCCGGCCGGCTTCGGCCGTGGACTTGGGGTTTGACGTGAAGGGCCTGGGGAAGATTATTCGGTCCGTGCAAGCGTTCGGGCGGGAACTCTCCCGCAAGACCGCCCCCAGTGTGTCGCCCCGGGTTCCCGCCATTGGCGTGGCGTTGGGCGGCGGGTTTGCCCGCGGCATCGCGCACATCGGAGTTCTGAAGGTCCTCGAACAGGAAGGCATTCCCGTCCGCGTGGTGACGGGCACCAGTGTGGGCGCGCTGATTGGCGCGACGTATTGCAGCGGACTTTCGATCGCGGAACTGGAAGACGTCGCGCACAGTGTTCGCTTCACGACTTTTGCGCGCTGGACGCTGTCGCGTTACGGCTTCGCCTCCAACGACCGCATGGTTTCATTCCTGGAGCGCACCCTGAAGGTGAAGACCTTTGAGGAGTTGCGTATTCCGCTCGGAGTGAGCGCAACTGATTTCAATACCGGCGAGGGCGTGGTGTTTCATTCTGGATCCCTCATCGATCCGGTGCGCGCCAGTTGCGCGTATCCCGGGATGTTCCTGCCGGTGGAGATTCGTGGGCGGTACCTGGTGGATGGAATGCTGTCGCATCCGGTGCCCACGCGGCCCTTGCTCGAAATGGGTGCGGATCGGGTGCTGGCAGTGCACCTGAGGGGTACTTGGGCGAACGGCGGAGCGCCACGGCATTTGTTCGATGTGATTGGACAATCATTCGCAATTGCGCAGGATGCGATGTCGAGTCTGTGGAAGGAAGCCGCGGACCTGGTCATCGAGCCCGACGTGGCGGGATTCGGCTATGACGATTTCAAGCGCGCCGACGACCTGATCCGCGTCGGGGAAGCCGCTATGCAGAAAGCGCTGCCGGAAGTGCGCAAGTGGCTGGAGACGCCTGCCGAAGACACCTACCCTGCCGTGGAACGCCGCACGTCTCCGCGCGTGTCACCCATGCCGGCGGACTGAAGAATCAGTTCTCTGTTCTCGCTCATCAAGTCTTAACTCTTTGTGGCCATATCGCGGGCCGCAATCGCTCGGCGGATCGAGCCCCGATGAGTTTTCCCTGCTCTGTGCTTTCAGTTCGTTTGGTTCTTTCTATCCATGGGAAGGTTGAGATTGTGATGATTTTTCCCAAGTCGGTTTGGGCGCAGTCAGTCAGCATCAGTTACCTTTTGTGCTTCCTCGCGAATGCGCTTCCATGCGTTCTCCACATGCCGAGCCTGTGTGTTGGTCTGCCCGACGCTGAGCCGCAGCGTGAGTTTCCCGTTTAGCCTGGTGTGGGTCAGGAACAGATCTCCACTGCGGTTCAGGCGATCCATAATCGTCTGATTCGCCGCATCTCCCGAATTGTGCCGGAAGCAAACCAGATTCAGCGGCGCTGGCGCGGCCAGTTCGAAGCGGTCGTCGTTCCGCACCCACTCCGCGAACTGCTGTGCCAGTCGTACATGCTCACGAATGTGGTGCTGCAGGCCTTCGACGCCGTAGTGGCGGATCACGAACCACAGTTTCAGCGAGCGGAACCTGCGTCCCAACTGGATGTGCCAGTCGCGGTAGTCGATGACTGCACCCGATTCCGTGGCCCGGTTGCGCAAGTATTCCGGCAGGATGCTCAGGGTCTGAATCAGGGCCTTGCGGTCGGCGACCCAGAAGCAATTGCAGTCGAAGTTGGTGAACATCCATTTATGCGGATTGAAGTTGTAGCTGTCGGCGAGGTCGACTCCGCTCTGCAGGTGGCGGAACTCAGGGCAGAGCATGGCGGTGCCTGACATGGCCGCATCCACGTGCAGCCAGAGATTGAGACGACGGCAGACTTCCCCGATCGAGGCGATTGGGTCCATCGCGTTGGAGGACGTCGTCCCGACCGTCGCGCAAACAAAAAAAGGAGTCAGGCCGGCGCGACGGTCCGCGTCGACTTGCTTGGCCAGTGCATCAGGCAGCATGGCGAGATTCTGGTCAACTTCGATGAGCCGTAGATTGTCGACACCGATGCCGGCAATCATCGC
>JBARBI010000299.1:0-15861 GCA_049792875.1 Candidatus Sulfotelmatobacter sp.
CTCGCGCCCCGCCCCGCCAGGAGCCGTTTGATTTCCTCACCGCTCTTGAGGTCGATCACGGAGACATCGCCACTCAAGCGGTTGGCGACGTAGAGTGTCGACCCGCTGCTATCAGAAACGACTCCGCTCGGTTCCGGACCGGTGGGGATCGTTTGCACGACTTGCAACGAGGACGTGTCGATCACAGACACGGTGTCGGACCAGGCATTCGTGATGTAGAGGTGTTGGCCATTGGGCGACAAAGCGATCCCGCGTGGCATGCGGCCTACCGGGATGCTGTGGATGACTTTGCCGGATTGCACATCGACGATGCGCACTTCGTCGCTCTCCTGGCACACGACGTAGAGCAGATGGCCGCTTGGGGAAGAAGCCATTTCGAGCGGGGATAAATAGCGTTCCTTCGGAATCCCCGGCGACGGTTTGGCTGCTGGCTTGGCCGCGATCGCCAGCAGAGCCACGGCGAACACGGCCACAACTTTAGCCATCAGTCGAAAGCTCATGTCCCGCGTGGTGGTCGTTGGCATCTACGGTTCCTCCACCGTGAGCACGCGATCCACGGAAAGACTCTCCAGAACCTGTTCTTGCCCGCTGGGCCAGTGGATGGTGAGCTTGTCGGCTTTGGTGGCAGAGCCGAGGCCGAAGTGGATGCGGCCGTCGTCCTGTGAGAGATAGCTCGATCCCGCGATACGCTCGGCGATCTGTTTGCGTCCGGCAGCCAGCAGTTCCAGACGCGCTCCAATGCCGTCGCGATTGCTCTTCTTACCTCTCAACTTCACGGTGAGCCAGTGATTGACGTTCTGGGTCACGTTGTGCAACAGGGTCGCAGGCGCACCCAGATTCACCACGAAGGCATCGACCTTGCCGTCATTGTCGTAGTCGGCGAAGCAGGCACCACGGGAGACCGTCTTCACGTCCAGCACGGGGCCAGCATCGCGTGAGACATCAGCAAACCTGCCGTTTCCGAGGCCGCGAAACAGCGACTGCTCTTGGGGCACGAGGTGAATCAGTCCGCCGTGGAAAACCAGAATGTCGAGCCAGCCATCGTTATCGAAGTCGTAGATGCCGCTGCCCCAACTCGTGTACTGCGCGGTGGCCTGGGAGATTCCAGAACTGGGGCCGATGTCTTCGAACCCATTTGGCCCGGCGTTGCGCATGAGGCGGTTGTACTTGGAGTCCGTGACCCAGAGATCGAGGCGGCCATCGCCATCGATGTCGGCAAACACAGGGCCCATGGCCGAAGTGTTCTCGCCGTTCTGCCCATAGGCCACTCCGAGGTCTCCGGCGATCTCCTCGAAAGTGCCGTCGTGTTTGTTGTGGAAGAGAAAGTTCTCGGTCTTGTCGTTGGCGACGTAGAGGTCGGGAAAGCCGTCGCCGTCATAGTCGGCTGCGGTCACACCCATGGTGCGGCCTTTGTAGGCGCCGATTCCGGACATTTCGGTCACGTCGGTGAACGTGCCGTTGCAATTGTTGTGGTAGAGACGGTTGGTGTCGGCGGCATAGTCGAGCGGGCCGGGATAATTGTCGGCGGCGTAGAAGTTGCGGTACTTCGGATCAAACTTCACGTAGCGCCCGACAAACAGGTCCACGCAACCGTCGCGATCGTAGTCGAGCCAGGCGGAACTGATAGACCAGCCGTCGACTTTAATGCCGGCCTTGGCAGTCACGTCTTCGAAGGTGCCGTCGCCTTTGTTGCGGTAGAGAATCGCGCGGCCGTAACCAGTGACGAGGAGGTCGACGAAGCCGTCATTGTCAAAGTCGGCGGCAATCGCAGCCGTGCCGTAGATATTCGCTGCCACGCCAGCCTGATCGGTGACGTCAGTGAAGGTTCCGTCGCCGTTGTTTCGGTAGAGATGGTTGTGAGGAGGAATCGCGGGCGGCTGCTTGAGTGGATAAGGATGCATTCCGTCTTCCAGCGGCTTGCCGCTGACTACATAGAGATCAGGCAGACCGTCGTTGTTGTAGTCGAACCACACGCAGCCCGAACCGGTGCTTTCGAGCAAAGAGCCTAGTTGCTGAGCGCCGAAGCTGTGCGTGAACTGGATGCCGGACTTGGCGGTGGCGTCCTCAAAGCGGATGGGACCCGGTGCAGACGCCGGCGGCGCTTGCGCCAGCAACGAGGAGGACAAGAGAAGAAATCCAAGAATTCGCTTGGTCACGCTAGTGTCCTTCCAGAGCGTTCTGCGCGGTTGCGCCGGTCATGTCGGCCGGCGTAGTGGAGTTCAGCAGGATCATAGGGACGGCATTCTCCGGCGATGTTTCCGGACCAGCGTGACATCCGACACAGGCGCGCTGCTCGCCACGACGCATCCAGAAGAATCCCGATTCACGCTGCAGCCTTTTGCCGGCGCTGTCCAATAGTTCGATCTGCAGCGGTTGTTCGCTGGGAACGTGGACGAAAAATGATCCATCGCGCTCCACCGGGGCGGTGCCGAGCAACCGTGGATTGCCCGCATGGTCTCTGGTGTAGAGCCGCACAGACTGGATGGACCCTCCAGCGAACCGATACTTGGAGGTATAGGCATTCAGGCAGAGCAGGTTTGCATTCGGCCAGTCGTGCAATCCAGAGGGATGACGATTGGGAACGGTACGCTCGGCAACTAGAGCGGGCTGAACCGCGTCGGCTTCTTCCTCTGCCGTTGCCGGGTGTAACGCCGCGGAACCCGGAGTCCAAAGCATGAGCTGAAACGGTGCTTTCGCGTCCGGTCGCCAGGGCAGGAGCCAGTCGCCCGATGGGGTCTCCGCGACTTCTCCGGCGAATTCTCCGACTGGCGCAGGAATGCTTACTTCCCGAGCCCTCGCCGAGGTGAATCTTCGGAGGCCGGTGCCCGACGCAAAAATGATGTCTCCGGAACTGACTTGCTTGCCTGAGTGACGGGCCGTTCCGTGATCGCAACGATAGGACTCGACTCCGCTGCCATCGGAATACACTGTGTAGAGTTCGGGAGCTGCGTCTTCCCCAAGCGGGTACGCGGCCGCAAACAAGATACGTCCATCGTGGAGAACATCCGATGGAAGAGAGTTCGCTAGGCCGTACGTCAGGGGCAGCGGCTTCCCGCCCGTCAAGTTCACAGTCTCAATCACGAACCGCGCTGCGGTTCTGCGGGCATACACGGCGCGTTCTTCGGGAAGATAAAAAGGCCGGATGCAATCTTCGAGGCCGGTCGTGATGCGCCGGGCCGCTCCGCCGGCCAGAGAGATCTCCCAGATTTGCCAGGGATCCTGGGCTTTCAGCTTCCCGGCAAACAGCACCCGTTGTCCATCGAATGAAACCGAGGGATCAGCGGAGGCCGCGAATCCTGGAACCAGCGGATGCTTGCCCTTGGTGTCGCGCACCAAGATCGTCGCGCCGGAAGCGAAGCGATCCGCTCCGTGCATCCACGCCAGCGGGTCGTAGTGCATTGCCACGGTGTAGAGGATGGATAGGGAATCCGTGCCGGGTGAAGCTTCTACCGCGGTCTTCGTGAGAGCAACGACCAGCAGAGAGAGCATGCAAGCCGGGATGAAGCGCGACGCCACTAGTCGGCTCCACCTGCGGCAAGAAGTTGGGGGCCGAGGTGCCGGGCCTTGTGCTCAAGCGCGATGTACGGCTGCAGGTCCCTCATCATGTGGCGGAACTCGCTGAAGGTAAGCGATTGGTTGCCGTCGCTCAGAGCTTGTTCCGGAAAAGGATGAACTTCCACGATCAGTCCATCGGCGCCCACGACGGCAGCGGCTCGCGACAACACGGGGACCAATGACCGCACACCCGCCGCGTGACTGGGATCCACGATGACGGGAAGATGCGACACCGTCTTCAACACCGGCACCGCAGCGATATCTAACGTGTTGCGAGTGGCTGTCTCGAAGGTGCGGATCCCGCGTTCGCAGAGGATGATCTGCGAATTGCCCGCTACGGCGATCACCTGCGCGGAATGCAAGAGGTCTTCGAGCGTGGCCGTCATGCCGCGCTTGAGCAGAACCGGACGCCTGCATTGGCCGAGAGCTTCCAGCAGAGCGTAATTTTCCATGCTGCGGGTGCCCACCTGCAGGATGTCGGCATATTCGGCGATCAGGTCGACATCTTCCTCGCTCATCACCTCGGTGACGATGGCGAGTCCGGTCGCTTCGCGCGCCTTGCGCAGAATCTTCAGACCTTCCACGCCCAATCCTTGAAACGCATAGGGGGAAGATCGAGGCTTATAGGCGCCACCGCGCAGAATGCGTGCACCCGCTTCGACCACGGCTTCCGCGGTCCGCAGCAACTGGCTTTCGGATTCGACAGCGCACGGACCGGCCATCACCACGAAATCGTTGCCGCCGATTTCGATATCGCGCACCTGCACAACACTGCGGGGACACTCGCTCGTCTTAGCTACGAGATCGAAGCAGGAGAACTGGCCATTCCATTTAGGATTCATGAGCGACCGGCCATTCTAATGAGCGACAGATTCCCGATCATTACTACGAACCTATTAGACCCGCATAAATACACACCAAAACGAAAGTGATCGACCGCACAAATGAGTCGTAAGTCGTTTGCATTGAGAGCGTGGCAGGTCACCTGTGATTTCAATCACGCATGAACGCGACGGCACGCACAACGGCCCACGTTGACGACCAACGAACCGCGCGGTGGTCGTCAGAAACAAGAATCCGCGGATCCGTTGATCTTGTCGGGGATCCCTACACTGCTGTCGGGAATTCCCACGCACGGAAGCGCCAATCGCTCGCAAGTTGTTGAATTCACTTGATGGCGTTCCGATTGCAATCTAGGAGGGTGGCCGTGGCGTTTATCGGCAGGGAGGTCACCCGATTATGGCTGCAGAGAATTGGACATTCTGGCTCAACATGACGAACTTCGCCTTGGGCATCATCACGCTGCTGGCGCTGCTGGTTGTGTTTGGCGCTGTGGGCTGGGACTTGCTGGTCCGCAAGGTTGACCAAGCACGCGAAGCAGACAGCTTCGATCTGAGCAACATTGATGCGGAGTTGCGGGCGATGTTGCACGGCGGATCGCACAGCCTGTCCGTACCCGGCTTGGGGCTGACGATGGCAGACGGCGGCGAGAGAATCAAGACTTCCGAGTCAAAGGCTGCTGACCAGAAACCAGGGAAGTGAGTCATGGCCTGCCCGTTTCTCAAAGAAGGTCGAGCGCGCTATTGCCATGCTGCGCCGGTGCAGAAATTGATCCTTGACGGACCCGGAGCGGCCGATGGCGGGCTTTGCGACTCGGCGCAATACAGGCAGTGTGCACTCGTTGCAAAGAATGGTGTGCAACAGGATCACTGCCCGCACCTGGAAAAGATCCGCGTGCAGTATTGCGGTGTTTCGCCGGTCACGAAACTGGTACCCTTCAGCGATTCGGAACTCTCGAGTTGTACCAGCAACACCTACCGCTATTGCGATTCCTATCTACTCCTGGCGCGACCTCACGCAACCACTCCGCCTGCGCATTTTCTATATGCGCCGAATCACTTCTGGCTAGACGCCGAGGAGTCTGGGCTGTGCCACATCGGCATTGATGGATTTCTGGCGGATGTGGTCGGGAGCGTGGACGGCATCACATTTGTTACCGCTCACGGCACTCATTGCCCTGCTCTGACGCTCACGGTTCACGGCGTCGAATGGCCCATGAGCTTTCCGAATCCGCTACTCCTTCAGAAAATAAACAGCCGCGTGCGGAGCGATCCCACTCGGCTGACGGCCGATCCGTACGGGGCGGGATGGCTGTTTGAAGGCTGGGAGTTGCCGGGCCGGACGCGCGCGGGGCTGGTCTCCGGGTCACAAGCAGCGGCATGGCAGGCGGAGGAACGGGACCGTCTGAACTACGAAATCCATGAGACGCATGCTCCGGGCTGCGATGGCGGATCGCCCGTGCGGGGGGTGGCGCAGATACTGTCTCGGCAGCATCTGGTGTGTTTGTTCCAGCACTTCTTTTCCAACCGGGGCTGGGCGGTGGAGGGATGAGCATGTTGCGCAACACGTTCGTCTTCGGACTCGGAGTTGCCGTCGCGCTGGTGGCCGGATGGGTCGTGTTTCCGCGCGCGCTCTATGTGCAGCGGCAACAGCCACTCGAGTTCCGTCACAAGACGCACGCGGACAAATCTGGCGTGGCGGAGTGCAGTGAATGCCACAGTCTCGGCGAGGATGGGGCATTTGCCGGAATTCCTGCGATGGAGAAATGCGCGGCCTGCCACTCCGAAAAGATCGGGGAAAGCAAGGCTGAAGCCACACTGGTGGACAACTTCATCAAGCCTGGACATGAGACCCCGTGGCTGGCATACGCGCGGCAGCCGGCCAATGTCTGGTTTTCGCACGCGATCCATGTGAAGCGGGCAGGCCTGGCTTGCACGGAATGCCACTCGACTTACGGCGCGTCGGACCAGGCGCGCGTGTACGAACTGAACCGCATCAGCGGATACAGCCGCGATATTTGGGGGCATTCGATATCCCGCCTGCGGCGAGCGCCGCACGACGGCATGAAAATGAGCGACTGTGAAGACTGCCACCGCCGGCACAACGTTGAGGTCGGCTGCCTCGGTTGCCATGAGTGAGGGAGAGCGAATGAAGGTCACACGACGAGACCTGCTGGTGTGGAGCGCGGGAGCAGCTGCCGGTCTCATGGTTACGCCTGTGCCATGGAAGCTGCTGGATGACACTTCCATCTGGAGCCAGAACTGGCCATGGATTCCACAGCCCGCGCGGGGGCCGGTCGAAGTCAGGCTCTCGGCTTGCACGCTGTGCCCGAACGGGTGCGGGATGAAGGTGAAGATGGCGGCAGGATGGCCGGTAGGGGTTGCCGGGGTGAGCAATCATCCCGTCAGCCGGGGCGCATTGTGTCCCCTGGGGTTTGGAGCGCATCAACTGAACTGGCATCCGCGGCGGTTGCGAACGGTTCTTCACGGGAACAGTGTCTCCTCTTGGGGTGAGGCCAAGACGGCCTTTGCGAAAGCATGCAGCGAAGGTCCAGTCGTGGTCATCGATGGCTATCCCGGGCGCGCGGCTTCGTTGGTGTTCGAAACCTTCGTTCAAAGACACGGCGGCAGTTATCGCGTGGTGCGTGGCTCGGAAACTCGCGCTCTGGCGCCCTATGAGACCTGGAGCGGCGTGCCCGCTTCCGCGCTGGGTTACGACCTTGAGGGCGCCCAGACCATTGTGAGCTTTGGTGCGCCGTTGCTGGACGGTTGGGGCAGTCCCGGGCGATTTACTCGATTGTGGGCGGAGCGGGCTGCGGGCAGGCTGGATCCGCAACTGCGACTGATTCAAGTAGAAGGGTCTCTGTCCCGGACGGCCGCACGCGCGTGGCAATGGATCCCTGTTCGCGCTGGTTCTGAGTCGAGTTTGGCGGGAGGCGTGGCGCGCGTGCTTCTTGAAGAGCACCTTGTACCGGCAAGAGGCCCCATGCCCCCCCTCACGCTGGCTGAGGCCGCTGTACAAACTGGGATGACCACTGAAGCGATTCGCAATCTGGCGCGGACGATGGTTGCACAGACCCCGGTGGTGGCGATCGCGACCAACGCCAATCCGGCAATCGCGGCCTTGAATGTCGTGCTGGGCGCGGCTGGAGCACGCGGGGGCATCGTGAGAAGGTCGAAGCGCACGGAGAAGTACGGTCCCGCCGATGCCGTTATCCCTTCTGCTCGTGCGGTGCTCATCGATTCCACGGTGCCTTGGGATTTTTCTCCGAAGACTGATGGCGAAGTCTTCCGCTTTGCGGCTTGGGATGGAGGATCGAACAAGGCAGAATGGCTGCTTCCAGCACCAGGCTTCCTGGAAGAACTGGCCGATGTTCCCGCCGCGCCCACATGCGCGATCGAAACATACGCGGTCGCTCCCAGCCTGGCCAAGGCAAGGCCGGACGTACAGAGTGCCGCTCAATTCCTCAGCAGCGTCGATGCCACACTGGACACGCCGGAAAAAATCATTCACGTCCGTTGCGCGGAGCTGTTCCGCGGGCGTGCGGGAACGGTGATCGGCCAGGAAGCGACTCCAGTCGCGAAGTTCGCCTCGATTCAGAAGTTCGAAGAACAGCTCTGGAAGGGTGCGGTCTGGGTCGGGGAGCCGATCCGCCCCCAAGGCCTGCGATGCGAGTTGAAGGAATGGCCGGCGGCCGGCGCTTCTGAACGTCCTGAGAATTGGTCAACGACGTGGTACCAACCGATCCTGCCCCCATTGTCCTCGAAGCTCTATCAGGAATCGAGCTTGCGGGAACCGCCCGAGAGGAGGAACGCATGAGTGCCCGCTACGGCATGGTGATCGATCTAGACCGCTGCACTGGTTGCGGCTCATGCATGATGGCCTGCGCGGCCGAGAACAACGTGCCGTCTCTCCCGCGGGCAACCTCTCGCACGGGGCTGACACCGATGCTGGTCCACAAGGTTTCGAATGGAGCGGACGGCGGGGCGCGCCGCGAGGCCTTCATCCCGATCCTGTGCATGCATTGCGAGCACGAGACGCCGTGCGTGAAGGTATGCCCACAGCAAGCCGTCGAAGTGGACCAGGCCACTGGAATTGTCATGCAGATGCCGCAGCGCTGCCTGGGATGCCGCTATTGCATGACCGCGTGTCCGTATCACGCGCGCTACTTCAACTGGTGGGATCCGTCGTGGCCAGCAGGAATGGAGAAGAGCCTGAATCCTGGAGTTGCGGTGCGGATGCGTGGCGTGGTCGAGAAGTGCAATCTGTGTCACGCGCGTTTGCACTCGGCGATGGAGAAGGCTGCGGCTGCGGGAAAGCGGGAAATCGATCTTGCCGACTATGTCCCGGCTTGTGTGGAAGCCTGCCCGACTGGGGCTATCCGGTTCGGCAACCTGGCTGACAAGAACGATCCCGCTGCGCAAGAGTCGCGCTCTCCTGACGCATTCCGCTTACTGGCACGCATCGGCACGGAGCCGAAAGTTTATTACAAGTCAAAGGAGTCCTGGGTGAGAGCGTTGGCGGAGTCCAATTCTGGTCGAGGTTCCGAAGCACAAAGGTCGGAGGTCCAACATGGCTAGCGCCGCTCTTACGGACAGCCGGTGGATTACCCGAGGCGAAAAGCGAACCTCGCTCTCACGATTCCTGCTCTGGCTCTCTCCCTGGGCCGTGGTGCTCGCGGTCGGGATCTACGCGGCTGGTCTGTGCCTATACTTCGGGCTGAACCAGACCAATTTGGACAATCGATTCGCTTTCGGTCTCTGGATCTTCCTCGATCTGGGGATCATCGCCCTGGGCGCGGGCGCGTTCTTCACCGGATTCCTGGTTTACATCTTGAAGCGGGCCGAGCTAAGACCAATCCTGAACACAGCCGTGGTTGTCGGGTTCATCTGTTATAGCGGCGCGGTCGCCATTTTGATGATCGACGTGGGACAGCCTTTGCGAGCGTGGTTCACCTTCTGGCATCCGAATACGCACTCGATGCTCACGGAGGTTACGTTCTGCATCTCTTGCTACCTGCTCGTCCTGAGCCTGGAATATATTCCGATCCTTTTGCGTAACCGGCAACTGCGCAAGCTGCCGTCGTTCCTGGTGTTTGAGCATCAACTGCACAAACTAGTGCCTGTGCTTGCAGGCGTGGGAACTCTGCTCTCGTTCTTTCACCAGGGATCGTTGGGTGGGCTCTACGGGGTTTTGCGCGGACGTCCGTTCGCGTTCCGGGAAGGGTTCTTCATCTGGCCTTCCACGTTTTTCCTGTTCATTCTTTCGGCGATCGCTTCGGGGCCAAGCTTCCTCATGCTGGTGACGGCTACCGTCGAGAAAGTAACCGGACGACGTCTGGTGCCGGCGGATTTGTTCCGGCGACTGGGCTTCATCTCCGGCGTCCTGCTTGCAGTCTATGTCGCCGCCAAGGCGATCGACACGCTGATCTGGTTGAACATCACTTCGCCGTCGGTGGGCTTCGCTCCGTGGCAGTACTACACCCACAAACCGTTTGGCACACCCATCCTGTTTGCCGAGATTGTGGTTCTTGGGCTGCTCCCGGCCTTTCTGCTGTCGTACCGCAAAACCGCAATGCGGCGCGGATGGCTGCTGAGTGCTGCCGCTCTGGCGTGTGCGGGAGTGCTGCTGAACCGCTTCGTGCTCACCGTGCAGACTCTGGCTGTGCCCACCCTGGCCTTCGACGAGTTTTTGCAATACACGCCGAGTTGGCAGGAAGTCGCAAGCTTCGGAGGAGTCATCGCCTACGGCGTAATTGTCTACTCCCTGTCGTATCGCTACCTGCCTTTGTTCGCATCGCCGAAAGGAGAGAACACCCATGTTTCCGGGGATTGATGGATTCCATTGGACGGTCGGGCACATCGTCTTTCTCGTTTTGTTCTTCGCGGTCGTGTTGACGATCGTTGCGACGATCGTGTTTTCGGCGTGGCGCACCACCAATGCCTTCCGCACGAATCGGGCGATCGAGTTGTGCTGGAAGTCGGACTTTGCGGAATTGCCGGAGCACAATCGACGCTGCCGCCACGAACTTGCGGGCAGAGTGATTTCGAGAACCTGCGACAACGCCTTTGATTGTCGGCATTGCGAGAAATACTCACAGTTTGCAGTGTTACCCGCAAGCGGACTAGCGACTTCCCTGGGACTCAATTACGCGGAGGACCGCCTCTACCATCGTGGACACACCTGGGTGAAGTCCGACGACGACGGCACGGTCGCCATCGGGCTTGATGAGTTGGCGGAACACCTGATCGGGAATCCTGACTCGATCAAGATGCCCGAGGTAGGCGCCGAAATCGAGGTCAACCAGACCGCGTGGCGGATGAAGAAGAACCGCAATGAGATTCGGGTGCGCGCGCCCATTGAGGGCACGATCGTTGCCGTCGGAGGCCCGAAGGAAGGCTGGTATCTCAAGGTTCACTCGCGGCTGAATCCGCGCGATCCGGCAACCTTACGCCATCTTCTGCGCGGACCTGAAGTTCACGGTTGGCTGTCGCGAGAACTCGAGCGCTTGCAGTTGCAACTACGGGCGCCTAATACTTTCCCCGCCCTGGCGGATGGTGGGGCGCTCATGCCCGGACTGATGGACGCCGTGCCGGAGGCTGACTGGGACACCGTCCTCGCAAACACGTTTCTCGACGCCTGAAGCGTCAGAAAGGTGCCGTCCCTCGGGGGGCTCGCTCCCATTTTCCGTTCGCTAGCCGGCACTTCCGTGCCGGGCTTTCACATGCCGCCGCTTCGCGGGCTAGAGTTTGGCAGACTTCTCCCCGGCGTTCTGCTGACGATTTAGTTCAGCAGCAAATAAATGAAATGTGCTGCTGAGCAACTCAATGGACGATCTCGTAGCGCTTCAGCTTGTCGTAGAGCGTGGAGCGATCAATGCCGAGGGCCGTGGACGCCTCTTTGACATTGCCGTGTTTACGCTCGAGGGCGGCGACAATCGCCCGGCGCTCCAGTTCGCCGAGAGGGACGTCGGGAACTTCCCAATTCTGCGGCGACGCAGCGTTCTGCTGAAGCCAGGAGAAATCCTGCTCGTCGAGCATGCCATTGTGGCAAGTCACAATCGCCCGCTCGATGACGTTCTCCAATTCGCGTACGTTGCCGGGCCAGTCATAAGCGATCAGCACCTTCAAAGCTGCGCCAGATATGCCAGTGACATCCCGGCCCAGAGCGGAAGAAATATGCTGCACAAAATGCTCCGCCAGAAGGGGAATATCTTCGCGTCGTTCGCGCAGTGGTGGCAGGCGGATCTCAATCACGTTGAGCCGGTAGTACAGATCTTCGCGGAACTTGCCCTGCTGCACTTCCTCGGCGAGGTTCTTGTTGGTGGCGGCGATAATCCTGACATCGACCTCGACTTCCTGATTTCCTCCGACGCGGTAAAAGCGAGTTTCCTGCAAGACTCGGAGAAGGTCAGCCTGCAGCTTGGGAGAGATGTCGCCAATTTCGTCGAGGAAGATCGTGCCTCCATTCGCCAGCTCAAACTTTCCTTTCGTTTGGGTGGCGGCACCGGTGAAGGCGCCCTTTTCGTAGCCGAACAACTCGCTTTCGAGTAACGTTTCGGTCAGGGCAGCGCAACTGACGACGATGAACGGCTTCTCCGCACGAGTACCGGAGAAATGGACAGCCCGCGCCACTAACTCCTTGCCCGTACCGCTCTCGCCCCGAATCAGCACCGTGCTGCGCAGGCTAGCAACGTCCTGGGTTAAGGAGAGAACCTCTGCCATGCGCGGATTCTTGGTGATGATGTCGCAGTGGCGATATTGTCGGTTCAGCTTCTTGCGCAGAATGGCGTTCTCGCTTTGTAGCTTCTTCAGTTTCAGGATCCGCGAAACCAGCATCGAGATTTCCTGGGGGTTGCAGGGTTTCACGATGTATTCCTGCGCTCCTTCCTTCATGGCCTGAATAGCGGTGTCGACGGTTGCATAGGCGGTGATGATGATGATCGACGCCTCCGGCCGAACGTGGTGAATCTCCATCATGGTCTCGATGCCATCCATGCCACCGGGCATCTTCAAATCGACAAAGCAGATCGCGTAATCCATGGACTTGGCGAGCTCGAGCGCTTTCTGCCCATTAGGAGCGGTGTCGACGTGATAGCCGTCTTCCCGCAGCCATGCTCCCATCGATTCGCACATGACGTCTTCGTCGTCCACCACCAGGATCGGCCAATTTTTTTTCATATACCTACCTCTTCCGAAGCAAATCTATGCACGAGCTGCATTCCACAGCGCGCGCAGTACTGTTCTGCCTTGGCATCCACCAATTCGATGTGTGTGGCCAGGCTCATCGCACACGTTGGATCTGAACAATGAACCAGCCCGAACGTGTGTCCCAACTCGTGCAGCACTTCCTTAACGGTGCGCTCCCGGAGCAGGCTTTCCTGCCGGGGAAGCCCGTAAAACTCCTGATGCAACCGGCAGAGCGAGACTACGGCGATCGGCCCGTCGAACTGCGCCTGGCCAAACAGAAAGCTGAGCATCGGGATAGCCAGGTCTACGTCCGTGATCCCCAGTATCCGGGAAGCACCGCGCGGAGTGTGTTGGGCCAGCATCTTCATAAGCTCAACCGAGTGATATTGCCCTCGCTTTGCGTCATACGCACCTTCCGGGATTGACAGAGGCGGCAGTCGCCGAATGGGCAGGGGAAACCACTCGGCAGCGGAGCCTTCGATCCAGTCCATTGCTCCTGCCGGTACGGTTCCGATCGCCACGAGGCAAAGATCGTTCACACCGCATGTACCTGCACTTCTGTCGAATCGAGAGCGCTGTTTCGCGACTTGAGCGGAAGCGTGACTGCGAAGGTCGTGCCCTCGTTCCTCTGGCTCACGACCTCGACTTCCCCTTCGTGAGCCTTCACGATCCCGTATAGCACTGCCAGCCCGAGCCCGACTCCCTTGCCTTCGGCCTTCGTCGTAAAGAACGGGTCAAATATCTTGGAGAGGTTCTCAGGGGCAATGCCTTCGCCCGTGTCCTGAACGATCAGTTCCACGTTGCTTCCGTCGGCGAGCAAGCGCGTACGAATGGTAAGTTTGCCCCCGCCGCCGGGTTGCATGGCCTGAGCGCCGTTTAGGATGAGGTTCAGAATCACTTGCTGAATCTGCGACGAGTCGCACTCCACAAGGGGCAAACTGCCCTGCAAATCCAAAGTCACGTCGGCGCTGATCAGCTTGAGTTTGTGGTCGGCCAGCCCCAGCGTGGTACGCACCAGCTTGTTCAGGTCGGCGGGTGCATGTTGGGGTTTGGACCGCCGCGAAAATGCAAGCAGATCGGAGACGATCCGTCCCACGCGAGCTGTCTCGGCCGAGATCAAACCAAGATACTTGCGGAATTCCGCTTCCCGTCCAGGGGGGTATTCCCCTTTGTCCATCAGACGCTCCAGTAGCATCGAGAGGTTGAGCACGCCAGACACAGGATTATTGATCTCGTGAGCCACACTGGCCGCGAGTTGGCCGAGTGTGGCCAGCCGATCGGACTGGACGAGTTTGCGTTGGGCAGCCTGCAGCTGTTGAGTGCGTTCGTCCACCTTGCTTTCCAAGGTCTGCTGCATGTCATTGAGCTCGGCCACCGCCAGTTTCAGGCGCTCGCGCATCCGGTTGAACGAGTCCACCAGTTCATCGATTTCCTGGCTGCGGCGGGTAATTTCGATGGGCCGGTCCAACTCCATGGCGCTGACTGCCTTGGTACCTTCGATCAGCTGTTCAATCGGCGTAGCCACAAAGCGCTTGGTGAACAAAATGACGAACGCCGCCCCGATCCCCACTTCGAACACGGTCCATGCCACGGTTTGGAGGGTGATGGCCCTCGTCTGCTTCTGCACGGGGTCGAGCCTCAAGGCAATATCCACGATGCCGAGTACTTTGGTCGATGCGCGGTGCGCGTGGCAGCTGGCGTTGCTGCACGATGGCTCGTTGTAGATGGGCGTCACCATGTTGATGGTCTTCACGCCATCCGGGGAAGTGGCATAGCGAACGCGCGAATCTTGAGCAGGCTTGCTGCGGATCAGTCCCTGCCGATGACAACTGGCGCAGACTTCATCGGACAGCCCAGTCAATCCCGGTTGCTCTCTCGCGTCGGTCGAAAACACCAGCCGCCCCTCACGGTTGAACATGCGGATCCGGTCAATTCCCTGTTTGTCGGCGATCACCCGCATGATCTCGTATGCCGCTTTGCGGTCGTCGTCGAGCATCGCGAGCCAGGTGGCGCCGGTAATACTGCGCGAAAGCTGATCCGCGCCCAGGATCATCGTGTCTACGAGCTGTTTCTTCTGGGTATGGAAATTGAGATAGCCACTGACCCCGCTGATGGCAACGATCAGGACGGTAAGCGAAAGGATCAGCTTGGGGCCAAGTTTTCGAGGCATGTTCGAACCCTGAATTCCGTTGCTTGCCGGGCGGGGCGGCGAGCAGCGGGATGACGAGATCCACGGACCTCTTCATCCAAGGCTAACCATGCAAGGGAGGTGACACTGTGATTGACACCGCGCCGACCAGTGATCCTGGTCACGCCCAGACGGTGTTTTGAATGAGTCGGTTGCGAGTGCTCGCCTGCGACTCGCGCCGGATGGCTATTCCCGGACTGCTCCAGAAACTTAGCGAAAGCGGCGGATGAACAGCGTGTGGCGCTCCGAGCGGTAGAAGCCGACGACGTAGATCGTGGCTTTCCCCTTTGTGGAGTAGATCACTTGCCGGATGCGTAGCACCGAGGCTCCGCGCGCCACGCCCAGTAACTCGGCGACGTTCGCCTCGGCGGCAGTGGCGTCAACCTCTTCGTCCGCATAGGCGAGTTCTACGCCGTAATCATGGGCCAGGGTCCCAAACAAAGAAACCCTGCCCAAAGGCGCATTGACCAGTTCGGCAAACTCGCTGGCCGGGAGATAGCACGTTTCCAGAGCAAACGGGTCATCCCCGGTCTCCCGCAAGCGTTCAATCTTGACCAGCGCGCTGGTCGCAGGCAGACCTAATCGGGCGGCCACTTCCGCCTCGTCCTCGATGATCTTGGACACCAACACTCGCGACCGCGGACTCAGCCCGCGGCTCGACATGTGCTCGGTGTAGCTCATCAGTTTGTTGAAGTGAATCTTGGGGGTGGCTACAAACGTACCCGCTCCGCGCCGCCGTTCGACCACACCTTCCCGCTCCAGGCCGGCGAGCGCATGGCGCGCAGTCATCAGGCTCACTTTATGAGTTCTGGCCAACTCGCGTTCCGAGGCAACCAAGTCCCCGGGCTTCAGTTCCGAGGCCTCGATCCGCTTGCGGATGGAGTTCTGAATTCTCTTGTAAACCGGCGTTCCGTTGCGGTTATTTCCCGACATGGAGTGACTTTCTGGTCGAACCGCAGCACCCAACGACCAATGCTCCGGTCTGGCAAAACGCTCAGAGTATACACGCCCTTCATGTGCTATATAGCGTACTCAGGGCTCCATGTAAAGGTGAAAGTGGTGGGGGCAGGGCCTCACCCCTACCCAGCC
>JBARBI010000300.1:0-3707 GCA_049792875.1 Candidatus Sulfotelmatobacter sp.
CCATTTCGCAACCGCGTGCCCGCCGAAGACGCCGTGGTGGTGAAGCGTCTGCGCGACGCCGGGGCCGTGCTGGTAGCCAAGCTGAGCCTGGGAGCGCTGGCCCTAAACGACATCTGGTTTGGCGGTCAGACGATGAATCCGTGGCTGATCGAGGAAGCTTCGTCGGGATCGAGTGCAGGGCCGGGCGCGGCCGTCGCCGCCGGATTGGTTGGCTTCGCGATCGGCAGCGAGACCGGTGGGAGCATCATCAGTCCGTCGATGCGGTGCGGCATTACCGGGCTGCGGCCGACGTATGGACGCGTGGCACGCACGGGGGCGATGACCCTCTGCTGGTCGCTCGACAAACTTGGCCCCATGACTCGCAGCGTGGAAGATGCCCTGCTGGTGCTGCAGGCGATCACGGGGCCGGACGCGGGCGACGTGGCCAGTGTTCCCAGCCATCTGGACTTTGACGCGGCGGCGAGTGTGCAGGGGCTGCGTGTGGGATATTTTCCCAAGTGGATGAACGAGAATCCCGCCACCGCCGTGGACCGAGCCGCCGTGGACGTGCTCAGAAAGACTGGGATGGTGCCAGTACAGGTGTCGATTCCCGACTGGCCTTACGACTCGTTGAACCTGATCTTGTTTGCGGAAGGCGCAGCGGCGTTCGAGGAACTGACGCTCAGCGGCGGTTTGCGGGAACTCAAAGCGCAGGTGCCCGACGCGTGGCCAAACATCTTTCGGCAGGCACGTTTTCTTTCGGCCGTCGATTTCGTGCAGGCCGACCGGCTTCGGCGCAAAGTTGCGGAGGAAATGGCGCGCCTGTTCTCACAAGTGGATCTGCTGATGGTTCCCTCCGTGCGCGATGAGATGCTGACCATCACGAATTTCACGGGTCATCCCGCGCTCGTGCTGCGGGCCGGATTCGTCGAAGTGTCGAAAGCGCGCAGCGATTGGGCTCCCGACCCGAACAACCCGCTGCCAACGTTCGCCCCGCCGCGCCGCGTGCCGCATGGCGTGACCCTGATCGGGCGCTTGTTCGAGGAAGGGCCGATGGTGAACGCGGGGCTGGCCCTAGAGCGCGCATTCGGCGTGGTAGGGGAACGGCCACCGGGATTCTGAGCCACATCGGTTCCCGCGCGAATATTCACCGAGGTATTCGCAAAGCCGCAGATGACTTAGTTCCAGTTTGAGGGTTGTGCGCTGAAAGGGTTGCGCCACCCACAGTCCGCATCTGCCGGTGCGCCGGTATCGCCTGGGCGGCTCGACGTCCAGATCTAGACAAAACCAAGATCAAAAACCGCGGCGAGACGCCCGCTCCCGACCACACGGGCTCACCTTGGAGATGGATGAAATCGATCGGCAAGATCGTACCAAAGGGCGGCGAGGCCTAGGGCCAACTCACAGGCACGCGTGAGCAAGATCACAGCGTTGAACCAAATGCGAAGAGCATATTGTCATGGCTCGCCGCAGGGGCTGGCGTCTGCTGGCTATTCCATAGGCCAGATCCGGACAAGAAGGTGGCCATTCCATGGGTCGCATTCGTGGGTCCCCCGGCGCAATCTCCAAGATTGTGCCGGCTTTTTCGTTCCAGCACCGTAGAAGTTTCCGTGTGCCAAAACCCGAGAGGCGACAGTTGTTTGGAGCGTCCTGGCCCAGATATTCCAAATGTCATAGCTCTGAGCCCTCAGTTCTATCGATTTTGGGATTGAAGCTACACAGTCCGATACTAACTTGTTGAAAACAAATCGTTTGTTGTGGGTTTGTTTTGGTTCGTGGCTTGCATTGGTAATAGGTTCCACAGGAGAAACAAATATGAAACGGGGCGTACTCAACTTGAGAAATTGCGGGCTTATCCTTGTGCTCATCAGCCTTTTTGGCTTGAGCGCAATTGCGGCATTTGGCCAGGCCATCGATGGCAGCGTGGTGGGCACAATCGTCGATTCGCAGGGCGCGGCAGTGGTAGGCGCTGATGTAACCGCCATGAACATCGCGACCAACGTGACCGCCAGCGGCAAGACCAGCGGTTCCGGCGAGTACCGGTTTGATCACTTGCTGGCTGGCACCTACAAGATCACGGCGAAGATGACCGGATTCAAGATCACGAGTGAGAATGTCATCGTTTCCCTGAACCAGACCGTTACCCGCAACCTGACGCTGAGCCCCGGGGCGGCCACCGAGACGGTCGAAGTCTCGGGCGTGCCGCCTGTAATCGACACGACCACAGCGCAGTTGCAGAACACGTATGACAGCAGAGTGCTTTCGGATTCCCCGCTGGCGTCGGGAGGAAGCGGCGTCATCAACCTTTCGCTCATGGATTCGGGGGTGGCGACTAGCGGTGGCATTGGCCTGGGCGCGGGTCCGTCCATTTCCGGGCAACGGCCGCGGAACAACAACTTCACCGTTGAGGGCGTGGACAACAACAGCAAGTCGGTCACGGGCCCGCTGCTTCAACTCCCCAACGACTCAGTGGACAGTTTCACGGTCTTGCAGAACCAGTTTTCGCCGGAGTTCGGCCACTCCTCCGGTGGGCAGTTCAACCAGACAATCAAGTCGGGCACGAACGCCTTCCATGGCCGGGCCTACGAATATTTCCAGAACCGCAATCTGAACGCGCAGGATTCCCAGACTGCCCTCTCGCAGGTTAGCCAGGGACTGAAGCCGTTCAATACCCGCTACGACAACAACCGCTTCGGTGGCCAGATCGGCGGACCGATCATCAAGAACAAGTTGTTCTTTTTCACCAACTGGGAGTACAACCCGGTGGGAGGAACAACCTCGTCGACGGGATGCGCGCCGACGGCTGCCGGATATGCTGCGCTGGCCGCGATGCCGTCTGCAAACATAGCTCCTGGCACGGATCAGAACGGTGCAGCAGTCCCGCTGTCGATCAGCGCAATTAACCTGGCGCAGTTTCAGCAGTATACGGGGACGGCGCCCACCCAGGCCACTTCTGCCGACCCAAACTGCAGCGCGTTTGCGTTCGGTTTTTACACCAATGCGGCTCAGACCGTGAGTAGCGTCCCGACAGGCGATATCGGCTATTCTGGCGCGCAATACACCAACAATCTGACTGGCGTTTTCTCTGGGGACTGGAATATCTCGGACAAGGACCAGGTCCGCGGACGCTACGCCTACGAGAAGTTCACCCAGATTGACGTTAACGGCCAGATTCCCACGTTCTGGCTGACGGTTCCGAACAGCTTTGACATCTTCACCCTAAGCGAATACCACACCTTCACACCGAGCCTCAGCAACGAGGTGCGTCTCGGCTTTAACTACAACGCCTCAGTCACCGGCGCCGGTAACTTCTCGTTCCCAGGGCTCAACACCTTCCCGAACCTGAATGTCGGATTTTTCGAGGGAAACGGTATCCAGATCGGACCCGATGGAAATGCTCCGCAGTTTGGTTATCAGGACTTCTACCAGATCGTGGACAATATCAGCTGGTTGAAGGGGAAGCACAGCTTCAAGTTCGGCGCCGAGTATCGCGAATATATCTCACCGCAGGGATTTACCCAGCGGGTACGTGGCGACTACGAGTACACAACTTACTGGCAGTACTTCACGGATCAGGTTCCTGATTATCTCGCGGAGCGTTCCATCGGAAACTCCACCTATTACGGGAACCAGAACATGTTCTACGCGTTCGCCAATGACGATTGGCATGTCGCGAAAAACCTTACCCTCAACCTGGGCCTGCGCTACGAGTTCACGCAGGTGCCGCT
>JBARBI010000301.1:0-11603 GCA_049792875.1 Candidatus Sulfotelmatobacter sp.
GACAGAGATTCATCTCACGCGAGCGATTGTCTGTCAACACGTCGGCCCACTGAAAACCGCAGCTTCACAGAAGCCCGTTCCGATGGACCTTGGTCTTGCAGCACTGCTGCTGGACTGGCGCGGACGATGCCCTTACAATCAGAGTACGGATTACGTCTTTGCATCCGCTGAGAAAGACGGCCATCAACCACTGTGGCCTAGCTCGGCAATGTCGAAGCACATCAGACCTGCTGCGAAGCGGGCTGGAATCCAGAAGCACGTTCGCTGGCACGTATTCAGACACTCATTCGCAACGCTTCTCAAAGGAAACGGTGAGGACGTGAAGACCGTACAAGAGTCATTGCGGCACGCGGACAGCAAGGTAACGCTGGACACTTACACGCAGGGACTAATGCCAGTAAAACGAGCGGCACAGCGGAAGGTTTTCGAGATGATTGTTCCCATCTGTTCCCACGCATCTCAGATGACCGCTGCAAGTGCATGATTGCAAAGGTGGGGCGCGTAGCTCAGTTGGTAGAGCAATGCCCTTTTAAGGCATGGGTCGCAGGTTCGAGTCCTGCCGCGCTCACCAAGATTTCACGGTATTTAGCTGATTTCTGCAGGGTTGATTTCGGGCGCCTCGGACACCCAGAAAGGTTTCTACCCAGTTGTGCGGCGCTTCGCGCTTTCAATTTCTCGGAAGAGTTCGCCGGCAGCACCATCTGGACGACCTTCCTGTGTGCTTCCTGCTGGTCGGCGGAAACTGCTTGTGCGTAAAGTTCCAAGGTTATCTTGGCGGTGGTGTGACCAAGTTGCGATTGTGCGACCTTCACATTCTCGCCGTTCGAGATCAGCAATGTAGCGAGTGATGGGCGCAGCGTGTGCCACCCCATCGGCGCTTGCTTGCTGCTCTTGCGGGTTGAGACTCGCTCTATTACAAGGCGAATGTGACCCAAGGACCTAATTTGTTCTTTGTTGTTTCTGCCCCTAGCTCGACCGGTTCTGAAGGTGCTTCGTCTCTGGCGCGAGCAGTCGCCTGCATTTTTGGGCAATTGTGTGCAAAAGTGAACAGTTTTCACCATCACTATTCTGAAACAACATTGGGGAGTGTGGTTTTCGATACAGGGACAACACGTGCTGCCTCAAATCAAATCCGCCAAGCGCAACTTCGACTCCAGAAGTTTCTCTCCACCTGGGCGAGGGCAGAAAAAACCGTTGCTCTTTCCAATCAGCAAGCGGCCTTCGCGCAGGGAGACTCGGCTGACGCCGTGTTTTATAATCGGGAATGTAAGATTCGACTTCCGGTCGTAACGAAGAATGACAAGGCAGCGACCTTGGGCATATCGAGCCAGGGCGATTTTTCGGGGAAGGGTTGAACGTCAGCGCCTACAACCACGGCACCATGGGGTACATACCCCCCAACACTGACCGTATTGCCAAGGAAGGCGTGCGGTTCACCGCCGCAGTCCGCAATGTGGTCTTATTACAGCGAGGCATTTACAGCCGAGGATCCAAGGGTCTCCGAATAAGGGAAAGGGAATAGGCAATCTGCAGATTCGGTGCTCCGCTGAAGTAGCTACCGGCAACAAAACCTGATCCACACACTCTATCGCCTACAGGACAAAACCGTGAAAATCGCAAGCGCAGCAAGCGCATTCCCGAAGCATTATTACACCCAGAGAGTTCTCTTGGAGCGTCTTCAGGACTATTGGGGACCCCAACTCAAGAACCCCCTCTTGCTGGCGAGGTTGCATCGCAACGTAACGGTTGATGGCCGCTATCTGGCAATTCCCGCGGAAGAATACGTGGACATCAAGACCTGGGGACAGGCCAACGACATATGGATTAAGGTCGCACAGGAGTTGGGGGAGCGGGCTCTCTGTCTCGCGCTCCACAAGGCGGGACTCAACGTTCGAGACCTGGGCGCCTTACTGTTCACGACCGTGACCGGAGTCGCCAGCCCTTCGATCGATGCTCTGCTCATCAATCGAATGGGACTTCCGGCCAACATTCGTCGTACACCGATTTTTGGCCTAGGGTGTGTGGCTGGCGCTGCCGGGATTGCGCGTGCCTCAGATTATGTACGGGCGTATCCTTCGCAGGCGGCAGCCCTGGTGTCGGTCGAGCTTTGTTCGCTGACTCTGCAGCGTGAGGATTTGTCAGTAGCAAACCTGATTTCGTCGGGATTGTTCGCCGATGGATCTGCGGCGGTGATTGTGACCGGGGATGAATTCGAATCATCGCGGCCTGGGATTTCTGGACCTGAGATTCTCGCCACTCGCTCGGTCTTTTATCCCGCCACGGAAGATATGATGGGCTGGAATATTTCCGAGAAGGGTTTCCGTATCTTGTTGTCGACCGAAGTGCCGACCCTGATTCGGGAAAATTTGGGGCGGGATGTGGACGCTTTCTTGGCGGACCACGGGCACCAAAGGAGTGACCTCAAGAGCTTTGTTCTGCATACTGGAGGTCCTAAGGTGCTGGAAGCCTCCGCGGCTGCGCTGGGCTTGAACAACGGGGAACTGGATGCCTCGTGGGATTGTTTGCGCAAGGTGGGGAACCTTTCTTCGGCGTCCGTGCTGGTGGTGCTCGAAGATGTCATGAAGAACCGGCGTCCTGAGCCCGGCACGCTGGGTCTGCTGGCCGCCATGGGGCCTGGGTTTTGTTCGGAGCTCATCCTCCTGCAGTGGTAGGGCAAACGCATTCGGTGACCCGCGAATGGCCTAATCTGTTTGTGAGATTGGGGGAAAGCCGTCGGAAAATCGGCAGCCGACCCTCCTGTCACATTTGCCAGTATCCCGCGCGACGACCGAGTGCGAAACTCCAGAGGTTCTTTGGAGTTCACTGGGTTGCGCTCCTGGCGCCTGGTGGGAGGAAGTTTATGTTTGCAAGGCGCACACTCAACAGCATGCGATTCGCGGCCCTCTGCTTGGTAGCGTCCGCCGCACTCCCGACGCTAGCCCAGGACCAGCCGCCAGTTTTCGCGATTGCGGTGGACGAAAGTAAGGTTTCGTTTTACATAAAGTCGTCAGTGGCTCTAGAAGGTACTTTCAAAAAGTGGGACGCCTCCATGACATTTACATCTCCTGATGTCACGACCGGCGTCCTGGATATCAAAATTCAGGCCGCCAGCGTGGATACCGGAAGCGGGATGAAAGACGGCAAGATAAAGGGCAAAGATTTCTTCGACGTCGAGAACGATCCGTTGATCACCTTTCACTCAGACAAGGTTGTTCAGACCAGCCCAACCACGTTCGATATACCTGGAACGTTTACCATTCGCGGGGTATCTAAGCCCGAGACGCTGACGTTTACGGTTACTGGCAAGGGCACAGGCGCAGGTGAGATTAAAGGGACGATGGCCTTCGATCGTAAGGATTATGGGATGAATAAAGGCATTCCCTTCGTCAAGATCGCCGATCGTGTCGAGGTGACTGTCGAGCTTAAGGGGAAGCGCGTCAGTGGGCCTCCCTTGGTCTTTAAGCAATAGGCAGTGGCAACTCAAAGCGCGTCGATGACTTGGGAACGTACAGTATCCCGTCGAGACCGGCCTTCTCAGCCCATCTGGTTGCAACAGTTATCGCTAAACCGCAAGGGACGGCAGGATACTGCCCGTCGCCATGGATGGACGCTGTAGACATAGCTATGACTTTCCTGGGCCGCGTCGTAACGCTCTCTCGCACCCGCAAGTTTGGCCGCGATTCAGAGGCCAGATGGGCGAATTGTGCCTTTGGGGCGACTCCAGCGTCCGTCACTTTAGTATTGCTGTTGTCGCTGGTGCATCCATCGCGGGCCTTCGCGGCCAATCCTGACCTGGAGACTGTGCTGACTGGCTCGCGCCAGCGTATTGAGAAATTGGACTATCGCGTGACCGGGCGAATCACACGAGTGGAAGGCGATGGCAAGCGCAAGAGCTACAAGTTTGTCGGCAAGGCTCACTGGTTTCCCGATGGTCTCCGTTTGCTATGCGAGATCTCGGGACCCGGCGCAGAGAAGACGAGCCTTCTCGTGCATATGAGCGTAAGTGGGCACGTGACCATCGAGGCGGTACTCCCCGGCGAGAAGGCCGCTAGCGTGTTGCCATTCGAACGTTGGAACGACCCGCTCGTGGGAACAGACTTCTCCTATGAAGACATGGTCGAGAGCCCGTTCTTCTGGAAGAATCAGGAACTCCTGGCTCCGGAGAAATACGGCGCACGGAATTGCTTTGTCCTTAAGAGCACGTCCGGCCCTCAGGACGGGAGTCACTATGATTCGGTAACATCGTGGATCGACCGCGGCATTTTGTTCCCTGTGCATGTGGTGAAGACGCTTCGCGGGACGAGGCAGCAGAAAGAATTCACTTACTATGGGCTGCGGCAGGTCGGCGGGGCTTGGTCTGCGTCGCAAGTGGAGGCCAAGCTGCCGGGCAAGCCCGGCTCCTCGATTCTTGTAATTGAACGGGGCTCCGGAAAGGCAAACCTTGGACGCAAGGACTTTGATATCAGCCAGTCCAGCGCTCAAGCAGAGGAAGCGAAATAAATCGACCCGGTTGATTAAGCGATTGCCATGCCAGGGGCTGTCACTGGAGCATCACCGGTGTCCGCCGTCATGGGATCAGCTCCTTTTCAGATGTTGCCGGGGCCCCATATAAGCCATAGGGCCACCAGTTCCAGTCGCCGGCAAGTTGCAATAATGCGGGCCCGACCACCATCCGCACCGCTGTAGCGTCAATGAACACCGCCACGGCGAGCGTAAAGCCCAGCATTTGAACGACCAGAAAACTTCCCACGATGAATGCGGTGAAGACAGCGATCATGATTGCCGCGGCGCTCGTGATGAGCCCGGCCGTCCGCGCCAGGCCCTCGATTACCGCTGACCTCTCGGATAGACCGCGCCGCCGTTCTTCGAGGACTCGGGCGACCAGGAAGACTTCATAGTCCATGCTTAGTCCGAAGACGATGGCAAACGAGAGGATCGGCACGATCGGGTATACGCTGCCGCTCGGTCCGTGGAGCCCAAAGAGTTTGCTGCCGTGGCCTTCCTGAAAAACGACAACCAACGCACCGAATGAAGCGCCAACGGAGAGCAGATTCAGCAGAATTGCTTTGACAGCCGCAAATAGAGAACGTAACCCGATCAGCAGCGCCAGCAAGCTCCCCAATACGACTCCCAGAACCACCCTCGGCAACCGTTCCTTTACAACCGAGTCATAATCTGCCTCGAGTGCGGGAACCCCGCCGACGCGCAGCACAGCGCCGGGCATGCCGGTTATCGCCGCGACATCGGAGGAGCGCACGTCTCGTACCCATTGCACCTGTTCGTTGGGCGAAAGCGCCGTGGTGGGCAGCAACTCAATCAAGGTGGCTTCGCCATCGATGCGAAGAAAGCTCTTGCGGACCGACTCGGGCACATCGTTGACAGCATCCGCAGTGTCAGACATTCCCGTGAAGGTCGGAAGAGATAAGACCTCTTCCGATCTAGGATCGCTCTGGAATCTCTTCGTCAAGCGACTGACAGCCAGCCAGCCCGCCGGCGAAAGCGGGGGAGACTGCGGCGGCAGCTCCACGACCACTCGGAGGGACTGCACAATACCTGACCGTCCCATGCCTTGAAGCGTGTGCAATGCTTGCACCGACTCGGCTGCGGCTGGGAGCGAGTCATGGTCAGGAATGCCGGGAGAGATTCTCCGTGCCTGGAGCGCAAGGATCAGCAGCGGAGTCCCGGCCACCAGCAGAGCAGTCCAGGGCCGGCGGGTTATGACGCTGCCCCACCGCACCCACCGCTCACTCGGCGCGCCCACGCTGTCCCGCGTTTTGAATCGCCTGGCTGGAAGACGCACTCTGAGGGCATTGATGCGATGCCCCAGCAGACCCAGTACCCAAGGCAGAATGAATGTACACAGCATGACACTGAAAACGGTCACCAGCAGCCCAGCTACGCCGATGGACCGGAGTTCGCTGATGGGCACAGTCAACAGCGCTGAAAATCCGATGGCAACCGTCGTGGCTGAAATGACCAGCGTCCGCCCCGCTTGCCCGCCAGCAATATCGGCAGCGGGGCCGGGATCAAATCCATCGGCCAAGGCCTCGCGAAACCGGCTCACCATCAGCAATGCATAGTCGATGCCCAGGCCAAGGCCGAGCATGGTCGCCAGATTCTGCACCAGAATTGACAGCTGCAGATAATGCGCGAGTAGCGCCGCCGCACCCAGCGCCATCGAGATTGAGAGTAGTCCAACTCCCAGCGGCAATAGCGCGGCCACAAGACTGCCGAATGCCAGCAACAGCAGCAAGAGAGTTACCGGCATCGCTCGTTCCTCGGCATGGTTGACGTCATCGGCACTCACCTTGCGAAGATCGAAGTTCAATGGCGTTTCCCCCGTAATCTCCAGTTTGATATCGGGGTATTGCGACCTAAGCTGACCTTCCATCCAGTCTGCTTTTGCCCTTAGTTCGGGGACCAACGCCTCGACAGTTTCGTCGTGTGGGTCCAACCCGACGATGACCAGGGCCCCGCCATTGTTCCCAGTGAACATAGCATCTGGCCAATCCAGACTGGAGACGGCACCCGACACTCCTGGGACAGTACGCAAGGAACCGGTTAGGAAGCCCAATGCATCTGCGCCTTTGGCTGAATCCGGATCGGGAATACCGCTGATTACCAGAACCAGGCGGTGGGCGTACGGAGACTGGAATCGCTGCGCCAGTTCCAGGTCAACTTTTTCGGATTCTCCGCCATCGATGTGAACAACTGTCTCCAGGCGACGTTCGACTTTATAGGAAAAGGGCAGCAGCGCAGCCGCCATGACAAACCCCAACATCGCTAACCAGAATCGGCGGCGAGCGGCATCATGGCCAGTCTTCACGCTTGGCATTACCATGGAAGATCAACCTCGTTTCCTGGTACGTCTGAGAGCAATGAAACGACTTCGGTGATCAGGATCATCCATGATATACGGTCAAACTGGATATTCATTGGGGTTCGGCCGTGAAGTAGTTAACGATAGATGTGGGAACTAGAGATTTCCCGTTTTTCTTATTGCGGTTTTTCTGAAGAATGAGAAAGAAAACCTGTCGATGGCAGAGCGCAACACGCTAAGGAAACGGGCCGCGGCTTCGACGGCACGCGGAATCCCTATATGCAACATATACGATACAAGCGCATAGGTTGCACGAGATGGAAGTTCTTGATCATCGCGGGGAAGGACGAGCGGTTGTATAGCCTCACGCTTGCCCCCTGTATTTCGGCAAGATAGCTGGGGCCATCCCAACGCACAATGGCGCTCGCCATCGCGTAGCGAATCTCCTTTGGAACTGGGATCCGGCGACGCAAGCGCACTCTTGTGCAACGTCGCGCCAACTGGTCAACATTCCACTGAGCGGTTGAAGGCTTCGCTGGTTGGAATGCGTCTTGAAAGCAGCGTCAATTCGTTTTTCGGAGTGCTGAAACGTGTAGATCCGCAATCCAAGCAGACCAAAAGCCTGGGGAGAAACAAAACGCCAGGGTTGTCCAAGTTCTGGAGGCCGCTGAAATGGACGTTGATTTCCGCGGTAAACCATGCTTGTTTTTCTGAGTTACATAATAGACACGGCATAACCGCCTTCTCTTCGCCCCTCGTGCTACCCGAATGAGCTACCATAAGCATTGACCCTCGCCTTTTCCGCGGTTTCCACTCCGCATGTGCCTCTATTTATAAAGGCGCGAAATGAGAGGCCAGATCGCAACCCAATCGGTAAAAAGATAAATAAAAATGACTACGGCTCGGAGGCAAGACACGCGCGGGTGCTAGGCTTCTGCCGGTGCAGGGTGTAATGTACTGAAACTACGGAGGTTCGGATGGCCGTGCTGCCGACCCATGAGGTCACCCAATTGCTCAAGGCGTGGAGGACCGGAGACGAACAGGCTTTGGAAAAGCTCACGCCGTTGGTGTACGAGCGCTTGCGTCGCGTCGCGCAGAAGTTCATGGCGGGGGAACGACCCGGGCACGTCCTGCAAACTACGGCACTAGTCAACGAGGTCTACTTAAAGTTAGTGGACTGCGGACAAATGAATTGGCAAGATCGGGCGCATTTTTTTGCCGTATCCGCGCAGCTGATGCGGCGCATTCTGATCGATTTCGCCCGCTCCCGCGGTTACCGGAAGCGAGGCGGCGACGCCATTCACATCTCCTTGGACGAGGCGCCGTCGGTTTGCCAGGAACCCGACGCGAACCTGGTTGCCCTGGATGATGCGCTGCGAGCATTAGACGCAATGGATAAGAGAAAAAGTAAGGTAGTAGAGCTGCGGTTTTTTGGTGGCTTGAGCATAGAGGAAACCGCCGACGTATTGAAAGTCTCGCCCGAAACCGTGGTGCGGGACTGGAAGCTGGCAAAGATGTGGCTGCTGCGGGAGTTGAGCGAGGGAGCGGCCCGTGGATCCTGAACTCTGGCACCGAATCGAAGATCTGTGTCATCGCGCGATAGCTCTGAAGGAGAGCCAGCGGGCCGAATTTCTCGAACACGCCTGTGGCGACGACGAGGTACTTCGGCGCGAAGTAGAATCACTGCTCGCTCATGAGAAACAAGCCGAGCATTTCATTGAGTCGCCGGCCTTGGAAGTTGTAGGCAAAATGGTTGCCAGCGAGCCGGGGATGACCGACAGCGGAACGAAGCTGATCGGCAGCAGGGTTTCCCATTATCGCGTGCTGGAGAAACTGGGCAGCGGTGGCATGGGCGTCGTCTACAAGGCCGAGGACGTTTCCCTCAATCGCTTCGTCGCCCTGAAATTTCTTCCCGACCTCGTTTCCCAGGATCCGCAAGTTCTCGAACGCTTCCGTCGTGAGGCCCGCGCCACTTCTGCTCTGAACCATCCCAACATCTGCACCATTTACGAAATCGACCAGCAGGACGGCCACTGGTTCATCGTCATGGAGTTTCTGGACGGCATGACGCTGAAGCAGCGGATCGGCGAAAAACCGATCGAGATGGACGCCCTGCTCACTCTGGCCATCGAGATTGCCGACGCGCTCGATGCCGCCCACGAGCAACGAATCATCCACCGCGACATCAAGCCGGCGAATATCTTTGTAACCAGACGCGGTCACGCCAAAATTCTTGACTTCGGCCTGGCCAAGGTTTTGCTTCCGCCCGCCACCGCCACAGAAATCGCTCGCCAGAAGACACAAACATCCTCACAACTCAGGGACCTCACCAATCCCGGGACATCCATGGGAACCATCGCCTACATGTCGCCGGAACAGGCCAGAGGCAAGGAGTTAGACCCCCGCACCGATCTGTTCTCGTTCGGGGCGGTGTTATACGAAATGGCGACGGGTACTCTGCCTTTCCATGGCGATACAACCGCCACTGTTTTCGACGCCATTCTGAACCGCGCGCCCGTCGCTCCGGTGCGCCTGAATCCCGATCTCTCCCTCGAACTGGAAAGGATCATCAACCGAGCGCTGGAAAAAGACCGGGAACTGCGCTATCAACACGCTGCCGACGTGCGTTCCGAGTTGTTGCGCCTGAAGCGGCAAACCGAGTCAGGTCAGATTGCCACCCCAAGTTCGCGGCTGCTAGCGGTGGCGCAGGATTCAAGCTCTCAGGCAGCCGAATCGCCGCCAGCATCCAGTTCTTCGGCTGTGCTTCATCAGCCTTCGTCAGCGAGCGCGGTGAAAGTGGCCGGCACTCCGGCAGCAGGAAAAAGACTCTCAAAAGTTCTCGTTCCCGCCGCTGCCATCCTGGTCATCGCAATCGCGGCGGGGTTGTACTTCCGCGCTGGGCAGTCCGCGGTCCGCCTTACCGACAAGGACACAGTTGTGCTCGCCGACTTCTCGAATTCCACCGGCGATCCCGTCTTCGATGACACACTCAAGCAGGCTCTCGCCATCGGACTCCAAGAATCGCCGTTCTTAAGTATCCTTCCTGATCGCAGCGTGCGCGACACCCTGAAACTGATGGGCCATTCGCCAGAGGAGCGCTTGACCGGGGACGTGGCCCAGGAGATCTGCCAACGCTCGGGAAGCAAGGCGGTGATTGCCGGTTTCATCGCCAGTCTGGGGAGTGAGTACGTGGTCGGTCTTAACGCCGAGGCGTGTCCCAGCGGCGGCAAGATTGCCATGAGGCAAGAGCGTGCCGCAAAGAAAGAAGAGGTGCTCGATGCCCTCGACCATGCGACCTCCGGCCTGCGAAAGAATCTCGGCGAATCACTCAGCTCCATCCAGAAATTTGACACGCCGCTCGCGCAGGCCACCACCTTCTCGATTGAAGCTTTGAAATCGTATTCTCTCGGTCTCAAGGCGTTCGCCGAAAATGGCGATACGGCCGCCATCCCTTTCTTTCAACGCGCCGTTGACCTCGACCCGAATTTCGCCCTGGCCTATACCGGGCTGGCGGTAGCCTACGGTAATTTGCGCGAAACCGATTCGGCCAAGGAGAACTATCAGAAGGCTTACGACCTTCGCGGCCGCGTCAGCGTTCGAGAAGATTACGCAATCTCGGCTTATTACTATAACGATGTCACCGGCGAGATTGAGAAAGCAAATCAGACCTACGAACTCTTTGCCCGGGCGTATCCCCGAGTTTGGACGCCGCACAACAACCTGGGGAGCAACTACGCAGCTTTAGGCCAGTGGGAAAAAGCCGTTACCGAAACTTTGGAAGCCAACCGGCTAAATCCCGAGAGCGGCATCCCTTATGGAAATCTCGTGGAATACTACTGTCGCTTGAATCGTCTGGGAGAGGCAAAAGCGCTCTACCAGCGGGCGTTGGCGCACCATCTCGATGTCCCTGATATGCACATCTATCGCTATGGCATTGCATTCCTGGAGGGTGATGCGCAAGAAATGCAACGTCAGGCAGACTGGTTCGCCGGCAAACTTGGTTTGGAGGATATTGCCCTCTCTTTTCAGTCGGATACGGAAGCATTCTCGGGGCATCTCGCGAAGGCCCGGGAATTGTCGCAGCGTGCGATGGACTCAGCCCAACACGCGGGCGAAAAAGAGACGGCCGCGAAACGGGGTTTGAACGCCGCTCTGCGCGAGGCCGAGTTCGGCAACCGAGCGCAGGCTCGCAGCCTGACCTCGGATGCATTGGGTCGGTCCTCGGCTCGAAACGCACGCATTCTCGCCGCTCTTATCCTGGCACGCATTGGCGATACGGACCGCGCGCAGAAGATGGCGGACGAGTTGCGATCCCAAAACCCTCTGAATACAAAGATCAACTTCTACTGGCGGCCCGTGATCCTCGCCGCGATTCAAATCAGCAGAAAAAATCCCGGAAAAGCCATCGAGATCCTGCACACGACAGAGCCATACGAGTTGGGAGTTCCCGGCCCTCTTCCCGAAATCGGAGCATTGCTGTATCCCGCATATCTACGCGGCGAGGCTGATCTGATGCTCCATGAAGGAAGGGCCGCGACTGCAGAGTTCCAGAAGTTCCCCGACAACCGCTCCATGGTGATCAACTCACCGCTTGCCCCGCTCGCACGCCTGGAACTGGCTCGCGCTTACGTCATGCAAGGTCATGCTGCCGAGGCCAAGGCAGCCTATCAAGACTTCCTCACCCTCTGGAAAAACGCCGACCCCGACATCCCCATACTGAAGGAAGCGAAAGCGGAATACGCGAAATTGCGCTAGCTCGTAATTACCAAGACCTGGGAAAGCC
>JBARBI010000302.1:0-1728 GCA_049792875.1 Candidatus Sulfotelmatobacter sp.
CCGCCCGTTCGTTTGCGCCTTTTCGACTTCTTGTACGGATTCTGGGGCAACCAGATCCAACCCTTCCTGCCCCGAGTGCCGCGGATTATACCTTAAGACCACATCAAGGTTCATGCGCAAAAAAGAGGCTCCGCGAAACGCTGATTCCTATCGAATCGGCAAAGGGAGTGGGATGGGGGATTGGTCGCGACGCGATCTCACTGAAACATACCCCGACACCTGTTGAAATTCCGGACTTTGTTCAGGTTCGAGCGTTGGGTCGCCGACTGAACATGTACCTTTGATTCGGAATCGACTTCATTTCAGGGGAGGCGTGACTCCACTTTTCCACGTATGCTGTTGGGGTGCAGACGCTTCGAATCGGACTGGCGGTAGCGCTGTTCATCCTGCTGGGATCCGCGGACCTTACTCGGGAACAGTACCGAGACGCCCCGGCGCTTCGTCTCCAAGACGATGATCAGGGATGGGCAGAGAAGACCTTAGGCACGCTTTCCCTCGAAGAGAAGGTCGGCCAGTTGTTCATGATTCGGATGCGAGTGGCAGGCTCGGGAGTGCGGAATGCCGAGTATTCACGGCTCTCCGACAGCATTCGCAAGTACCATATCGGATCGCTGGCCATGTCAGCGCCGCCGGGCGGACGGTTTCTTCACAGCGACCACGGTTATCAGACAGTCGTTTTGCTGAACCGGCTTCAGTCGGAAGCGAGACTGCCGCTTCTGATTGCGGGAGATTTTGAGCAGGGCGTTCTTCCGGCGCGCCTGTTTGGCACAACTGTCTTCCCCCACGCGATGGCATTTGGGGCTGCCGGCAAGGTGGCCTACGCCGAGGAATTCGGCCGCATTACAGCCCAGGAAAGCCGTGCCATTGGCGTGCACTGGAACCTGTTTCCCGTCGCCGACGTGAACTCCAACCCGGCGAATCCGATCATTGGCACCCGAGCGTTTGGTGCCAACCCGGAACAGGTCGGGGCGCTCGTAGCTGCCTACATCCGCGGTGCGCGGGCGAACGGAATGCTAACCACGGCCAAGCACTTTCCAGGTCACGGCAATACCGGGACGGACTCACACCTTGCCGTCGCACGCGTGGACGAGGATCTGGAGATGTTGCGCACGGTTGATCTGCCTCCATTTCGCAAGGCGATCGATGCCGGGGTTGATGCGGTTATGACGGCACACATCAGGGTCCCGGCGCTCGATCCAGACCCCAACCTGGTCGCCACGACGTCGCCTGCTATCGTCACCGATCTGCTCAGAAACGAGCTGGGTTTCAAAGGAATCGTGGTCACGGACGCGCTGGACATGGCGGGTCTGACTCGTCTCTACGCTGGAAACATGGGGCGTGCCGCGGTGGACGCCTTTAAGGCAGGGAACGACGTGCTCACGATGCCTGCCGATCTGGACGCCAGTTACCGGGCCGTTCTGGATGCGGCCCGCTCGGGAGAGATTTCCCGGCCGCGTCTGGATGCGTCCGTGCTGAAAATATTGCGGGCCAAAGCTTCCCTCGGTCTTCAGCAGAGTCGCCTGGTGGACGTCGCGGCGATTCCGAGGCTGGTCGGCAATCCGGCAAATGTTGCAACCGGTCAACGAATCTCCGACGACTCCATCACTCTGGTGCGAGACAACGGCCGAATGCTTCCGCTAAGGAAGGTTGCATCGGTTCATAACGCTGCTTTACATCCGGGAGGAAGACAGGATCTTCACCCCATACTCGTGGTTGTGATTTGCGACA
>JBARBI010000303.1:0-7688 GCA_049792875.1 Candidatus Sulfotelmatobacter sp.
CACGGAGAAGAATGAACCAGGGGTAGGTTTGCCCGTGCCTCCGTGCGAAACGGTGTTAACTGGCGAGGGAATAGAAATCCACAGCCCTGCGCTCCCATCGTGTGACATCTAACCTTGCCTCGCGCTTGGAAACGGAGGCATGATAGGCGCCGGCGTCGCCGTGGGTGAACCCGAAACCGGTGGCGCCAAGTGCTGTGTTCTCAAGGTGTCAACCTCTAAACCCATTGGGCTCAGGATTTTGCAGTCACATTTTGTAGGCCGCGCGCCAGGCACGGCTTCAAAGGGTAGGCGGGAAGGGGAGGTGGGTACTAAACCAGTGGACTTTTCGGGTTTGGACCTCCTAACCAAGACTCCGGTCCGCAATTTTTTCGTCGCTTCCCGCGCCTGGAGCGTTCCGCATCCCTGCTGCATCTAATGTTTATCAGTTAATTACTCCTTAAGAACTCAATCTGGAACGGAGAAACGCCATGATTCAGATTCGTCCCAGCCAGGAACGTGGAGGCGGAAACCACGGCTGGCTGAAAACTCATCACACCTTCAGCTTCGGCGATTACTGGGATCCGAAGTGGATGGGATTCCGCTCGCTGCGCGTTATCAACGAAGATTGGGTTGCGCCCAACACCGGCTTTCCCACGCACCCGCACCGCGACATGGAAATTATCACGTACGTTCTCGAAGGCAAGCTTGAACACAAAGACAGCTTGGGAACCGGATCGGTGATTCTCCCCGGCGATGGCCAGCGCATGACGGCGGGCAGTGGCATTCGTCACAGCGAATTCAATCCTTCAACGACTGACGCAGTCCATCTGCTGCAGATCTGGATTCAGCCGGAGAAAGCCGCGCTGCCGCCGAGCTACGAGCAGAAGGCATTTTCAGAAACGGAGAAGCGCGGCAAGCTGCGGCTGATCGCCTCGCGAGACTCGAGTGACGGATCGGTGAAGATCAACCAGGACGCGAAGCTCTACGTCACACTGCTCAAGCCTGGCGAAGAGGTTGCGCAGGAGTTCGGAGCGGGACGTCACGGCTGGATTCAGGTGGCACGCGGCGCAGTCGAGCTGAATGGAAAGAAGCTGTCACAAGGCGACGGCGCAGCCATCAGCGACGAGAAGAAGCTGACCATCAAAGGCACTTCGGATGCGGAAGTGCTGCTCTTTGATCTGGCTTAAAAGCTAATTGATCTGGCTTAAAAGCTAACTACCCGAGCCACTGTGTCATCCTGAGCGAAACGTGTTTTGTCTCGCCAAGGACCAATGCAACTCGCGAACGCTGAGATCATGCATCGATCCTTCGCGGCAAAGACCGCCGCTCAGGATGACAACGCTCGGATTGTTCTTATCTCTTATGCAGCGGCCCGCTAGCGTTACCGTCATTTCCGCTCTCTTCTTGCTGGCCGCGATCTATCTGTGGACGATCGGCGGGGTGAAGCTACTCGCGCCCGATGCCATCTCTCTGATGATCGGATCGCAGTTCATGTACGGACTGGAACTCGCTGGACCGTACATGGCGATGCTCGTGGGGACTGGTTATGCGCTGGTCGGTTGGGGATTATTTCGCCTGCGCAATTGGGCACGCTGGACCGCCATCCTGGTGATGGTAGTTGGCGTGGCAGCGCTCGTACCGAAGATCTCCATGGCACAACTCGGTGTTCCAATTCTCTGGTACGGATTACAGATGGCCCTGCGGGTTGCCTTAGGCTGGTATCTTGCGCAGGCGCCTGCGGTGATCGACAGCTTCGCCGGAAAATCCTGAGTCAGTCTGACTCGTGCAATTCTCGAATCCAAAGGTTGCGGTAGCGCACGGGATTGCCATGGTCCTGCAGTTGGAGCGGCAACTTCTCAGGGGTTGGCTTATAGGGAGGACGTTCGCCGTGCGCGGTCGGACCGGTGAGTTCAACGTTGTCCTGAACGAGCACGCCATTCTGCAGGACGGTCACGCGAGCGGGACTGAGCAACTTGCCGGCAGTGAATCGAGGGCCGTGAAAGATGATGTCGTAGGTTTGCCACTGCGCCGGAGGACGCGAAGCGTTTACCTGCGGCGGATATTGCCCATAGACCGCGGACGCCTGGCCGTCCGCATAGGTTTTGTTCTGGTAGGAGTCGAGCACCTGAATCTCGTAGAGGCCCATCAGGAAGACGCCGCTGTTGCCGCGTTCCTGGCTTTCTCCCACGCCCGGTGAAGGCTCGGCGAACTCGACGTGCAGCTGGCAGTTTCCGAAGGAATCGCGCGTGGAGATATTGCCGGTCTTGGCCACGACTTCCATGTAGCCATTTTCGACTTTCCATTTCGCAGGGTTGCCCTCTTTGTCCGCCCAATGCGAAAGGTCCTTGCCGTCAAAAAGCACGACGGCGTCCGACGGAGCTCGCCCGGGCGCATCCTGGGTGCTCGAAGTTCCGGGATCGATGACTGGCGGCACTGGCCGATTGAGGTCGTGGATTTTCCATTTCATAGGGGCTTGGCCTGCGGAGAGTTGAGCGAGCGCAATCAAAATGACTGCGGTGAGCGACGAGAATGTTCGGGTCATGAGCGGCGCCCTCGCGCCGAAGAACATGATACTCGAATGTCGTTAGGGCGCAAGCGTCCCGCTGGTTGGCTATCTGGCTGGGCGGGCAGATCGTGCTACGCGCCGTTGGCGGGTGCTACTGGCTAGGTCCGGAAATGATTGACACCTTCGCCACACGACGGCAACAGCGTCGAGCTTTGCTCGACGGGACAGCCGAAGGCGGCTGTCCCCCCACGAGCTCTTCCTCTATCAGCGCTTGGCCTGCGCCGGTTCTTTCTGGCCCACGCGCTGGCTGACTGCGAACTTCATCTTGCCGGCCTTTTTGTCAGCATCAACCACGACGTGGTCGCCGTGCAGGATTTCGCCGTCGAGGATCTTCAGCGCCAGCGGGTCTTGGATCAGCTTCTGGATGGCGCGCTTCAAGGGGCGCGCGCCGAAGTTCGGGTCGTAACCTTGCGTGAAGAGCAAATCCTTCGCAGCGTCGGTTAGCTCGAGCGAAATCTTGCGGTCGGCGAGCAGGCGGCGAACGTCTTCCAGGCGCAGTTCGATGATTCGGACCAGCTGCGCTTTGCCGAGCGGACGGAACACGATAATGTCGTCCACACGGTTCAGAAACTCGGGCCTGAAGTGTGCGTGCAGGGCATTCAGGACCTGTTCGCTGGCCTGCTCAAACTCCTCCGGCGTGCGCACGTGATCGGTCTGCAGGTAGCTGGAGCCGATGTTCGACGTCATGATGAGGATTGTGTTCTTGAAGTCGACAACACGGCCTTTGCCGTCGGTCAAACGCCCGTCATCCATCATCTGCAGGAGGACGTTGAACACGTCAGGATGCGCCTTTTCGATTTCGTCGAAGAGCACGACCGCATACGGACGACGGCGAACTTGCTCGGTGAGTTGGCCACCTTCTTCGTAGCCGACGTAGCCCGGAGGCGCGCCGATCAGGCGCGCGACTGAATGCTTCTCCATGTACTCGGACATGTCGATGCGAAGCAGCGCGTGCTCGTCGTCGAACAAGAATTCGGCGAGGGCGCGGGCAAGTTCGGTCTTGCCGACTCCGGTTGGACCGAGGAAGATAAATGAACCGATGGGTCGCTTGGGATCGCTTAGCCCCGCGCGGGAACGGCGAATGGCGTTGGCCACGCGTTCGAGGGCCGTGTCCTGGCCGACGACGCGCTGGCGCAGACGCTCTTCCATGGTGACCAGCTTCTTGACTTCGCCTTCGAGCATTTTTGAGACCGGGATTCCGGTCCATTTGGAGACGATGCGCGCGACGTCTTCTTCGTCAACTTCTTCCTTGAGCATGCGCTTGCCGCCCTGGTTCTCCATCTGCTTGCTGAGCTTGGCCAGGCCGTCTTCGGCCTGGCGAATCAGGCTGTAGCGGATTTCGGCGACGCGCTGCAGATTGCCCTTGCGCTCTTCGGCTTGCTCTTCGGCCTTCAGTTTTTCGATCTGCTCCTTGAGAGCGCGGACGCGCGCGATGAGATCTTTTTCTTTCTTCCACGTGGCCTTGAGGGTGTTGGACTTCTCGCGAATCTCGGCGAGTTCTTTTTCGATAACCGCGAGGCGCTCCCGGGAGTTCGCGTCGTCTTCTTTCTTGAGCGCCTGCTTTTCGATTTCCAGTTGCGTGGCTTTACGCTCCAGCTGATCGATGTCAGTCGGCAGCGAATCGATTTGAATGCGCAGCGAGGACGCCGCTTCGTCGATCAGGTCGATGGCCTTGTCGGGCAGGAAGCGGTCGGTGATGTAGCGGTGCGAGAGCGTGGCCGCTGCGACGATGGCGGAGTCTTTGATGCGTACGCCGTGATGCACCTCGTACTTTTCCTTCAGGCCACGAAGGATGGAAATGGTGTCCTCGACGTTGGGCTCGCCGACGAAAACGATCTGGAAGCGGCGCTCGAGGGCTGCGTCTTTCTCAATGTACTTGCGGTATTCGTTGAGCGTGGTAGCGCCGATGGCGCGCAGTTCGCCGCGAGCGAGCGCGGGCTTCAACATGTTGGAGGCGTCAATGGCGCCTTCCGCGGCTCCGGCGCCGACCAGCGTGTGGAGCTCGTCGATGAAGAGGATGATCTGGCCTTGCGAGTCTTCGATTTCTTTGAGGACGGCTTTGAGGCGGTCCTCGAATTCGCCGCGATATTTTGCGCCGGCCAACATGGCTCCGAGATCGAGCCCGACCACGCGCTTGTTCTTCAGAACCTCGGGCACATCGCCGGAAATGATTCGTTGGGCGAGGCCTTCGACGATGGCGGTCTTACCCACGCCGGGCTCGCCGATCAGCACGGGATTATTCTTGGTGCGGCGCGACAGCACCTGGACAACGCGGCGGATTTCTTCATCGCGTCCGATGACGGGATCGAGCTTGCCACGGCGGGCCTGCTCGGTGAGGTCGCGAGCATACCGCTCGAGAGCCTGATATTTCGCTTCGGGATGCTGGTCGGTGACTTGTTGTGAGCCGCGAACGACCGTCAGCGCCTTCAGAATGGCGTCGTAGGTCGCTCCGTGGCGGGCAAGGATCTGGGGAGCGGCGTCACGCTTGAGGTGGGTGATCGCCAGCAGGAGGTGCTCGGTGGAAACGTATTCATCCTTGAAGTTGGAGGCCTCTTTGAAGGCCTGCTCGAGCAGCTTGTTGACTTCGTTCGAGAGCGTGGCCTGGGCGGCTTGTCCGGAAACCTTGGGAAGTTTTTCGAGCTCTTTGTAGACCTCGGCTAACACGGCTTGCGGGCCGATGCCGATTTTCTCGAGCACGGGCGGGACGATGCCTTCCTTGTCTTCGAGCAGGGCGGCGAGCAGGTGCACGGGCAGCAGTTCGGGATTGCCGTGCTCGGAGGCGAATTCGTTCGCGCGTTGGACGGCTTCCTGTGCTTTGACGGTGAATTTGTCCCAGCGGATGGGCATGGTTGATTCTCTACTTTCCTCTTGTCATTCTGAGCCAGGCGAAGCATCTGTGCAATGTGCGGCGGCAGGAAAACGTGCAGAGGTCCTTCGCTTCGCTCCGGATGACAAAGCGATTTAGTGTGACCGACCATCTCAGGTGCAAAAGAACACGGGAGGCGGGCATTTCTGCCGCCTCCCGCCGAGAGCGATCGAGCTGCGCTCGATGCCGGGCTTTGCGCGGCGGACAGCCGAGGGCCGCTGTCCCCACATTTGCATCGTCGCTTACGCGGCTTTGCTGGGGCTCTTCCCTTCCAGGGCCTTTTCCGTGCCTACGTTGACTTTGATCTGCTTTGGTTTGGCTTCGGCTTTCTTGGGCAGATTGATCTTCAGCACGCCTTTGTCGTAGGTCGCCGAAACGTTCTCGGTGTCGACCGTGGTGGGCAGGGTGAAGGTGCGGGTGAAGCTGCCGTACTGGCGCTCTACGCGGCGGTAGTTCTCTTCTTTCTCTTCCTTTTCGATCTTGCGCTCGCCGTGCACGGTGAGGGTGTTGTTCTCGACCTGGACGTCGATGTCTTTCTCGTCGATTCCGGGCACTTCGATCTTCAGGGAGACTTTGTGCTCGTCTTCGTAGACGTCGACGGCAGGGGCAAAGCTCGATGTGGTCAGAGACTCGTCGCGGTCTGCGTCATCGAAGGACGCGCGGAACAAACGGTTCATGCGGTCCTGTAGGGTAGACAGCTCGCGGAATGGTTCAAAACGGGTAAGTACGGTCATGGCTAAATCCTCCTTCGGAATTTTGGTTGAGTCAGAGTGTTGATTTGCGCGACCCGGCTGCGAGGGATTTCTGGGCAGCGACCTCAGGGGCTAAAGCCCGCATCATTCGTTGCTTCAAACGCGGCGCTGAAGCGCCGCTCTTCCACGGGGCCAGTCACTTCCATTAGACGCGTAGTTAGCGTAAAAGAAGCATAAAAGTTGAGTGTATTATTGTCAATTATATAATTACGCTTATTTTCATTCACTTACGGACGCTATGACGCACTTCAGGTAGGCCGTTTCTGGAACATTCAAAAGGACGGGATGGTCTTTGGCCTGGCCGCGAACCTCGACCAGACGGAGAGTGCGGTGGGCGTCGAGGGCGGCGGAGGCGAGCATTTCGAGGAACGTGGATGGGCTGACGTGATAGGAGCAGGAGCAGGTGACGAGGAGGCCGCCGGGACGAAGCATCTTGAGGGCGCGGAGATTGAGTTCCTTGTAGCCGCGGATGGCCGGCTCGAGATCACGCTTGCTCTTGGCGAAGGCGGGCGGGTCGAGAACGATGGTGTCGTAGCGGTGATCGGAGGAGGAGTAGTCCTTAAGCAGGTCGAAGGCGTTGGCCTCGATCCATTCGATTTCTTTCCCCTTGAGCAGCGCTTGGTTGAGGCTGGTGTTCTGATCTGCGACTTCGAGGGCGGGACGCGAGCTGTCCACCCCTGTGACCTGCGAGCAATGCGGGGCGAGATGGAGGGCGAAGCCTCCCTGGTAGCAGAAGACGTCGAGGGCTTCACCCTTGGCATACTGTGCAGCCACGGCGTAGTTTTCGCGCTGGTCGAGAAAGGCACCGGTCTTCTGGCCTTCGAGCGCGTCGTAGCGGAACTGGACGGAGTTCATGGCGAAGGTGGTGGCGGACTTTTCGCCTTGCAGGAGGCCGGAGTCGCGAGGCGGCAGAGTTTCGAGTTCGCGGACGCGCGGGTCGACCCGCTCGAGGATGGATGCCGGGTGGAGGCGGGTGGTTAGCTCCGAAAGGATCGTCTGGCGGACGGGTTCGGCGTCCATGGCCTGGGTGAGGACCTGCAGCGAGAGGATGTCGCCGTAGCGGTCAACAATCAGGCCCGGGAGGAAGTCGGCTTCGCTGAAGATCACGCGGTAGGCATCGGTGTCCTGGACTAGAGGCTCGCGATAGGCGATGGCATCGGCGATTCGATCGCGAAGCAGAGTCGGAAAATCGGTTACGGGTTCTGCCGAGATCATGCGGATGGTGATTTGCGAGGAGCTGGAATAAAGGGCGCTCCCGAAGGGCTTGCCGCGGTGGTCGGTGACTTTGACCAGAGCACCCGGAAGGACGGCGTCGGCGGTGACGATGTCGGAGCGGTAGACCCAGACGTGTCCGGCTTTGAGGCGGGCGGAGCCGCGGGGGGAGATCTTTACGGTGGGAACGTTCGGGGCTGGGGGCATGCAGTCATCTTAAATGCAGAGGGTCCCGGCGCTGCGGGCAGGGTCGAGCTGCGCTCGACGACCGGGCCCATGGGCCCGGTCCCACACAAAACTCTTAGCTGGCGGC
>JBARBI010000304.1:0-3612 GCA_049792875.1 Candidatus Sulfotelmatobacter sp.
TTCCCCGCTCTTTTTGAAACTCCCTATCCAAATGTTTTTAAATTTGGGTTGTCCGAAAGGTTTTTCAAATCCGATAGCGAGAAATGCGGCGGCGGAAATCCGCTCCTCCTCTGCTCTCTCTTCTTTAGTTCTCTTCTCTCTATTACCCGACAGGCTGCCGACGGACTCAGGACAATTCCCCGACACTTCGCCGACAGGCTCGTAAACCGGATGACGCCAATCCACCGTTTTTGCGCCATTTATCCTATACTCGTTCCCCGACAGGTCATGGACACTTGCCCGACAGACCAACACTGGGTAGTTGCCTCGCTTTCCGGGCGTTTTCCACGCCTTGAGCCATCCAATAGCCACTAAATGTTCGAGGCAGCGCTGGATCGTGCGTTCCGAAACGCGGCGGCAATGGGCGTGAATTGCGGGAGCGCTCGTAAAGCAGACTCCGGGGGGGATGGAGCAGGGGCTCCCGATGAGCAGGTTGGCCTTAAAACTTAGGTAGTCATGTATTCCATCTTCGAGCAGGTCGATGGTTCCAGCTTCTATGTGCTCCAAGAGGCCTCGGCGCCGTTTGTAGAATCCCGTGCTCACTGGCGCGCCGCCAGGTCGAAGAGTGGCAATCCTGTCAATCGCGGCCGGTCTTTCCATTCAGGTTCAGGCTTCGAAGGTGTAGGAGCCGGTGCGGGTGACTTGAGGAGCCGGAACCAACTGTGACGACCACCGTCAACGTACTCGCTTCGGTTTTCGATGTCGAAACCCATTCGGCGCAATTCGAGGATTCGCGCTCCGTACTGCGCAATGCCCAAGGAAAGAATCTCCGTCAATGGAAACCACCCGCCAGAAGCGGCGATCAACAGCGCAAGGATTTTCCCTCGCTGCGTCCCCGCAAATGTGGGTGCGCGGCGCGGCGAGAGACGAAAGCGGAGCTTGGGCTGGTTCTTGCCGGAATCGCGGAATTGTGTTTTACTGCGCACGTCTCAAATCTCCAAGTCCGCCGCCGTCCAAAGCTAGCGGACGATTTTGCCAATGCCGTCAGATTTGCCTCTGACGGCATTGGCGTTTTTAGGCTCCCGTATCAACCGCCTTCAATGTCCGCGTCGGCGAACTGCATAGGAGAGTCGGATGATCGGTGCGCAAGAACGCTTCCAACGAGCGCATTGGGATAACGGTGCGATGCCCGATTTTCCGAGCGGTCAGAAGTCTGGCGGCGATATATTTCTGGACGGTGCGAGGCGAAACGCTCAGCATCCGCGCTGCCTCCCGCACGTTAACGGCAAGTTTATCGTTAGCGCGTCTCACGCGCGCAGATTAAGGCACTCACGCGCAATGCGGGAAGCCCGCATAAAACACGTGGCACACGTTCCAATTTATGCGGGGGGCTACTTTAGGAGGGCCTGAAGCTCGCGAATGCTCCGCTTCAGTTGTTTGCCCATTGGGAAAAGTTCTCTCACCACCTTGACGGCTTCAGCCTTCTTACTCTCGAAGGGGATCCCGAATTTGCTTTGTAGGTATGTCCGAATCTTCGGTGCGTCGAGGGATTGGTCGAGATTCTTTTCTGTAACGCTAAATCCATCAAGTCCGAGGAAAACCAATTCCGCAAAATCGTCCCGCTGACGCGATAGAGTTCGCTGGCTGGACTTGCCGGGAACCATCCCCTCTCTCTTGGCGATCTTCCCCCAAGACAGCCCTTCGACATGCTTTGCCAAAGCGACGCTACACGCCTTCGCGATCCATTTGGGATTGTGTTCCTCCCTGGGTCGCCCGCGTCGATTTGACGGTCGTCTTAACACAGCCTTCCGTCGAGCAATCGCCTTCTCAATGCGCTCCAGCCGACCAATGGGTGCACTCCAAACAAAATTCTCGACATCTTCGAGGAATAAATGCGGGAAAGTGGAGTAATAATGCAAGACTTTGTCTCGAAACTCTTCGAGGGAGCCGCGCGGGGGGCCGATTGAGTGGCCTATCTTCATTTGAAAGGTATAATAGCTTTATCTTGACAGGGCTGTCAAGAAGTGCTATAAGGAAGTCATGAGTTTGAAGCTCTACACCACACGTGAAGTCGCTGAGCGAGCGGGGGTTTCCCGACAGACGTTACAGGCATGGATTGCCGTGAGAAAGATCAAGGCACCCGCCATTATCGAAGCGGCTGGTGTAAGGCTTTGGACCGATGCGGATGTTTCCCAGGTTTTGAAGGTGAAACCGCGCAGGTATCCCAGAAAGGTCAAGGCAAAGAAGCGTCGTTGAAAAAAAGCGAAGCCGCGCGGTGCTTGTTACACCGAGCGGCCTCTGACCGAATGACACACAGGAGGTGTCACATGGCTGTATCGAGTTTATCCCACGAAAACACCCGCGTCGCAATCTACGCACGAGTTTCCACCACAAACCACGGCCAGGATGTGAAAGTGCAGACCCGCGAGCTTGAGCAGTTCGCCACAGCGCGCGGCTGGCACCTGGTCGATTCCTACCTGGACGTTGGAATTTCTGGCAGCAAAGACAAACGCCCGGAGCTTGATCGCCTAATGGCCGACGCCCGCAAGCGACGCTTCGATGTAGTGATCGTCTGGAAGTTTGATCGCTTCGCTCGGTCTGTGTCGCACCTTCTCCGGGCGCTCGAAAACTTCAATGCGCTCGGTATCGCTTTCGTCAGTCTCAGCGAACAGATGGACACGACAACACCTACCGGCAAGATGATATCCACCGTTCTAGGGGCCGTGGCAGAACTGGAACGCAGTCTGATCGTGGAGCGTGTCCGGGCCGGGCTGAGGAACGCGCGCGCCAAGGGGAAGACTCTGGGCAGACCGCGCAAGATCGTGGACGCCGCAAGAATTGCTGCGCTTCGCGCGCAGGGGCTTTCCTTGCGTGGGATTGCCTCCGAGCTAGGGATTGGGCTTGCCACACTCCATCGCGCGTCTGTACCCTGTTCCAAAACTCGGTAAATGGCTTTTGGAACGCGATAGACGGGTCGCCTGGGGCTTCCGTGCTACATTCCGATAACCCGAAACTCCTCCACGACGTATGAACACCCTGAGGGAAATATTCTGGAAGGACTGCAACACTTCTCCGGTATTGACCTGCCACAGTGGAAGGGTGAAATATCGTGCTATTGCGAGCCAATTCCCAGTTACCGGTAAGCCGACTTCTCGGGACTTGGGCTTCTGGTTACAGGAAGAACGGTACTGAGGGGCGGTATGGGCTGTATCCACACCGACTAACGAAGAGATGCTTGTCATATATAATGACACCTTGTCAAGAAACTACGAGCGATTCTGTGGTAGAGTTCGCCAATGGGCAAATCCATCCTTCAATTTGCTTCCGAAATGAGGGGCCTCTATAAGCGCGTGGCCGACAATTTAGGAGTTGACCCTTCATATGTAAGCCGTGTGGCCCGTCGTGAACGCAGGTCTCCGAAAATTGAAGCGTTACTGAAACGTGAGGTTCTAAAACTTTTGAAATCCGCATCCCCAAAAGCCAAAGTAAAGAGGAAGTAGCAAGAGCGTACACCACACCCCTACGCAAGCAGGCTGCTCCCGGCTGGTTTTTGTCCTACAGCTTTTTCAATCCGAGTCGATGTGCCTCATACAGGAGGCACTATGACCGACAATCAGTTTGTCCCCGCTGCAC
>JBARBI010000305.1:0-26621 GCA_049792875.1 Candidatus Sulfotelmatobacter sp.
GCGTACGCTGGGAATCAAGAGTTCCGCCATCCGTGAGCTTCTGAAAGTTACCCAGAAGCCGGAGATCATTTCTTTTGCCGGGGGCCTCCCAGCTCCCGATGTGTTCCCGGTGAAGCGCTTCCAGGAAGCCTGCCAAAAAGTTCTCACCGAGCACGGCGCCCAGGCCCTGCAGTACGGGGCCACCGAGGGCTACGAACCGCTGCGGGAAATGATCGCGCGCAATCTTGCCCGCTACGGCATTGTCGCCAGCACGGAGAACGTCCTCATCACCTCCGGCTCGCAACAGGCGCTCGACCTCATCGGCAAGCTGCTCATCAATCGCGGCGACCGCGTACTGGTCGAAGCCCCTACATACCTGGGCGCCCTCCAGGCCTTCAATGTCTATGGCGCGCAATATGTCCCGGTCCCGGTTGACGAGGACGGATTGCTCACCGATCAGCTCGATCCTAGCCTTCGCGCCGGCCCGAAATTCATGTACGTGCTCCCGAACTTCCAGAACCCGGCGGGGGTCACATTATCCGAAGGTCGCCGCCACCAACTCATCCTTCTCGCCGACAAGTACGGCATCCCCATCATCGAAGATGATCCCTACGGCCAGCTGCGCTACGAGGGCGACCATCTCGCGCCTCTGGTCGTGCTTGACCGCGAGAACCTGCGCCGCGATAACGGATTCACTCTTGGCAACGTCATTTACCTGAGCACGTTCTCAAAAACTCTGGCGCCCGGAATTCGCCTGGCCTGGATCGTCGCGCCGGAAGACGTGATCAGCAAGCTGGTCCAACTGAAGCAGGCCGCGGACCTGCACACCTCCACCTTCAACCAGTACGTGGCTTTTGAAGTCGCGCACGACGGCTTCCTCGACCAACACGTCAAGCTCATTCGCCAGGTCTATCGCGAGCGCCGCGACGCCATGCTCAACGCTTTGCATGAATACTTCCCACGCGAAGTGACCTGGACCCATCCGAAGGGCGGGCTGTTCCTGTGGGTGACGATGCCGGAAGGCTGCGACTCGCAGACGCTGCTGCCCGCGGCTTTGGCGGAAAACGTTGCCTTCGTGCCGGGCGACAGCTTTTACGCCAACAACGGCCACGAGGGTGGCCGCCACATGCGGCTGAACTTCTCTTACTGTCAGCCGGAGCAGATTCGCGAAGGCATCCGCCGCCTGTCCGTTGCGGTGAAGATGCAACTGCGGGCTCATCATCCCGCGGCAGTTGGCCGTCCATAACCCATTACGCCGCCGCCCCCGCTATGTCAGATGTGGGGACAGCCGCCCCCGGCTGTCCGCCGGGCGCCAGCCAGGTGTCTCGCCGTCCGTAGCTAGTGACCTCAATCACGTTTTCTGGTGATGCAGGGCACCGCGCACTCTCTCTCCCGCTCTCATCCTGTAAGTGCCGAGAGTGCGGCCGTCGCAGTGCTTTCCCGATCCCGAAAGCCGAGCTGACGACTGCTTTACCGGAGGTGATCTATGACAGTCTCAGTGTTGATTGCGCTCGCGGTCGTCGCGCTCGCTGTTGGACTCTTCGTCTTTCGTGCCATCCCTGGAATTCGCGCGTACTTTAACTATCGCGGGAAACGTCTGATTACCTGCCCCGAGACCCACAAAATGGAGGCCGTTGACATCGCCGCCGGAGAGGCTGCGGTTGGCTGGTTCCTCTCCGAGCCCACGCTTCGCCTCAAAGATTGTTCACGCTGGCCCGAACGCCAAGACTGTGGACAGGAGTGCCTGCAGCAGATCGAGGTCGATCCCGCCAACTGCATGGTTTGGAATATCGTCTCGAAGTGGTACGAAGGGAAGAGTTGCGTCTTTTGCCAGAAACCGATCGGCCCGCTTCATCCCGTTGACCATGCGCCGGCCTTGTTAGGTCCAGATTTCAAAACGGCCGAGTGGAAACAATACCGCCCGGAGCAGCTTCCTGAGATCTTCTCCAAGTACCAGCCTGTCTGCTGGAACTGCCACGTGGCCGAGACTTTCCGACGCCTGCATCCCGAGTTGGTGGTGGACCGCCGGATTGAGCCCAAGCGGATGGCCTAGCTAACATTTCTGGATCACGGCATTCTACCCGGACACCTGGCTTCGTAGCATCTTGTCCTAATGAGCGGTGTTGGTCGCATCCGCCTTGTGTTTGTGTGAAAGTTTGCGGTGGATGTCCGGCCAGAATTCCTTGAGCAAGATGGTGAGAGTGTCGAGGCTGACCTGCGTTCCCCACACTTTGGCCGTGTTCTCCAGGGTCCGATCGGAACCAATAAACATGTGCGGGTTCGTGGGCGTGCTGAGGTAGGTGCTCCGTGGATGATAGCTGTAGGTGGAGATGGCGGCCGCGGCCGCGCTGCCAACAATTTCAGAGTAGTTGAACTGCGAATGCCCGGAATCTGTGCGGGTGACGAAGATCCGGCTGATCGCATAGCCACTCCGCCGCGCAAACCCGCCCTTGCCGGACTGGTAGAAGCGGGGGTCTTGATGCAGCAGCGAGGGCAGAACCGCGGCGGTCATAAAATTTTCGATGATGCCGTCCGCAGCCGTCGTTCCGTAACGTTTGGCATAGCCCTCAAACCCCTGCCCGTAGGCAGGTTCGGCGTTGTCCGCCTGGTTTATGGCCGCCAGCAAGCCCCACCACGGAAATTGCACGTAATCGAATGTTCCCCGTGCCACGACCGCAAATTTCTGCTTGGCTGTGAGCGGCGGGAGCTTGCCCGCGTTTTCCAGGCTCAAGAAGTTCGGCAGGGTATAGAAAAGCCGGTCGTTGGATGTGCCCGAATTCTTGCCCTGGCCACCCGCAGCGGAGTCCTTCTTGTCCTTACTTGCGGAAGACGTCTGGCCCGAAGCCGGAGTCTGAGCCGGCCCTTGAGTCTGTGTGCCAGGCGATGAATCCGGATTTGATGGCGGCGTGCTCTGCTGTGCGCTCAGCGACGTGCAAAGGCTGGCGAGCACAAGGCAGCCGGTAAGTTTTGTGGCGAACTTAATAAACAATGACTTCTCCCACTGCGAGTAGATGCGCGGCCTGGAATGGCGATTTCTTTTATTCTACCAATCCCGGTCACGCTTCTTCCCCCAAACCAGCGTTGTTTACATGCATTTACAAAGCTCCACTCTGTTGCAGCGAGAAAAACGACGGCTCGCACAGAGCCGCCTGTTCCGCCCGGCTGGAATGAAACGCTAGAAGTGGAACCCGATTTCTGCCGTCAGAGCGCGCGGCGTGACGTAGTGCGTCCCGCTGAACGTGGAGAGAAAGTTGTACAGCGCGTATTTATTGGTCACGTTAATCGCCGTGAGTTGCAGACTCACTTTGTACTTATCGCCGCGGAACACGTTGTCATGTCCGATCGCGATATCGAAAAGACTCCGTGGAGCGACGCGCGGCGGATTGTGGTCGTCGTTCTCCGTACCTGGTGCCGGTATTTGCAGAAGGGTAGATCCGTATTGGGACGCGGGGCATAGGTCCGTGGGACTGATCGATGTGCCAATTGGATTCGCTGCTCCAGGCGGTGTCGCACGGAGGGAACCGCAGAACAGTCCGGCCTGGAACTGCTGATCCGGGCTCAGACCGGAAACGTCCACCACAGCATCCGAGCCTGCAGGGCCGTTTGCGCAATTACCCCCGGCACAGGGCGCCGGACCCGCCACCAAACCGCTGTCATACCGCCAGTTGAAACCCAGCCACGGCCCTTTTTTCCAGGGCTGGTATTGAATATGTGCTGTCATGTTGAATTTTTCGTCGTGGTCAATCCGAAACGGCCCCACCGCTGAGGGCACCGTGCCGGCTCCACCGATCTGCGGCGTGAAGAACCGAGCCGCCACGCTGGAGAACACAACTAGCCCTGAGAACCCGTTAAGGTTCGGTACGCTGATGCGGCCTGCGTATCCCGGGATCTTTGAGTTGTTCCACTCCACCGGAAAAGTGATTGGCGTGGCCCCCAGCACACTGAAATCGTACCCGTTGTGTGTGTACTTCCAGATATACTCGCCCGAAAACACAAGGTACTTCCCGAAAGCCTGTTGGATTCCAGCGTGGAATTCATTGCGCCATCCGGGGCTTAACGGGTTTGATACAGCCGAGAAACAGCCAAGAAGCGGATTCAAAACAGCGTTCGCACATCCGACGCTGGAAAGCACCAGGTTCTCATTGAAGGGGCTTTCCATCGTACGTGCATAGGAAATGCGTAGAACGGTGTTGGTGCGCTTAATGTTATAAGCGACACCAAGGCGGGGCTCGGCTTCCTCGTGGGTGGTCAGTCCGTTGTAGAAATCGCCGCGGACGCCAAGGTTGAAAGCCCAGTTTCCCTTGGTGATCGAATCCTGAACATAAAGAGCCAGTTGCTTTACGTCTGTATGCGCGTGATAGGAGTAGATCGCGCCGCCCTGGGTCAGATCGTACGGAAGCAAGGTGGTGCAGGGGGCATCCAAGGCGACGCCTCCCACAAAGCAGGGGAGCCCGTTCGCATCCATCACCGACGGAAGATAGGTGGGATCGACGACCCCGACGTTGTCGTTCTCCGTGAGAAACGTCTGTTCGTAAACCGCTCCTGCCTTGAGGTTGTGAATCCCCTTCACATACGACACAGATGAGCGCAGGCCCGCATTCGCGAGCGTCCGATTCTGACCCACGGTCTCACTCTGGACACCCGGTGGTCCCAGGTCTGCGAATGGATTGGCGCTGGGATAGTAGTTGAATGCATCCCGCCGAATGAAAGCACCTAGAGTGAACACCGTCGTGGGACTGATCAATCGAGTCCAAGAAGGCGCGATGTTGAACGTCTTGATCTGAGAACGCTGGTCGGCCGGGCCGACTACCGTGCCGCTTGGGTCCAGCCCCCCATTGCAGACGACGACACAATTCCAGGGCGTCGCGTCTTGGGCGTCGTAGGAATTCGGCGTCTGAAACCAGGAGCGCGTGTAGCCGAAGTTGAAGTGAATCGAGTCCGCGGCCGAAAGTTGGTAGTCCACGCGATCGAACAGGTTCTCTTCGTTACCTTTGTCGTGCATTACGACGAATTCCGGAGGATCGAGGAATCGCCCGCTATTCAAGCCGCTTGCCGAAACAAAGTTCCCCCAGTTCTTGCCTCCGTAGGCGAGACTGAAGTCAACGCTGCTGGTTCCGAACGAACCGTAAGAGGTCGTTACACTGCCGTGCGGTGTGGTGACACCCTGCCCTGACTGGGTGGTGACGTTGATGATCACACTCGTTTTGTCGCCGTATTCGGCCGGCGGTGCGCCCGCGATCACTTCCATCGACTGGATCGCATCGAGTGGAATCTGGTTGGAGAAAATCTTGCTCTGCTGATCGGTAATGGGCTGGCCATCCACCGAAAACGAGTTCTCCGCGTGGTCGCCTAATCCGTGGAAGAGTCCGTTCGAATCGGCAGTGATTCCCGGCGTCGATAGCGTAACCAGCGAACTCACCGAAGACGATTGACTTTCCAGCGGCAACTTGTCGAATAGGTTCTTGTCCACATCGGTGTGGAACGTCGGGTCGTTCTCCACCAGGTCTCCGCCTGCTGCCTCCACGGTTACGGCGGTGGTCGATCCAGCCACTGCGAGACTCACAGAAACACTCACCGGCACTGAGGAGCGCGGTTCCACATCCTGCGCGTAGACCAAAAACCCGGCCGCCATGACTGTCAGGTGGTAGGGGTTGAAAGGAATGTTCGTGAAAGCAAATTTTCCAGCGCTGTCAGTGTTCGTGGAACGATCGTACCCGCTGATTGGGTTGCGGATCTCAACTCTAGCGTCAGGGACTACGGCGCCTGTTGGGTCCACCACCGTACCGTTTACAGAGCCGGAATTACCGACGGATTGTGCGCTGGCGACAGTAACCGCAAGCCATAAAACTACGGCCGCCAAAGCGGCGAAGCGCTGCCATTCACCATGACGATAAAAAGTAGGCATGAGCCCTCCTGAGAAAAATAGGGAATTGGCCCGGCCCGAACGCTACTCGTCCAGCCGGAATTTTCAATTTGTGAGGATCCCTACAGAACGGCAGGAGGACCGCGAATGCCCCGGTCAGAGAAATCGAACCGGACCTTCGCGATGACATCGTCTTCTCGCAACAGACCGACCGCGGCAAACACGGGAGCGGCCTGGCTGGAACTTACGGTGGGACTGGCGCTGTGCGCCACCACGCAAATCGAGCAGGAAGCGGATTCCGTCTGCGTAGGATGGTTGTGGGTAGACTCCGCCGCCACCGTCCATAACATCAAGGACAGGCAGACCCACGCCGACCATCTCGCCCACAGGCGCATCCGTTACCCCGACAACGCTTCCCGCTTTGAGATTAGACTCCTCTGAGCTTATAACGGTTATCCACTGCCAGGCAACGCCCGGCAAGTTACTATAGAAATGGTGTTCATCTCGGCCGAACAGACACAAATCCTCGGGTGCCCCATTTTTGCCGCGTCCTTAGCGGCAAAAGTGGGGATTGTCGGAGCCGAAGGGGTCGGCCGGGCACGGAAGTGCAGGGTGAGAGTGGGAGACTGAGCGACTCCCGCGGAGCCTGCTCTTGTCGAAGGGGCGCTCAACTTCACGCACACTGGGGCGACGAAAGAAACAACGCTTACACGTTAAAGACTGCTGGTCCGAAAACGCACTCCTACCAAACGCGAGGGAAACATGTCAGAACCAACCTACGAAGAACTGAAAGCCAAGCTGTCCCAGCTCGAAAAAGAAGTCGAAACCAAGAAGCGCAGTGGGGATCTGATCTTTAAGGTCGGAGAAAAAGGGGGCGTCAGCGTCTATGGCCTCGGCCGTTTCCCCGTTACTCTCTACTACGAACAATGGAACCGCCTCCTCGGCGCAGCCAGCGAGATCAAGGCATTCCTGGAAGAAAACAAATCGCGCCTGAAACTCAAAGATCAGGCCTGACCGGCAAGACCCCGAGGCTAAGAAATCGGCGGGATTTTTGTCGTGTGGCCTGTTTGCCCCAACCGACTCCGACGGCCACAATCGTTGCGTCTCTCCGAAGTCATCGCGGAAGAGAGCGCGATCCCGGTGCAGTCACAGTGAGGTGCCGCCGCGTTTAAGGCGTTTAGGTCCTAATACCGGGGTGGGTGACCGAAGGTACCCAAATGAGAACTGACAACCGGGAACGGAGAACTGCTTTTTCGGTCTATAATGGAAGGACTGTGCCCAAGTATTCCATCGTCGTCCCGCTGCACAACGAGCAAGAAAACGTCACCGACCTTTACGACCGCCTGAAAGCGGTGATGGAGGCGCACGGCGAAACCTTCGAAATCGTGCTGGTGGACGATGGCTCCAGCGACCACACCTTCGCCATGTTGCGCGAGATCGCGGCTGTGGACAGCCGCGTCACTGTGGTCAAGTTGCGCCGCAACTTCGGCCAGACTGCAGGGCTCGCTGCCGGTTTCGACCACGCGCGCGGCGAGTACATCATCGCCATGGATGGCGATCTGCAGCATGATCCCAACGACATTCCCTTGTTCCTGGAGAAGATTGCCGCTGGCTACGATATCGTCAGCGGATGGCGCAAAGTCCGCGTCGACAATTTCTGGATGCGCCGCATTCCCTCGCGCATCGCCAACTGGATGATGGCCAAGATCAGCGGCGTCGACATCCACGACTTTGGCACGACCTTTAAGGCCTATCGCCGCGACATTCTCGAGCAGGTGCCGCTCTACGGCGAACTGCACCGCTTCATTCCCGCGCTGGCTTCATGGCATGGCGCCTCGATCTGCGAAGTGCCCATCCGCAACGTGAACCGCGAGCGCGGTGTTTCGCACTATGGCATCACGCGCACCTTTCGCGTCTTCTTCGACCTGTTGACCATTCGTTTCCTGCTGCGCTACCTATCGCGCCCGCTGCACTTCTTTGGCAGCTTCGGCATGATGAGCATCTTCGGTGGCAGCGGGATCGTACTCTGGCTCGGCGTGGAGAAGTTCCTGCGCCACGTCCCGGTAATGGCCGAACACGGCCCGCTGATGATGGCAGCTCTAGGACTGCTGCTCGGCGGTCTGAATATGCTGGCGATCGGTCTCCTCGGAGAAATGCAGGTGCGTCACTATCACGAGCCCAGTCGCCGCGCCCCCTACTCCGTCGACCGCGTCCTGCGCGCCCAAAACGAAGAGCACAGCGTTTCCGAATAGCTCGTGTTTATGTGGGGACAGCCGCCCTCGGCTGTCCATTCGCGCGAAGCTCGGATGGTTTTTGCCCGCCCGCACGACGCAACTCGCTGCCCTTTGCCGCGTTCGTTCACTCCCACCGCGCAGCCGGTTGTCCGTTTCGCAACCAAATAATGAAGTCCGTCAGCGGAGGCGCGCCTCCCAAATCCCGCAATCGCATCGCGTTCTGTCCGCGATGGTAATGGCTGTGCATCGTTGCCTGGGTCAGAGCGTGACGCCGGCTGATCGAGACCGGTGGTGTGAACCAGGGAGCTTCCACGAGTTCCTCGAGTTTGACCGGATCCAATCCCCCTAGCAACTCGCCGACCGCCGCGTGGTAACGCCGCGCGTATTGCTTCAGCTCCGTCATGCTCGGGAAGTCTTCCAGTTGTTTGAAGGCAAACTCCGATGTCCGTGGTCCGGTGATCCACAAAAATGCGTACTGCACCTGGTGAATGTGCAGCAACCGCTCCCGAATCGCCTTATCCTCGAGCGCCGCGGGATGCGCTTCAAACGCCCGCCAGTGCTCCGCATCGGCCCACTCCTGATGCTCATAGAGTTCATTGAGATATGAGTTCACAGCTTCCTCCTATTGCCGCGGGAACGAGTTTACTCCGTCGCACCCTGTGGCTGCAGGCACGGTCTTGCCGCCTTTGCGGGCGTATAATATGCCGTTTGGTTCGTCAGGAGTTTCGGCATCATGGCACAAACCACCCAATACGAACTGCATCTGGCCCGCCGCATGTCGCGGCTCGGTACCGAGACCGCCTTTGAGGTTCTGAACAAGGCGCGCGCTCTCGAGCGTCAGGGCAAGAGCATCATTCACCTGGAAATCGGCGAACCAGATTTCGATACGCCCGCCAACGTGGTCGACGCGGGCATTGACGCCCTCCGCAAAGGCTGGACTCACTATGGACCTTCCGCAGGCTTGCCGGATTTGCGTCAGGCGTTAGCCGAATATGTCAGCCGCACCCGCGGCGTGAAGGTCACGAGTGATGAAGTGGTCGTCGTTCCCGGGGGCAAGCCAATCATCTTCTTCACCATCCTGTCGCTCATTGACGAGGGAGACGAGGTCATCTACCCCAATCCTGGCTTTCCCATCTACGAGTCCATGATCCACTATGTAGGTGGACGCGCCATTCCTATCCAGTTGCGCGAGGAACGCGACTTCTCGCTCGATGTGAACGAACTGGCTTCGCTCATCACCGAGCGCACGAAGCTGATCATTTTGAATTCCCCCCAGAACCCCACAGGCGGAGTGCTGGAGCGTCGCGACATCGAACAGATCGCAAAGCTCATCGGCGAACGCAACATTATGATCCTGTCCGACGAAATCTACAGTCGCCTCCTGTTCGACGGAGGCCAGCACTTCTCCATCATGTCGGTGCCCGGCATGCAGGAGCGCACCATCCTGCTCGACGGCTTCTCGAAAACCTACGCCATGACCGGATGGCGCATGGGCTACGGCGTGATGCGTCCGGATCTGGCCGCGCACATGACGCGTCTGATGACCAACTCCAACTCCTGTACCGCGAGCTTCACCCAGGTCGCGGGGATCGAAGCCATCCGCGGCGACCAGAGTTCCGTCGATCACATGCGCGACGAATTCCAACGCCGCCGCGATGCCTTCGTCGCTGGACTGAACAAGATCAAGGGCTTCTCCTGCCGCATGCCCAAAGGCGCCTTCTACGTCTTCCCCAACGTCAAGCCGACAGGGTGGAAGTCGAAGCCCCTGGCCGAAGCATTATTGGAGCAAGCTGGAGTCGCCGCTCTCTCCGGCACCGCATTCGGCGAGTTCGGCGAAGGCTACCTGCGCTTCAGCGTCGCGAATTCGCTGGAGAACCTGCAGCAGGCTCTCGACCGCATCGACCAGTGGACGAAGAAGGACCTCTGAGTTATCGCCCATCGCGGAGAATTCTTCATGCCAGCGAAGAAGCGCGCAGCCCAATCAAACAAGCCCAGGCCCAGCCGTCCGCACGCGCCCGGATACGGCTTCCCAGAAACCAGGAAAGGTCTGCTCTCCTGGGTTTGGGCCGAGCAGCGCCTGAAGAAATCGCACAACTACTGGATCACTACCGTCAAGCCCGATGGCTCTCCTCACACCATGGTCGTCTGGGGCCTGTGGCAGGACGGACGATTTCTCTTCAGCACTGGCAGAAACTCACGCAAGGCCCGCAACCTTGCGGCGAACACGCACTGCATCGTCTGTAACGAGCACGCACACGAGGCGGTGATCGTCGAGGGTGTCGCCGACGTCGCCGATGGTGCAGCGCGCCGCAAGCTCCTGCCGGCTTACGAGAAGAAGTACAAGTTCGACATGAAGTCGATGAAAGACGACATTCTTTCCATGAAAGAACCCGTCTTCGCGGTGCGTCCCCGGGTTGTGTTTGGTTTGTGGGAGAAACACTTCCAGACCAAGTCCACCCGCTGGAAGTTCGATTAGGCTCGTGTGGCGTGTGCACTCCTGCCCGCGAAAACTGTCCTTCATTCAGGAATCGTAGGTCCCAACTGGACTCCCGATTCTTAATGGATCCCCTTCATTCGGTGAACTGCTGGCGGTTCGCGGGCAGGAGTGCCCGCGCCAACAGGCATTTTCGCGTCACCCCATTGGCGTGAAAGATCACTTGGGAGACTCGGGCTATCCCTCGGAGTTGATCAAGGAATTCGAAGTGAGCGCCGAGCAGATCGCGCACAAGACGGTCGAGTTGATGGCGATCAAGAAGACGCGGCCTGCGGAGAGGGAAGAGGCGTCATTGGCTGGAGTGCGCTAGCGCCGCCGGCGGCACGTTCATTACTTTCGTTACCGCTCCGGAATCCTTCCGGTTAAGCATCGCCGCGCTTTCTCCGCCTATAATTTGCTCAAGCCACACAGACCAGCGCACGCGAATCGGCGACACAAAAAGCCGCGCGGGCCAGGGACTGTCGCCAAAAACGGTCGTGATCCAGTAACGCATGGGGAAGTCTCGACACAATCCGAACGAACCAGCAACGCCGTGGATCTACAATCCCTGGCTCGACCTGATCGTGGGCTGTGGAGCATGGTCGGCGCCGCTGCTCCTGCTTTCATATTTGTCGCTGGCCTCGAACGCGCGGACCTGGTCGGTTGCCTTCTACGCCTTGGCCCTATTCTTCAATTATCCCCACTACATGGCGACGATTTACCGCGCCTACCATCGCGCGGAAGACTTCCAGAAGTACCGCATTTTTACGGTGCATATCACGGCTTTGGTGATACTGACGCTGCTCTTGTCGCACTTCTGGCTGCGTCTTCTGCCCTGGATCTTTACCATCTATTTGACTTGGAGCCCGTGGCACTACAGCGGGCAGAATTACGGCCTGTTCATGATGTTCGCCCGCCGGGCGGGAGCGGATGACGACACAGCAGGACGCCGGGCCTTATACGGCGCGTTCGTCGTTTCCTATCTGATTCTCTTCCTCGGATTCCATACCGGACCTTCGACCGATCCTCTGTTCCTCTCCCTCGGGATTCCGGCAGTGGTGAGCCGATGGGAGCAGATTGTGCTTGGCGTGGCGTTCGTCGGACTGTCCGCCTTCGGGCTGCGGCGCCTGGCGCGCACCACCGGATGGCGAAAGCTGATTCCGTCTCTGACGCTATTCTCCTCGCAATTCCTTTGGTTCCTGCTCCCGGCGGCGATTTCACTGATCAAGGGCCTCGAGATTCCGCAAAACCGCTACAGTTCGGGTGTGCTGGCCGTGATGCATGCGGCGCAGTATCTCTGGATCACGAGTTACTACGCGCGCCGCGAAGCCGCGAGCGAAGCATCAGGCAAGGCCGCGCGCAACTGGCGGCCGCTGACCTATTTCGTGGTGCTGGTCGTCGGCGGCATCGCTTTGTTCGTCCCGGGCCCGTGGCTGGCGAGCCGTGCGTTTCATCACGACTTTACCGCCAGCTTCCTCATCTTTACGGCCTTGGTAAATATTCACCACTTCATTCTGGATGGCGCGATCTGGAAGCTGCGCGACGGGCGGATTGCATCCCTGCTGCTAAATTCGCGGGAACGCATCTCCGACGCGGCGGCCGAGGCGGGTGGTCGCTTTGCCGCTGCCGGGCGATGGCTTGTGGGAAGCACGGCCGCAGCGCGCTCGCTCCGCATGGGCGCGGCGCTGCTGCTGCTGGTTTGGGGAACGGTTGATCAGGCCCGTTACTACCTGGCGCTCCGCACCGACGACTTGCAGGATCTGCAGCGTGCGGAGGCCCTCAATTCATTTGATAGCTCGCTGCAGATGCGCCTCGCGCACCGGGCGATGGAAGATGGCCAACTGCAACAGGCTGAGGCCGCTTGGAGACTTGCCGTGCAGGCCAATCCGGCCGATCCGGCTCCGCGCCAGGCGCTGTTGCGCTTTTTGATCGATCAAGACCGCTATGACGAAGCGTCAAACTTGACTGAAGCCTCGCTCAAAATCTCGCCGAAGGATGCCAACCTGCTCGTCGACCGTGGACTCCTGGCGCTGCGGCTTGGCCACGCCGACGAGGCTCTGGCCAGTTGGGATGCCGCCCTGGCGGCCGACCCCGGCCAGTCGATGGCGCATCTCTACATGGCGGACGAACTGGATCGCGAGGGCAAGTCACAAACGGCGGCTGCACACTACAAAGCATTTCTCGAAACGATTGCACGTCAGGGCGCACAGGATCGACCCGCACCCGACAGAGTCATCGCCATCGTATTGCGCATGGCCGATTGCCAGGCACGTTCCGCGCAGACCGATTCGGCGGTGAAGTCATATCACCTGGCGGAAAAGTTGGCGGTGCAAACTCGTCAGACCAAGCTGGAGAGCGTGGCGGACGTGAATGAGGCCGCTTTACAAGCCAAGGCCGGAAGGTTGACGGATGCGTTGCAACTTTACCAGCAGGCGCTTCGCTTGGATGATTCGATTGGCGACAACGGCGCCAGTGCCGAAGACTGGTTCGCCTACGGCCGCTTCCTCGATGACGCGGGATTTCCAGCCCGCCTGGCATATGCGTGCATCGTGAAATCGGAAAGTATCACCCGGTCGCTCTCCAACCCAGCGGTTCCAGACTCGTTGCCTGCAGCGCGCAAACAACTAGAGCAGCGGTTGGGTGCAGAGGCGGCCTCGGTTCGTCGTGATCCGCAACCGGCCATCGTGGAAGCGCTGGTGCTGCGGCGCTAGGCATCGTCCCAGGCCCTGCCCTGCATCCTATGAGCCAATTGACACTGTGGTGATCCTGCTCAACAATTAAAGGTATCCCTGCAATTCATTCTTTAGCTTCCTGAGGAGGAAGAGTGTATGGCCGATGAAGATCAGATGCAAATGGAACCCCAGTCAAATGCCGGCAAGTGGATTCTGATAGTGCTGGCGGTTCTGGTGGTGGCGGCGTTCGGATACGCCCACTACGTCACCCATTCCGCGGTCGAAAAGTTGACTCAAGACCTGGCCGTCAGCCAGGCCCAAGTCAAAGAACTGCAGAACAGGATGCAGACGTCGGAAGCGCAGGAAGAAACCCTGGCCCGCCAGGCCGGCATGACCAAGAAGGAACTGGCGCTGCGCACCGCTGCCCTACAGGCGGAACAGAAAGCAGCGGAAAGCCGCCTGGAGAAAGAGCAGAAGGAGCAAATTAACGCAGTGACCGGAGAAATCTCCGGCGTGAAAACGGATGTGGGCGGAGTGAAAACCGACGTCGCTTCGACCAAGGCCGATCTGGAAACCACCAAAGCCAAGCTGCAGAGCGCCGTCGGCGATCTGGGTGTGCAGAGTGGATTAATTGCCCATACCGCCAGCGACCTGGAAGTCCTGAAGCACAAGGGGGACCGCAACTACTACGAGTTCACTTTGCTCAGGGGCGCCAAGCCACAGCCAGTGTCCACCGTAAGTCTGCAACTGAAGAAAGCGGACGCCAAGAAGGGCAAGTTCACGATGAACGTGACGGCGGACGATAAGACGATCGAGAAGAAAGATCGCAACATCGCCGAGCCCATTCAGTTCTACTCCGGCCGTGATCACTTGCTGTTTGAGCTGGTCGTGTGGACGGTAGACAAGAACAAAGCCACGGGATATTTGAGCACGCCGAAGAACGCTCCCGTGCCGGTGACGGCGAACTAAACACGGATTATGGGTGGAGCGTTTTTTCCCGGCAGCCAGGTCCTGTTGCAGATCGTGGTGCGCACGAGCGTGATCTACCTGCTCGTGCTGGTTGGCGTGCGGTTAAGCGGCAAGCGTGAGGTCGGGCAGATGACCCCGTTCGACCTCACGCTGCTGCTCCTGTTGTCGAACTCCGTACAAAATGCGATGACTGGGCCCGACACGTCGCTCCTTGGCGGAGCGGTGGCGGCCGCCACGCTTCTGGTCTTGAACTATGGCGTCGCAGCTGTCTCCGGCTCCAGCCGGCACTTTCGACGCTTAGTCGAGGGCGAACCCACGCTGCTGGTGCATGATGGCAAAATTATCGAAGCGCACATGGCCCGCGAACGCGTCAGCATGGACGAGTTACACCGTGCACTGCGGGAACACGGAATCAATGGCTGCGACCAGGTTGCGCTGGCGGTGCTCGAGGTGGATGGGTCAATCTCGTGCCTGAAGTACGACGAGATTAAGCAGGATGCGAACAACCATCTGGTGCGGCGGAGATTTATCCAGAAGAAATAGGAATGCACTTCCTAACTCGCGAGCCTAAACGGTCTTCTCTGTGATCTGCCGGTTTTTTTTGCGTACTCTATTGCTGCGCCACAAACTTCACACAAACCGGCGAACCGACCTCGAGCACTTTTCCCGTCGGGGTCAGGCGGCCGGTCTGCTGATCGATTTTAAAGACGACAATGTTGTCCGATTTCTGATTCGCGGCGAACAGCAACGTGCCCGTCGGATCGATCTCGAAGGTGCGAGGTTCCTTGCCTCCTGTATGCACAACCCCTACTTGCGTCAGCGTTCCCTTGTTTTTGTCGATCGCATAGATGGCGATGCTGTCGTCGCCGCGGTTCGAGGCGTACAGAAACTTGCCGGAGGGATGAACGCTGATTTCTGCGTCGTCGTTGCGGCCTTGGAAACCCTTGGGAAGAGTCGTGACCGTTTGTAAGGGTTCCAACTTTCCGCTGGCCGGGTCATCCGAAAACACTGTCACGGTGCGCCCCATCTCGGCCACAACGTAGGCGAACTTTCCATCAGGCCGAAGCACGAAGTGGCGTGGGCCCGCTCCGGCATGGAGCTTGGCGAACGGTGGATCATTTGGGGTGAGCGATCCCTTGGTGCTGTCGAACTTGTAGACCAGCAACTCGTCGAGGCCGAGATCATCGACCATGGCGAAGCGGTTGTCGGGTGAGAGATCGATCGAGTGCGCGTGAGGGCCCTCCTGCCGCTCGGGATTCGTGCCGCGTCCCGTGTTCTGGACGAAGGCGGAGGCCTCGCCCAGCTTTCCATCCGCGAGCACGGGGAACACCGCGACGCTGCCTCCGGTATAGTTCGCCACCAGTACGTATTTCCCGGCCTTGTCGACGATGATGTAGCAGGGATCGGCGCCGCGTGAGGGCACTTCGTTCAGGAACGTGAGCTTGCCGGTCGCATGATCGATGGAGAACGCGCTGACGCCTCCGCTGTTCGGGCCTTTGTAGTTGCCGACTTCATTCACCGCATAGAGGAAGCGGCCGTTCGGATGCAGAGTTACCCACGACGGATTCGTCGTTTCTGCTGCCAGGCCGAGGGGAGTGATTTCCGACGTCGTTGCGTCGTAGCGATAAGCATAGATGCCTTTGCTCTTGCTGCCTTCCTCGGTGTAGGTGCCAACGTAGAAAAGATACCTGCCTGGCCGGTCTGTGGGTGCAGCGGCAGAGAAGATGGTTGAAAGGAGGAGTGCACCTAGCAGAGCGCCTGCGCGGAGAGAATGCCGGAAATTCATCATGCTGTTATAGAAGCGCATTTAGGAGCATTCACGCAAGCGGTCGTGAGCAACGTCGAGCTGAGCTCGACGGACAGCCGAGGGCGGCTGTCCCCACATAAACCCTGTTCCACATAAGCCCTGACACATTAGCCCTGTCCCCACATGCGGTTTCCAAAAGCTACTTCGTTAGAGTTACTGGGACGGTCTGGTCGTAGGGCCAGACGATCACGCTCACGGACTGGCGCTGGTTAAATGCGTCCAGAGTTACGGGAAAGGCCACGATCGCGGTTCGAGTGACCGCTTCGCCGGGCTGGATCTTGGTTTCGGGCGGAAGAGCGGGCTGCGCGCCATTCTTCAGCGAGGGGAACGCCTGAAAATAGCGATCGAAGTCGACGGCGGAAACGGCGTCGGCGGTAGATTCTCCACTCGGCGCCTTCATGGAGCTCTGGATGTTGTGGACGTAGAGAATCTTGTCGCTGGTGTTGCGCAAGGTGAAGGTCAGCGCGACCATGGTGGAGCCTTGCCCGGGAATCTCCACGGCGACCACGTTGTCGAGAGAACCCCCGGCCTGCGGCTTGGCGCGCTTCAGGAAGGAAGCGATCAGCACCACAACTAACACCGCGCCGATGGCGATCAGCACAATCTTGGCGGGTGGCAGATTTTTCTTCGCTGTGCCGTACTCTTCGCCGATGTTGATGGTTGGACCAGCAGGCGCGGTGGGAGCCGCTGGCGGATTCGGTGGCGGCGGAACGGGAGTCTGATCAGGCATAGGTTTGTGCCGTAGGTTCCTGAGTATCCGCGACGATTCTACGCTTGCTCGCGCGCCCGACGCGACTGGCATGTCTATTTGCCATTGGGACTTTCTGAAGCTGGAATCCCGGCAACGACTTCCAAATCCCGGTCGCCGCTTTGCCAGACCTCTTCCCGGACAGCTCTGGGCAGAATGACACATCCGTGAGAAGCGCTGCCGGGATGCTCTTTGGAGTCTCCGTGCATCAAGAAGCCGCTGCGCGCGTGGGTCTCGGTCGAGGGAGCGGGATTGAGTTTCAGCACGTACGGACCGTGATCTGTGCTGTCGACGGGCGGCCCGGCGATCGTCCAGTCGCCACGCGGGATCGGGCCGATTCTAGGGACATTCTCCATGGCGGGATTGTTCTTGCCTTCACTTGCGCCGGAATATCCGGTGGAGACGTGCTTGCCGTCTTGCTGAAGCTCTCCTGTCTTTTGGGCGTATGTCCAGGAGGCTTGGAAGTCGATTGCTGGTCGCCCCTGAGCCTGTGCAAAACGTAGCCCCGTAGTGTGGGCGTGAGAACTCTTGCCGTCCCCTTCGGCGGGCTGCGCTTGCTCAGGGCAGGCTCTGCGGGACTCGTCTCATCTTCGAGTTCTACCGGCACTCCCGTGCCGGGCTTTCACTACCGCCGCTTCGGGGCTGGAATGCCAATGATTCCGTTCCACCCTCTCTCCCGAAAAGTAGTTCTCACAGTTTGCGAAGGGCTGGCGTCACGGGTGCAGATCCGTCCCGGAATCAGCCGTCTTGAACTCGACCTCACGCCCAGCTTGAAACGCCTCCGGCGGCCGAGCTTCGCTTGGTGGACAGCCGAAGGCGGCTGTCCCCACATAGTCTCTCCACGCTTGCTCATACAACGTGCGACGAGGAGAAATGTTAACTAGCGAGAAGAAGGAAGGGAAAAAGTATGGAGCTTCTAAGGCGGTCCTGAAGCGCCGCTCTGCCACGGCTTACGCTGCCGGTTTTACCAGGCATGCTTCATGGCTTTGGCAAACTTCTGCGGAGGGAGGGTATTGAGCACATCGTCTTTGGTCAGCCAGGCGCGGCGGGCTTGCAGGATGCCGTAGCGGATTTTTTCCATGTGCGACGTGTGGTGAGAATCGGTGTTAATCACGATCTTCACGCCTTGCTGCTTCGCCTGGCGGAGGTGCACGTCGTTGAGATCAAGCCGGTCGGGATAGGAGTTCAGCTCCATCGCAACTTTGTGTTTCGCAGCCGCCTTCAGGACGGCGTGCATGTCGAACCCATAGGCGTCGCGGCGCAACTGAATGCGGCCGGTGGGATGTCCGATGATTGAGGTGTTCGGATTCTCGATGGCTTTGAGCAGACGCTCGGTCATCTTGGCTGGCTCCTGATTGAATACGGAGTGCACACTCGCGATGACGAGATCCATCTGCGCCAACACGTCGTCGGAGAGATCGAGATCTCCGTCAGCCAGGATGTCGACCTCAATCCCGGCAAAGATCGTGATGCCTTCGATCTGCCTGCCCGCCGTGCGAATGCGTGCGATGTGCGCCACCGCGCGTTGGTCGTCGAGACCGTTGGCGAAGGCAAGGTTCTTGGAATGGTCGGTGATGGCCATGTATTTGTAGCCACGTGCCCTGGCGGCCTCGGCCATCTCTTCGATCGTGTTCTTGCCGTCGGTCTCTACGGTGTGCATGTGGACATCGCCCTGGAGATCCGCCTGCGTGATCAACTGGGGCAGGGCATGAGATTGAGCAAGGTCGATTTCGCCGAGATTCTCGCGCATCTCTGGCGGAATGTAGTCGAGCTTCAGCTTGGAGTAAATCTCTTCTTCGGTCTTTCCAGCAACTGGCTTTTCCCCTTCGAGCGTGGCCAGGCTGTACTCGTTCAAGGTGTAACCCATCTTGAGGGCGCGCTGGCGCAGGGCCACGTTGTGCGCCTTCGACCCGGTGAAGTACTGCATGGCCGCGCCGAAAGACTCGGGCGGCAAAAGGCGCACATCCACCTGCATGCCGCTGCGCAGGTGGAAGCTGATCTTGTTGTCGCCGCTTGCAATGACGTCCATCAGCCGCGGATATTGCGCGACATAGGCGATGGCCTTCTGGCGTCCCTCTTCTGTGGTGCAGGCCTTTCCGGTGACGAGTATGTCGAGATCGCCGACGGTCTCGCGGCCGCGGCGGAGCGATCCGGCAGGCGTGATCTTGTCGATGCCCGGATACTTCTCAAGATATTCGGTGAGCTTGTCGGCCTCGGCCTCCCCAGCGTCGATCAGGAAGCGGCCGCTGATGCGACGATAGTCCTCGATGGCCTTGAGCAGCTTGGTTTCGTGCTTTTCGCCCATCCTCGGCAACTCGCGGATTTTTCCTTCCCGCGCCAGTTTCTCGACGCCGTCGACGTCGCTGACCTTGTAGGCGCTCCAGATCAGTGCAATGGTCTTCGGGCCGAGGCCTTGAATCTTCAGCAACTGCAGCATGGAGGGATGATATTTCTCCAGCAATTCGGTCTGGACGGAGAGTTTGCCGTCGGTAAATAGTTCCTGCAGGTTGCGCAGCATGCTCTTGCCTATGCCCGGAATCGCGAGCACTTGCTTCGGATCGGCGATCAGTTCCTTGATCTGCTGCGAATGGTTCTCGATGGCCTGCGCGGCGTTGCGGTAGGAGCGGATGCGGAAAGAGTCTTGCCCATCAATTTCGAGCAGATCGGCAGTCTCGTAGAGAATGTTGGCGATGGCCTTGTTGTCCACCGACTAAAGATAAACAAGATTGCACCGCGGGGCTAGCGGAAGAGGTTGGTGGGCAGTCAAAAGAGCCGTTTCCCCGACAGTACGCCTTAAGGATGGCGGGACGCTCTACCTGGAGCGGGGAGTTCGACAGAAGCGGCTCAATGCGCCACTAAGTCGCCTTGGTTACGTTCGCAGCCTGCGGACCCTTTTGACCTTCGGTGATTTCGAATTCCACCGGGTCGCCTTCCTGCAGGCTCTTGTATCCCTCGGAGGTGATCGCGCTGTAGTGAACAAATACGTCTGGCCCATCCGCGCGCCCGATGAACCCGTATCCCTTGGCGTTATTGAACCACTTGACGGTTCCTTTCAGACGTTCCACGTAACCCCCCTCTTTCTGCACGTCCTTTAATGGGGGGCCCAAGGACGTGCCCGCAGTCATAGGATGCATTTTGGAGCGCCAGGGGTGGGCTGTCAAGTGATTGCATGAGAGCGACGCGGCACGGTCCCGCGAGGACAAAGGTCGTAGGGGTCTACCTTCTGGCGCCTCTTTTCCTGGCGTTCGGGTTGCGCGAGACATGATCGAGCCACAACACGGACGAAATCGTCTTGGCGTCGCGGATAGTCCCGCTCATGACCATGCCTACAGCGGTCGGCAGAGGAACGAGCCGCTTGTAGATGACTTCGTCTTCTTCGGGTTGCGCTTCACCGGCGAGGAGGCCGGTGGCGAGGTAGACTGACATCGTTTCAGCCACGAACCCTGGGCTCGCGAAGAACTTCAAAATTCGGCGCCAGTTCGTGGCGGTGTACCCGGTTTCCTCCAGCAGTTCGCGCTGCGCGGCTTTCAGTTCCTGCTCACCGGGATCGATTCGGCCCGCCGGCAGTTCCCACAGATAGTCGGTGGCCGCGTGGCGATACTGCCTTTCCAGAAGAACACGAGGGACCGCGCCGGAATCGTCCACGGCCAGCACTACGACGGAGCCTGTGTGGTGGATGACATCGCGGCGCGCCCGCACGCCGCCGGGTTCTTCGACGTGGTCGGTCGTGACCCAAAAAACCGGGCCCCGATACACAGTGCGAGAGGATACGAGACGTTCTTTGCTTCGTATGAGAGGGGACTTGGTAGAAGACTTGGCCATGCGAACAATATAAAGGCATCCGGCTCCCGGCGTCCGGCCCCCGGAAGCCGGATGGCGAAAGGCAGATGCGCTTCTGCTATGCTGCCGGGCATGGCCGCGAAGCCGCGCGTCGCGATCGTCGGGGCAGGGAATTTCGGGACCGCCCTCGTCCTGGCCCTGCAGCGAGCGGGATACGCGATCGATGCCGTGATCGCCCGCTCTCGCGGTGAATCGCTCAAAAGGGCTCAGAAGTTGGCGAAACAGGTAGGCGCACGAGCCTTAACCGATCTATCGGCGGTGCGGGCCGAACTGATCTGGTTCTGTGTGCCAGATGCCGAAATTGGCCGCGCGGCACGCTCGTTCGCGCCGCACGTCGAATGGAAGGGAAGCGTAGCGGTACATTCCAGTGGCGCCCTTGCGAGCGCTGAATTGGCTGCTTTGCGCAGGCGGGGAGCTGCCGTTGCGTCGGTGCATCCGCTGATGACGTTTGTCCGGGGCTCGCGGCCTTCACTGGCGGGAGTGCCGTTTGCGCTGGAGGGAGATGCGGCGGCGGTGCGCGTGGCGCGTCGCGTGGTTCGGGACGTAGGCGGCCGCGCCTTTCCGATTCGAAAGAAAGACAAGGTTGCGTATCATGCCTGGGGCACCTTTGCGTCACCCCTGTTCACGGCGCTGCTTGCTACTACGGAGAATGTTGCCGTTTTAGCGGGCGTGAATCGAAAGGCAGCCAAGCAACGGATGATTCCCATCGTAGCGCAGACGCTGGCGAACTATGCCTCGTTCGACGCGGGGGACGCGTTCAGTGGACCGATCGTCCGCGGCGACGTGGATACCGTGAAACGACATCTGCGTGCGCTGCGCGGCTTGCCGGCTGCCCGCGAAGTCTACTCGGCCTTGGCGGGCGCTGCGCTGAGGTACCTGCCAGCCAAGAACAAGAGCGCGCTGAAGAAGCTTCTGGATTCTGAGTCACTCTGACACGTATGCGCCTGCGACCAAACCGCACTCTGATGGTGGCTCTCTTTCTCGCCGTTGGGACCTGCTATTACTACTTCGACCTGTTTCTGCCGCGGGCACGCCTGGCGGATGCGGCGAACCAGATGGTGGGACTCTATGACTATGGCGGCGATTTCTATCCCATCTGGCTGACCGGTCGCGAACTGCTTTTTCACGGCAGAAATCCCTACACGCAGGACATGACGCGAGACATTCAGATCGGTCTTTTCGGGCGGCCCATGGACCCGCATCGACCGACTGACTGGCCCGTCGAGTTCCGAGCTTTCTCTTATCCTCTCTACGTGGATCTGCTGGCGGCGCCATTGCTGCCGCTGGGGTTTGACGGGGTTCGACTGGTGCTGGGGATTCTGCTTCCGCTGTTGACAGCGGGCAGCCTGGTGTTTTGGCTGCGCGCCTTTCGCTTACAGATTTCGTCGGCCATGTTGGCGCTGGCCGTGATTCTGGTTCTGGTGAGTTATCCGGTGCTGGAGGGTTTATATGCGCAGCAGGCCGGTCTGCTGGTGGGGGCTGCGCTGGCAATGTCAGCGGCATCGATCACTCGTGGGAGGTTCGCGCTCGCCGGGATACTGCTGGCTTTTGCCTCCGTGAAACCGCAATTAATATGGTTGCTCGCTCTCTGGCTGCTGCAGTGGGTGGTCGGCGACTGGAAGCGTCGAAGGGCCCTTGCCATCAGCTTTGTCGCCACGCTGGCGGTGCTGTTTGTGGTGAGCGAACTGGTTTTGCCCGGATGGTTTGTCGGTTGGTGGCGCTCGCTGGTTGGCTACTCGCGTTACACCTTACCTCCACTCACGCAACTGGTGCTCGGCCGTTACCTGGGAATTGCGGCGGGGATGGCGGTGCTGGCGTTGGCGGGCGCGATTGGCTGGAAGATGCACCGTTTGCCAGCAGGCTCTGCCGGCTTTTCCCTGACCGTGAGTTTTGTTCTCGCAGTCACGGTCATGCTGGCACCCACCGGTGGGGCGGTCTATGACCAGGTAATCTTACTTCCTGGGATCTTCTGGCTGGGGTCTCGTCGGGCAGACATTCTCAACGCCCGGCGTCCTATGCGGGTGCTGGCGCTTGCCGCGGTTGTTGTAATCTGCTGGCAATGGTTTGCAGCCTGTGGAGTCGACCTGGTTTCGATATTTTTGCCAGTCTGGGCGAGCAGCCCAGCGGTTATCGTTCTTCCGACGCGCGGGGCGGCACCGCTGCCGTTCGTGATTCTGGCCCTGTTGTCGTTTTTTGTTGTGAAAGTGCTGCGAGGACAGACGGATGATCTTGGTGACCTGCGATCGTCCAGACCTAGCTGGATGTGAACAAATGTCCGAGCTTTTCTTTTTTCGTCTTGAGATACTCTTCGGCGTGCGGGCTGGGCGTGACTTCGCAGGGGACGCGCTCGATCACGTGCACTCCGGCGCGTTCCAGCGCCTCGACCTTCTCGGGATTGTTCGATAGCAGCCGCACGCGCGTGACGCCCAGCGTCTTGAGAATCTCGGCCGGAAGCGTGAAGTCGCGGTAGTCATTCTTGAACCCGAGGCGCTCGTTGGCCTCGACGGTGTCGAGTCCTTCATCCTGCAGTTCGTAGGCTTGGAGCTTGGCCATCAGGCCGATGCCGCGGCCTTCCTGTTGTTCGTAGATCAGGATGCCCGCGCCTTCCTCGGCAATCATTGAAAGGGACAATTCCAGCTGCTGGCGACAGTCGCAGCGCAGAGAATGAAAGACGTCGCCTGTGAGGCACTGCGAGTGGATGCGCACCAAGGCGGGCGCCGATTTCACGTCACCTGTGACCAACGCGATCGCCTCTTCCGCGGGTTCACCATTGGAACCCGAGGGCCCGCGAAAACCGTAAATGCGGAACTGGCCCCAACGGGTGGGAAAATCCGCCGATGCGACCTGCTGAATTTGGTTTTCGCTCACCCTTTTATTATAGCGGCTGCGCGTGCGGGGAGAGGGCTTTGCAAGGTCGCGGAGGTCGCACCTCTAGCCGCGGGCGCGGAAGTGGAAGATGGCATCCTGCTTCGAAGGGATGGGTGAGCCGTTGCGGGTGGCGGGCTGGAAATGCCAGTTCTGCAGGGCAAGCAAAACCTTTTCGTCGAGCTTGGGGCCAAGGCTTTGCAGAACGGTCTTGGCAACGATGTCCCCGCGCTCGTCGATGACAATCTCGACCACGACGTTGCCTTCGGAGTCGGGCAGTTCCCAGGGATAAGCCACAGGATCGAACGTGGTGACGGGGAGAGCAGGACGGATCTCATCACCGGAGAGTGGACCACGATTCAGCGTCCCATAGAGAGGACCGGCCTGGGCGCCGTGACCTAAGGCCGACAGAGTCTGGGTTTTGGAGTTGTCTTCCGCGTCGGTGCGGGCCAGCGGATTCTGCGGCGCCGCCAACTTCGCCGACTGGGCGGGGGATTTCCATGTCAATTTCTCATGGCCCAACCGCTGGTGCCGGTAGCGCTCGGTGGCGCTCTCGGAGGAACTCTGGCTGCTGTCGTCGGGAGATTTGCTGGACCAGTAGAGCCGTGTAACGGACTTGCCGTTCTGACCAGATGCCACCGAGACGGCAGAGAGCAGCTGAGGGTCGGGCACATGCAGCCACCACGCCAGCAATAGGCCATGGACCGCGAGCGAACCGATCCGGAACCAGCGCTGCTGCCGGCGCGCGGACACGGGATTCAGTTGCGCAAACATCCAATCATTCCTGTGGCGGAAGGCCGCCGTCGGTCCTAAATGTTAGTTAGACGGAGAAGGAGGGATTTCGTCAAGGGGATTCTTGCGCTTGTTGGGCCGCAAGGTACCTATTCGTAACGGGCGTCGCCACGGCCGATCGGTTGGTGCCGATTCTGGAACGCTGATAAAATACTTGCGCAGTCGACAATCCCACCTGCACACGGGGCTATAGCTCAGCTGGGAGAGCGCATCGTTCGCAACGATGAGGTCGTCGGTTCGATCCCGACTAGCTCCACCATATTTTCAAGCACTTGCGGAGACGGTTAAATCGCCCAGCTGTCGTAATACGCCCACATTCCACTTCGCGACGGGGATCCTCCCCAAGGGAGTCGGATGCCTCTACCACCGGCTTCCATCCCTGTGACATCGGCGAAGAGATCTAGGGTTAGACCTGCTGAGCTCGACACGAAGCGGGGCCAGACGGGACACGTTCAGCGTGACAGCCCGACCGGTCCTGTGGGCGTTGTGGGGGAACTACTTCCAAAAGAATGCGAAGAGAATGACCGGGATGAGCACGCCATTGGAGGAAGTGCCAGATGGGCCTGAGAGCAGTCGTGATCTATGCGCGGGCACGCACGGAGACAGGGTCTCACGAAGAAAAGTCGTGAGACCCTGTGGGGAGGAAAAGACACAACCGAAAGAATCTAGAGGCGCAGTTTGCGGCGAACCACTCCAGCCATGGCGACGAGTCCGCTGCCCATCAGCAACAGGCTGCTGGGTTCGGGGACGGTAGAAGTAGTGACCTGCATTTGATTGACCAGCACATCGCCGCTCCCGGAGGTGATGGTGAGGTTTCCGGAGTGGTGGTCCCTCATGTCGGTGTAGAGAGCCAGAATACTGACGGGCTTTGCGTCATCGGAGGAATTAAAAGTGACGCAGACTTTGAAGGCGTCGCAGACCGACCCGCTTTCGCCCAACTGAATGCTACCGAGCGCCAGGTTGATCGCGGTGACGTTCTTGGAGAACAAGCTGCTCAGATTGAAGACGATGGCTTGGCCGGGCTCGATCTCGTGGTCTTCGTCGCAGCAGGCCAATCCCAAGCCGGTTTCACTTGCCCCACCGATCCCTCCTTGATGCTTGTAGTAGAGGTTTGTCGAGCCGGTTGCGGTGATGCCGATGCCGCCGCTGACGAACGTATAACTGTTCGTACCGAGACTGGCATTGGGGGTGGTGGCATTGAAGTTCCACGCGTAGGTGGTGGAATTGGCGAAGGCAGCAGGCACGATGACCCATGCTGCGATGAGGACTAGAACGGGCCAGAGTTTCACTGAGTTGGTTCCTCTCTTTTTCTTGCAGCGTATTTGAAGCATCTGATCGGCCAAATCTCGGGAGCCAGGGAAAGCCTGTGTTTTCTGTGAAATGGGCTATCGAGCGGGGCAGGAATCAGGTCATAAGCTGCAAAAGTCCTTCACTCAAGTGAAGTTCGTTACTCAGACGAAAGTGCCATTACGAGAGTAACCGAGGTCCCTTTGAACGAGGGCTGGGCCAGAGCTGCGTCGCCAACATTTCGCTGGCGTACGGCATGGAAGGCCTAGACCGTAGGCTGCTGCTAGCGGATGCTCAGGTCAGCGTAGTGGGCGAAGCTGGAGAGCGCTACTTGGTCGTTGCCGGGTATGTAGAAGCCAAACTTGCCCAGGCTGAGATCAGCGCCGGGCTGTGTCCAGCGATCCAGGACGGTCCATTTGTCACCGTGCTTGATCTGGTGGACGAGCTCCGTGGGGCTAACGCGGATTTGCAGCGTGCGGAAGCTTTTCTTGTCGCCTTTATGGGGAACTATGATCTCGTCCGTTTTCTCGCCGTTGCGAATGACAGTGCGGTAGAAGTAATTGTCGTCCATTTGCAAGAGGACGTAATTTTTCGGGTCGCTATAGTTGAGCACCCATTGCAAGAAGTGTCCCTTGGCAAGCATCGCGGAAAAAGCAAATGTGCCTGAGGCAGGAACGACTCCGTATAGGACGAAGTCCCCCCCTTTGCGAATGAAAGAATCGTTCTCCTGCTTCCAGGCGCCTGGGTCATCCCACTTCGACATACCGCTCGGGGCGAGAGACAAATTCAAAGTCTTCGATTGACCGGCGATGACTTCGAGCGTGGACGAGCGCGTGAACCTCTCGGCGGTTCGCGCCGTAAGAGTGTAGGTGCCGGGGACAAGATTGAGCGGGATCCCACTGCTTACCATTTTCAGGAGGTCCCCCTTCACGATTGCGACGGTGGCGTCGGCGGGCGCGAAGGTGATTTTCAATTCGCCGGGAGCGGCTTCCAGCGCGGCATCCGCAGCAGCGAGAGCTATGGTTTCGCCCACAACGAAGTGTTTCTTGAACTGCCGGGGCTTGAATCGCTCTTTGCGCAGTTCGACGGTAT
>JBARBI010000306.1:0-57997 GCA_049792875.1 Candidatus Sulfotelmatobacter sp.
CGAGTACTTGGCAAAGGAGGGCCGAATTCTGCTTGAAAAGGGACTCCAGAGATTGGGACCCCTTTACGTTGAGGTCTTTCATCTGCGCACCATGCAAGAGTTATCTGCCAAAGAAGCAGCGGGACTTCTGGAAGTGCCTCTTGGGACATTGAGGTCAGAGAAGCGGATCGCAAATATCAAGGCCGCTAGGCCGCCGTCGTGACGATCATCCGGGATTAAATGACCTTGCTCTTTGATGCAACGTGTCCCGGTCTTTTGCGGATCTCTGGTACCCGTTGTCTGAGCGCTCCCGGACCCGTAAGTGGAATACACGATCCGAGCGCCCTCGTTTTGGATGGAGCCTTGATCATTTGGGACCGTAAAGACGTAGGGCCCTCCGCTTCGAATTTCGTGAGTTCGTCATCGTGAATGTCCGTTTTGATCATCGATCAACTGGCACGTCAGTGCTCATCCACGGCAGCAGCCGTGCCGTCCGACCATTGGCCGATTGGAATCAGAAACAGGGTCAACCGGTCCAGAGTGGATTTAACTCCTAGAACCGGGGAGTCTGGCGGGCCTGCACCCCAAGCTGCAGGGTCTGTGAGTGGAAGGAAAAACATCAGGTGAGGATGCCAGTGGCCGCCACGATCGCTCAAGTATTGTTGCTTTGACATCATGTAACACATCGCGCCGGTTTCCGGCGTCGACAATTCCTTCCTCTCGAAAGCGGCTTTGATGGCCTCGGCCATCTGGTCTTTGGATCGCGAAGCCAATATCACCTCGGTTTTCTTGAGAGTGAGTGGAACTTGGGACCGAGCAGCCGGCGTGTTTAAACATATCGGGCCCCGCAGTTTGGGATTCCAAAAATCGGGATCGTCGGTTCCGGCGGTCCATGATCGCCATACCATGCACACGAAACCGTTCGCGCCTTTGACCGCGGTTTCGTAACCGTGCTGTCCGAGCACCATGATTTCGGAATCCTGTGAGATGGACTGTGGGGCAGCGCTCCGCGCCAGTGCTATCTCGGCATTTCGCTCCATGAGGTATTGGTCAAGTGGGGCCATGCTCGGATACGGTCCTTTGGCATCCTGTGCTTTCGCCTGCCATGCTGGGGCCACCGTAGCAACTAGCGCCCAGCTTCCTAATGCAATCGTCCTGAGAGTTTTCCCATTCACAAAATTCTCCTGAGGTTCCTCGTTTCGCCAAGCGCCAAAATGGCACCAGGTTTAGCCCCTGGACCCAACCCTTCTTCCTGGCTTCTCCCGCTCGGCTTGACGCTCGTTCGCCCATTCTAGATCCATGCTTGCGAGCAAGAACTAGCCAAATTAGGACTTCCGTTTTCTTCGAAACCAGATTTGTATTGAGCCGGAGGCGGGGCGAGCCTATTCATGCTTCACGAACTTCAACGACGCCGAATTCATGCAATAACGCAAGTAAGTAGGCTTTGGCCCGTCGTCGAAAACGTGGCCAAGGTGAGCGTCGCACTCGGCACAGGAAACTGCTGTGCGGCTCATCCCCAAGCTGCCATCGTTGGTGTCGCGGACGTTTTCTTTGGCAATGGGAGCCCAGAAACTCGGCCAGCCAGTTCCTGATTCGAACTTGGTGTCAGAGCTAAATAACGCGTTGTTGCAACAGATGCAGCGATACAGACCCTTGTCGTGCAAATTGAAGTATTCGCCCGTAAACGCTCTTTCCGTGCCCTCTTTGCGGGTCACCTCAAACTGCAGTAAAGTCAATTGCTGCCTCCACTCGTCGTCCGTCTTACGTATCTTCTTAACGCGAATTGAGCCAACCTTTTGCCCGGAGTCGTCGTATTGAATGACCGTTACGGTATCTTTGTCGTCCGACGTATGCGATAGCGGACTGAGAATCCATTCCGCTAAGCTCACACCAGCTACTGTCGCCAGCGAATTTGCAAAGAATTGTCGACGCGTAAACATCGATCCTCCAATCACAGATTGCCCACAACAAGATCAGCCGAACGTGACGCGAATGTCTGCACGCCTGGATCCAGGAACTCGATCTCGAATGTTCCATCTTCCACCGGCCCCTTTTGCCGGATGAGTTGATAAAGCCGGTGGTCTTGCACGGTGCCTGAACCGTGGTTGTCGACATCCGCGCCGTGATCGTCACCTGGCGCCATGCCGTCCAGTTTCACGGTGAAGCGGACTGGCCTGCCATCCTTCGTAGTTCCCACGACGAGGTGAAGGTCGCGGGCATGAAAGCGAAAAATAATCTTTCCGGGGCGGTCTGAAGCACCGCGCTTTCCTCCCCGACCTTCAGCATCGGTCGGTCCAGCCTTCGTTCCCAACTGTTTGCAACATGATAGTTCTAAGCCCTTAGGGGTTACAATGTTTACCGCTTTCGAAGCCAAGAAAGAAAATCTCGGGTCAGATGTAAGGGGGTCAAGCATGCACCGGCGCGAATTCCTGAAGCTGGGAGCGGTAGCAGGCGGAACGTTCCTAGTGGGCGGCACGGGCCGCTTCGGAAGTTTCCTCGATGCTCCGAAGGAAATCCCCACCACTGACCGCCTCGTTGTCACCAACCTGGTGGACGACATTTACGACGTCTACGCCAAGGGCGGGAAAATCGGCAATCTCACAATCACTCGGAATACTTTGCCGCATCCCTACGGCTCAGAAGTCTCGTTGTTGTCGGAACATGGGCTGGCCTTTCACTTGGAGTCCTTCCGAGGAGCAGAGGGAAGACAGATCCTGCTGGACTTCGCGCTCACGCCCCGCACGCTGACAAACAATTTCAAAGGCTTGAAAGTAGATCCCGCCACGGCCGACGCCCTGATCATCAGCCACGGGCACGAGGACCATTACGGCGGCCTGCCCGACTTGGCACAGGCCCTCCACGGACAGGCCAAACCAGGGCTCACTCTTTATGCCGGAGGGCGCGATACGTTTGCCATCGCTGGGTGGTGCAACCCGACGGGAGCAAACTCGACTACGGCGAGCTCAAGCGGGATGAGCTCGAAGCGCGAGGGTTGAAGGTCGTGATCGCGGAGGAACCCAGCGTAGTGGCAGGCCACGCCTTCACGTCAGGTCACATCGCGCGAATCACCGATTTCGAGATGTCCCCTCCGGCAGCTCGCCTCGAAGCCGGCGCGCCCGGCTCCGCCTGCGACGCCACCTTCCACTTCCCTCCCGGTACAGTCAAGATGGAAGCCAAGCCGGGCGAGTTGGTGAAAGACATCTCTGGGGCGAGCACGCCACCGCTTACAACGTGAAAGACCGGGGGCTCGTGGTGATCTCATCGTGCGGCCACGCCGGCATCATCAACTCCGTCCGCCAGATCCAGAAGTCCACCGGGATCGAGAAGGTGCACGCCGTTGTCGGCGGGTGGCACTTGGCACCCTATCCTGATGAACTCATCGCCAAGACCGTGGAAGCCATGAAGGAAATCAACCCGGACTACTTGATTCCCATGCACTGCACCGGCTTCCGCACCATAATGGCAATCCAGCGCGATATGCCCGAGAAGCTAATCATGCCTTCCACAGGCACGCGCGTCGTCTCCGGCGCCTAGCGCCATCCCGCTTCTCATTTACAAGTGACGATCCCGGCGTCCGCTGAGGCGCAGGGGCCTTTGTCTCTGCCTTTGCCTTCTCCCCTTTCAAATCTCAAATTTCCAATTTGAAATTCCTCCGTAAATCCCCCGATAGATCTTTACCCGCAAATTGGATTCATACGGAATCCAAAAGTTACAAAACTGCCGTTCGCGAGGACACACTCAAGTCAGGCATCGAAGCCCGAGGCTGAATCGATTGGGGACCTCATTCTCGGGATCGAATTCGACGAGCCGAGCCTGGGAGCCACATAACCTAAGGGCTGTATTAGAATCGCTCGCTGCAGTCCTTAGTCGATATCCGGAGGCTTCAATGCGATCGCTGCGATGATATAGAGCTTGGTTGTCTGTCATTGTCATGCTCGCCACCGTGGGCACCGTCAGCTGAACCGCACCGGGTCGAAAAGCCGTTTCATGCGACTGCCGTCGAGGTGGGCAACCCTTAGCGCGGATTTGCAGAGGCAAAAATAGCAATGGGGCGTTCGTACAGAGTTGCAAGGAATCGAATTAAGGAGGACTAAATGTTAAGTCGTACTTTTCGGTTGCTCCTGGTTGCTTGTCTGGTTACGAGCTCCGTATGGGCAGCGAACGATCCCTTCGTAGGCACATGGAAGGTGAACCCGTCCAAAAGCAAACTCAACGACGAAATGAAGGTTGAGGTCGCGGGAGCAAACAGATACGCCATCACCTTTGCCCCCGGCCTGGTGGACACAGTCGTAGCCGATGGGAGTGACCAGCCAGGCCTGCGCGGAACCACCCTGTCCGTCACGGTGAAGGGACCCAATAGCTGGGTTGTCGTCCGCAAGATGAAGGGCCGTACGCTCCTCACGGGGTATTGGACGCTGTCCGAAGACGGCAAAACGCTTCACGACGCCTATACGGAATACGCGCCCGACGGTTCCACGTCGAGTTTGCCCTATGTGTACGAGCGGACGGCGGGGAGTTCAGGTTTTCCGGGCACATGGGACAGCGAGAGCGAGAAAGTGAAGGCGGGGATCGAACTCCAGATCCAGCCCTACGAGGGTGACGGCCTGTCATTGAATAGTCCCGATGCAGAAATGACTAAGAAGATGAAGTTCGATGGGAACGATTATCCGGACCTCGATCCGAATGGGGATCCAGGCTCCGCATCTTCGGGCCGCCGCGTGAACGAGCGCAGTCTGGAAATCACAGACAAATCCAAAGGCAAAATTACGGGTACCCGGCAGATCGAGCTTTCTACAGATCTCAAGACCTTGACGATGACCGTGCTGCTGGTGGGTCAAAGCAGGCCCAAGAGCATCCTTGTGTTTGATCGGGAATAGACGTGCGAGTCCACTGCTGCGGGTGTGGGGTCGAGGTCCGGGGAGAATCCGGGTTGAATTTATTGGAGGAGAGGCTGACATGACGCGAACCCGAATAGTCGCTGCCTTTGTCATATCGCTGCTAGCAATAGCCTTGGTAGCGCAGGAGAAATCCGCCCCCAAGTCGAAGTTTGTACTCTCCAGTCCAGACGCGCAGCTCGCGGCGAAAGTTCCCTAGGTTTACACCGCGAACGTCTTCGGATGCACCGGGGGGAACATGTCGCCCCTCGCTTAAGGTATAAGGCGGCGATAGTGTGGTATTCGCTGCGCAGCATACCGGCACGGCTGGAGTTTCACATGATTAAAGAGATCGCACTCCGTTGGCCTGTGGTTCGCCAGATTCTTCATGGCGGAGACGGTACGGGTCCGGAAGCCATGAGCGATGAGACGCGGAACATGCTTCCCAAAAATCATGGAGCGGAAGTAGCGCGGTCCGTTTGCCCTTACTGCGCGGTGGGCTGCGGGCAACTCGCTTTTCACAAGAACGGGAAGCTGATTTCGATTGAGGGTGATCCGGAATCGCCCTTATCACGCGGGCGCCTCTGCCCGAAAGGTTCGGCGAGTTACGAACTTCTTACACACTCTCAGCGGCTGACCAAGGTGAAATACCGCAGGGCTTTTTCGAAGGTCTGGGAAGACCTGGAACTTGGCAGCGCCATGGAGATGATTGCCGATCGGCTTTGGGAGAGCCGGGAGCACACGTTTGTCGAGTGCCGTGGTGGCCAGACTCTGATGCAGACCACCGCGATCGGCCACCTCGGCGGCGCGACGCTGGATAATGAAGAAAACTACCTGATCAAAAAGTTGTTCACTGCGGGCCTGGGCATGGTGTGCATCAGCAATCAGGCCCGGATATGACATAGCTCGACTGTGCCCGGTCTGGGCACAACCTACGGACGCGGCGGGGCCACGACCGCACCCAAAGACATGCTCAACTCCGACGCGATCCTGATTATGGGATCCAACATGGCTGAGAATCACCCGGTGGCCTTTCAATGGGTAATGGAAGCAAAGGAGAAAGGAACCACGGTCATCCACGTGGATCCGCGCTTCAACCGGACCTCGGCGGTAGCGAACATGTGGTTGCCGCTGCGCGCCGGGTCGGACATCATTTTCCTCGGTGGATTAATCCGCTACGTCCTAGAGAACGAGCTTTTCTTCCGCGAGTACTTGCTGCATTACACGAACGCGCCGCTGATCATCTCCGAAGCTTTTCGCGACGCGGAAGAACTCGAAGGAATCTTCTCCGGATGGAAGGCCGAGCAAAATTGTTACGATTCGAAGACGTGGTGGTACGAGGGGGCAGACCAGCGAGGCGGTCAGGTCCCCGGGGGTGAGACTCCGGCCAACCCCGTTCCTGACCTCAACACCTACAAGAAGGACGACACTCTCCAAGACCCCAGGTGTGTCTTTCAGCTTCTCAAGCGTCACTTCGCGCGGTACACGCCGGAGTTGGTGGAAAACTACTGCGGTGTTTCTAAGGATGCCTTCTTACGTGTGGCTGATGCGTATTGCAAGGCGTCCGGACCGGAGAAAACTGGCGGAATCTGCTACGCAGTGGGTTGGACGCAGCATTCCTCAGGAGTGCAGATCATCCGTTGCGCCGCGATTTTACAGCTTCTGCTAGGTAACATGGGGAGGCCCGGCGGCGGCATCATGGCGTTGCGCGGGCACGCCTCCATCCAGGGCAGCACCGACATTCCGACATTATTCGACATCCTTCCCGGATATCTGAGCATGCCCCAGTTCGGAGAACAATCGAAGAGTCTCGGGAAATACCTCGCACAAAACATGCCCAGAACCGGTTGGTGGAGGAACTTCGATAAGTACATCGTGAGTTTGCTGAAGGCCTACTATGGCGAGGCTGCGCAGCCGGAGAACGAGTTCGGCTTCCACTGGCTGCCGCGACTTACCGGCGATCATTCCCACCAGGGCTATTGGCTGGACATGATGGACGGCAAGATGGACGGCCTGTTTGTAATGGGCGAGAATCCAGCCGTGGCCGGACCAAATTCAGGGATGGAACGCCGGGCGCTGGCCAAGCTGAAGTGGCTGGTGGTGCGGGAACTGGTCGACACCGAAACCTCATCTTTCTGGTGCTCTGCGCCGGAAGTGCAGAACGGCGAAGTGCGGCCCGAGGACATTCAAACCGAGGTCTTCCTGATGCCCGCGGCAGGCCACGCAGAAAAGAATGGCACGTTTACCAATACGCAGAGGTTGCTGCAGTGGCATGAGAAGGCGGTGGATCCTCCGGGAGACTGCCGCAGCGAAAGCTGGTTCATGTTCCACCTGGGAAATCTGCTTCGCGAGAAAGCCAAAAAGAATCCGGAACCGAAAAACGCCGGATTGCTCGCATTGACGTGGAATTACGGCACTGAGGGGCCGCATCAGGAGCCCTCCGCCGAAGAAGTCCTGCAGGAAATCAACGGCTACACCGTGGCGGATAGGCAGCTCGTGCCAGGATTCGGTGCGCTTAAATCGGACGGCTCAACCGCGTGCGGCGCGTGGATTTACTCCGGCGTCTTTCCAAAGCCCGGCGAAAATCGCGCGAATCAGCGTGCCTCGAAGGATTTCTACGGGCACGGCTGGGGATTCGCATGGCCGGCAGACCGGCGCATCCTTTACAACCGAGCCTCGGCACGGACCGACGGGAAGCCGTGGAGCGAAAGAAAGAAGCTGGTGTGGTGGGACTGCGCAACCAAGAAGTGGACGGGAAACGACGTACCCGATTTTGTGGCCACCAAGCCGCCGGATCACGCACCCGGAGAGAATGCGGAGGGCGACGATGCTCTTTCGGGAGACAAACCATTTATCCTGCATGCCGACGGTCTCGCCTGGATTTGGGTGCCCAACGGTTTGGCCGATGGACCATTGCCGGCGCACTACGAACCGTTTGAGTCGCCGATTCGGAATCCGATCTACCCCAAACGGCAGGTGAATCCCGTTGCCAGCAGCAAGAATCGTCTTGGCAACGAGTACGCGACATCACCGGATGCGCGGTTTCCATACGTTCTGACCACTTACCGCCTCACCGAACATCACACCGCCGGGGGAATGTCGCGGACTTTATCGCACCTGGCCGAACTTCAGCCAGAAATGTTTTGCGAGATTTCTGTCGAGATGGCCCGCGAACTTATGATAGAGCCCGGCGAATGGGTCACCATCGTTACGAAACGTGGAGCCGTGGAAGCGCATGCCCTGGTTACACCCCGAGTGCAGACACTGGAAATCGAAGGTAAACTCATTTACCAAGTGGGGTTGCCGTTTCATTGGGGATATTCAGGTCTGGTGAAAGGCGACATCGGTAACGACCTGATCGCGATCTCAGAGGAGCCGAACGTGCGCATCATGGAATCGAAAGGCCTGCTGTGCAACGTCCTGCGAGGGAAACATTCGGAGAATGTGCAAGCCGTGAAGGAACTGAGCGAAACGCGGAAGGAATCCTAATTCTAATGACTGTCTCGGCCTTCCTGACAGACGCGACGCTGTGCATCGGCTGCAAGGCTTGCGAAGTGGCCTGCAAGGAATGGAACGAAGTGCCGGCCGACGGCATGGTGTGGAGCGGTCTGTCCTACGACAATACCCAGAGTTTGGGCGCTTCCACCTGGCGGCACGTGATGTTTCTGGAGCAGCCGCAAGCGGCTGGTCCGCAGCTTGCGGACACGCAAGACCCGTTCCGCTGGGTTTTTCTTTCCGATGTTTGCAAGCACTGCGCAAATGCGGGGTGCCTGGAGGTCTGTCCCACAGGGTCAATCATGCGCACCGATGTAGGGTCCGTTCTGGTGCAGAAGGACGTGTGCAATGGTTGCGGGTATTGTGTGGTCTCGTGTCCGTTTGGCGTGATTGACCGCCGTCCGAATGACGGGCGCGCTTTCAAGTGTACGTTCTGTTACGACCGGCAAAAGGTCGGTCTCACCCCTGCATGTGCAAAAGCATGTCCGACGCAATCGATACAGTTCGGCGTAATCGAGGAACTGCAGGAGCGTGCGAGGAACCGCGTGCATGAGCTGCGCGAGCGAGGGTATCACGACGCGCGGCTGTATGATCCTCAGGAAACGAGCGTAGGCGGGCTTCACGCCTTTTTTGTGATTCTGGGGGAGCCGGAGAACTACAACCTTCCCCCCGCTCCGGAGGCGCCGTCGGCGTACCTGAAGAGCGCCTGGGCCTCGGCGCTGATTTCTGCGGCCGTCGTCTTTGGGATCGTCTGCTTGGCATTTGTGCTTTAACGGAATCGAACCCGTGCCCCAGCCCACTCCCAGTAACCCGAAGGCTACCGAAGAGCGCCTTGATGAAATCCGCAAGGCGGCAGCGGATAAGGCGCCGCCTGTCGGCCAAGATCGCGGACCGGCAAAGCACCCGCCGCAGATTCGTGGCAGAGAGAGCTACTACGGGCTTCCTGTACTGAAGGCCCCGGTTTGGACTTGGGAAATACCGCTCTACTTTTTTGCTGGCGGCATTGCCGGCGTCTCCGCCGTCATAGCCTTCGCGGCGCAAGTGTTCGGCAGTGACCCGGCGCTCACTCGGGCCGCGCTGTGGGTCGCCATCGCTGGAGCCACGATCTGCCCCGTTCTCCTGATTGCCGACCTGGGCCGGCCTGAGCGATTCTTGGCCATGCTGAGGGTGGCCAAAATCCAGTCTCCCATGTCGGTAGGCGTGTGGACTCTGGTCGCATTTTCGGGCTGCGTGTTTGTCGCTCTGGTTGGCAATGAACTGATTCTCCGAGCGTATGTGAGCCCGTTCACGATCGGAATCAGGTGGGCCGGAGAGCTGACGGGAGCCCTGACCGGCCTGATTCTTGCCGCCTACACGGGCGTCCTGATCGGCGCTACGGCGAATCCGGTCTGGTCTCATAATCGCCTGGCGCTTCCACCGCATTTCTTGGCTTCCGCCGTGGGTGGAGCCGCCGGAGTCCTTGAATTGATCGGATTCCTCAATCCCGCAACGCAACTCCTCGGACTCGTTGCTGCCGTTGCCGAAACGCTGCTGGGAGTTCATTTCGAACTGAGCAGGCTACCCGTCAATGCACCGCTGCATCGGGGCAAAAGCGCATGGACGTTTCGCATTGCTGGCACGCTGGCTGGCCCTGGAGCACTTCTGTTGCGCCTCATGTCAGAGTCGGCCTCTGGACGTCGAGCCGCGGCGATATGCTTCCTGGTCGGCTCCTTGCTGAGTCGGTACGCTTGGATTTGGGCGGGTGTCGCGTCGGCCGAAGATCCCGAGGCGCTGTTTCAGATTCAACGGAAGGCCTGAGGCTCAACTTCCCGGCCTGCAAGCTGAGTGTTGTAATCTGATTCCCTATGGAGCGATCGGAAGAAGGGCTCGTCGCTGGGCTGTTGGATGCCCAAAGAAAGGCCGAGGCCCTATTCGCAGAGATCGAAACCCGAGACCTGATTCGGCCTGGGGCTAAGGAAAGCGAGATTAACGAAAGTGTCTATGCACTTGCCGACAGCAGGTACGGAATCTCGCGCTGTTGGCACAAACGCATCGTACGCGCAGGGCACAACACTTTGGCTCCCTATGATGAGAATCCGCCTGACTTAGCGGTCGGTGAGGATGACATCGTCTTTCTGGATTTCGGCCCTGTATTTGAGGAATGGGAAGCCGACTTCGGGCGGACCTACGTTGTAGGAAACGACCCGCTGAAGCACAAACTCCGCCACGATATTGAAGAGGCATTTGCCAGCGGCAAGCAGTATTTTCACGAACACCCTGAGATCACCGCAGCCGAGCTTTATGCGCACACGCAACAATTGGCGGAGCAAGCTGGCTGGGAGTACGGCGGACCCATTGCAGGGCATCTGATAGGCGTCTTTCCGCATGAGAAGATCTCAGGGGACAAGGTCACTCTTTATGTCCACCCCAAGAATCACAACCGGATGCGGTTGCCGGACGCTTCTGGCCTTAAGCGGCACTGGATATTGGAGATTCACTTCGTAGATCGCGCACGGCAGATCGGCGGATTCTACGAAGAGCTGCTGACCGTCGGTTGAGTGCATGCAAAAGATAGTCTTCTTCATCGGACTCATCCTGGCGGCTAGCGGACTGCTATCGCCACCCCTGGCGTTGACCGCGGGACTCTTGTACGGCCTTACCCTCGCCCATCCTTATCACCTTGAGTCCAGGCGTCTGTCAAAGTTCCTCTTGCAGGCTTCGGTGGTAGGCCTCGGCTTTGGTATGAACTTGGCGGAGGTTTTGAAGGTTGGCCGCTCGGGCTTCCTTTACACCGCGTGCAGCATCACGGGGGCCATGCTACTTGGGCTTGCGATCGGCCGTTGGTTGCAGGTAGAGCGCACACCTTCTTTCCTCATCACTGTGGGCACGGCGATCTGTGGAGGAAGCGCGATCGCAGCCGTTGGACCCATTACAAACGCAACGGAAGAAGAGATGGCCGTTGCCTTGGGCACCGTTTTTCTGTTGAATTCGATTGCGCTCCTGCTCTTCCCGGCGCTGGGATGGGCACAGCACCTCAGCCAGACGCAGTTCGGCTTGTGGTCGGCGCTGGCCATTCATGACACCAGTTCCGTCGTTGGCGCAACTGCCAAGTATGGCGCGGTAGCCCTGTCGGTTGGAACAACCGTGAAACTGGCCCGCGCATTGTGGATTGTTCCGGTCTCAGTCCTGACCTCAATGTTCATGAAAAGCAAGAGTCGAATCCAGTGGCCGTGGTTCATTGGGCTATTCTGTCTTGCTGCCATGGCAAACACCTACGTACCGTTTTTTGGTTTTGCGTATCCAGTACTGAGTCATCTGGGGAGACTCGGGTTGACGGTAACGCTTTTTCTGATCGGGACAGGTCTCTCCGCAGCGACGCTGCGACAGGTAGGCGTTCGCGCGTTGTTGCAGGGCGTCCTGCTGTGGGCGATCGTAGCCTTGGGGTCGCTCCTGCTGATCGTTCACGGTTGGATTCGGCTGTGAGCCGCGGCCCAGAGCTTGTCGAAGGCTTTTCCAGCAACTATGCGTCAGGTCTGGATTCCACTGGAGTTTTGATACGATTGCCTTGCAAGTCTTCCTAATCGTGCAATGATTCCGAGCCTCGGATACGTGCGTGGCGTAAATCTCGATCCGCAAACCCGTTGCGAGCACTATCACGGACCTACTGACATTATCGCGATCAGGATGAAGTGCTGTGGAGTTTACTATGCCTGCGAGGATTGCCATGCCGCCATGGCCGAGCACGAAATCACGCTGTGGCCGGAGAATGAATGGGACCAAGAATCGATTCTTTGCGACGCCTGCGGTGCAACGCTAACCATTCTCCAGTATATGCAGAGTGAGTTTCGCTGCCCCTCTTGCGGTGCCCAGTTCAAGACCGCGTGCCGCAATCACTATCATCTTTACTTCGATGTTCCGCAGGTTGCCGAGCCACTTTGAGAGGAATCACGGGAAGAGGTCATTGGTGAGCAAGAAAGCCAACATATCCAACCGGAAGACGATTCACATCGAATGGGGCGACTGCGATCCCGCCCAGATTGTCTTTTACCCGCGCTACTTAGCCTATTTCGACGCATGCACGACGGCGTTGTTCAAGAAAGCCGGCCTGTCCAAGCGGCAGATGCTTAAAATCCATCAAATTGTGGGCATTCCTCTAGTCGACCTGCGCGTCTCATTCAAGGCGCCATCGCGATTTGCGGACACAGTGATCGTCGAGTCTGAGATAACCGAGTGGCGCCGCAGCAGTTTCTGCGTCCGCCATAGATTGTTTAACAAGAGTGTTTTGGCCGTGGAATGTCTTGAGACTAGAGTGTGGGCGGTGGTGTCGACAGCCGACCCAGAACGGATTGAGAGCAGACCTGTTCCGCGCGAGGTGATCGAGATGTTTTCCGCTGAAAACACCCACCGTTCGGCTCATCAGAAGTCGCACCGAAGGAAACAATGAGAATACGCACACAGGTTGGGATTGTGGGCGCTGGACCCGCAGGGCTTGTGTTGTCGCACCTCCTGCACCGGCAAGGAATTCAGTCGGTTGTGGTCGAGGGTCGAAGTCGACAGCACTGTGAGCAGCGGGTGCGGGCCGGTGTCTTGGAGCAGGGCACTGTCGACCTTCTGGTGGCAATGGGTTTAGGCGAGCGAATGAAGCGGGAAGGCCTGATTCATGACGGCGTAGAAATTCGTTTCAGAGAGCAGGGGCATCGCATCGACTTCAAAGCCCTGACGGGCCGCGGGATCACGATCTATGCCCAGCAGGAAGTTGTGAAAGACCTCATCGCGGCGCGGCTAAGAGCAGAGGCTGAGATTTTCTTTGAAGCTGAGGCTGTCACCATTCACGACTTCGATTCCACAACACCGAAGATACGATTTCACCACTATCGTGAACCTTCGGAAATCCTTTGCGATTTCATCGCAGGCTGCGACGGTTTTCACGGAGTCTGTCGCCCGAGCATTGAGAGTGCCTTAACCATGTATGAACGGGTTTTTCCGTTCGCCTGGCTCGGCATTTTGGCGGCGGCGCCACCTTCTTCCGAGGAACTGATCTATTGCTATCATGATCGCGGGTTCGCCCTCCACAGCATGCGAACCCCGGAAATCACCCGCTTGTATCTCCAATGCGCTCCAGATGAGGCCTTGGCGCAGTGGCCCGATGCACGAATCTGGGAAGAATTACAGACGCGCCTCGCCACTCGAGACGGGCGCAGGCTAACGGAAGGCTCAATCTTGCAGAAAGGCGTTACCGGCATGCGCAGTTTCGTGGCGGAGCCGATGCAGTGCGGCAGGCTCTATCTGGCCGGGGATGCGGCCCACATCGTGCCTCCGACAGGCGCAAAGGGGCTCAATCTTGCCGTGGCTGATGTGCGAGTCTTAGCTGCCGCGTTCGGGGAATTCTACGCCTCTGGAAATCTAGAACTTCTCGACCGTTACTCAGAGACATGCTTAAAACGAGTATGGCTGGTTCAGCGCTTCTCCCTGTGGATGACTTCGATGCTGCACCGGATTCCTGGGAACGACAGGTTCGAGGACCACAGGCAGTTGGCCGACTTGGATTACCTGACGAGTTCCCGCGCAGCGGCGCAAACCTTCGCCGAAAACTACGTTGGTCTCCCAATGAGCTGAATCGACGTACAATCTGTAGCGACAAAGTGCGGGTGAGTTTTCGGATTGTGAGATCAACATGTCTTCTTCATTGATTCAGAGCAAGAGTAACAATCCGAATGGATTTGTCGCCCCCTTCCGCCGACATGAAGCAGGCACCCAGCCGGATTATTTCTATCCTGCATATCGCGCGACAAGGTTGCGGGCGCCATCTCAGCCGCTGATCTTTCTGCCGCAGACTCTCTCTGAGGTCACAGGCCCGGTCTTTGGCCATTCCGACATTCATCCAAATGATCGAGACCTTACGGTTCAGCATGCGGGGGAACCTCTGGGGGAGCGCATCATTGTGCGCGGGCGAGTAGTGGATGGGGATGGCCGCCCTGTGTCGAACAGCCTGATCGAGATTTGGCAGGCAAATGCGGCGGGACGATATGCACACGCGAAAGACGACCACCCCGCACCGCTCGATCCGAACTTCACGGGGACCGGCAGAACTCTGACCGACAAAAACGGATTCTACAGTTTTGTGACCATCAAGCCGGGCGCTTATCCTTGGCGCAATCACGACAATGCATGGCGCCCGGCGCATATCCACTTTTCTTTGTTTGGGCCGGCCTTCGTCACGCGGTTGATTACCCAGATGTATTTTCCTGGCGACCCGCTCTTTGCTTACGACCCCATTCTGCAATCGATTCCTGAAGAAAGCGCACGTCAGCGTTTGGTCTCCAAGTTTGACCTGGAAACGACGAAGCCGGAGTGGGCTTTGGGCTATCGTTTCGACATCGTGCTCCGGGGCCGTGAATCAACGCCGTTTGAAAAGTAGAGAAAGGCAACGATGGATTTGACGCCGACACCTTCGCAGACCGTTGGTCCGTACCTGCATCTTGGCCTTACGGACGCACGGAGTATTTCGCGTATCGCGGGCAATGGAGCCAAGGGGGAACGGGTGTGGCTCACTTTGCGTGTGGCGGATGGAGAAGGAGTGCCGGTTCCCGATGCGATGATCGAACTGTGGCAAGCCGACTCCGAAGGGAACTACCCGCATCAGGTCAGCGGTGTGGACGGCGGAGCTTTCGGTGGCTTTGGGCGATTGGCGACAGCGGAAGATGGCTCGTGCACGTTTGAAACGATCAGGCCGGGCCGTGTACCAGGGCCAGGCGCAACGATTCAAGCGCCTCACATCAACGTATCGATTCTGGGCCGAGGCATTCTCAAGAGATTGTCGACACGAGTTTACTTCGCGGGAGAGTCAGCCAACGCCGCAGATCCCATATTGGCCTTGGTGCCAGAAAATCGGCGTGCGACGTTATTGGCCCAGCCGGATCCGGCCCGCACCAGCAATTGGATCTTCGCTGTGCACCTTCGTGGAGAGGGCGAGACGGTATTTTTCGATGTGTAATCATTTCAGATTGAACAGCCAACCCTCGAAGCGACTCGCGGTGCGGAGCCGAATATGATCGGACGCTTGATTGAAAGCCTGGCGACCACGCCGGCCCTAGCCGCGCTGTTTTCCGATGGGTCGGTTCTTCAGGCAATGCTGGAATTCGAAACCGCATTGGCGCACGCAGAAGCGCGACACGGGCTCATCCCCATGGAGGCGGCAGACGCGATAGCGGCTGCCGCGGTGCCCGGCAAGTTTGATATCTCCGTTCTTGCTGACGCCATATTTCGTGCTGGAACACCTGCAATACCTTTGGTAAAAATGCTGACCGCCCGGGTACGAAAGACCGACCCCGAGGCGGCGCGATTCGTTCACTGGGGAGCCACCAGCCAGGATGTCGCCGACACCGCGATGTCTTTACTGCTGAAGCGCGCAGAACCGATTCTCATTGGTGACCTGTTGCGATTGGAAAAAGCGTTGGTGGACTTGTCTGAGCGGCACAAGCAGAGCGTTATGCTCGGTCGGACTCTGCTTCAGCCCGCTCCGCCCGTGACCTTCGGGCTCAAAGCCGCCGGATGGCTGGCTTCGGTTTGCCGCGGCAGGCGGCGTTTGCAAAGAGCTTTTCGATCTGCAGCGGTTTTGCAGTTTGGCGGAGCCAGCGGCACGTTGGCATCGCTCGGCGACCGCGGAATTCCCGTGGCCGAAGCTCTGAGTGCGGAACTTGGATTTGGAGACTCTCCCCCAACGCCCTGGCACACTCAGCGCGATCAACTCGCGACGTTGATCTGCGTATGCGGAGTGCTGACTGGATCTCTCGGCAAAATGGCGCGCGATATCAGTCTGCTCATGCAGAGCGAGTTGGGGGAGGCGTCCGAGCCGGGAGGAGAAGGCCGCGCCGGATCGTCAACTATGCCGAACAAGCGCAACCCTACAGCCTGTTCACTCACGCTCGCGGCTGCGCATCGGGTTCCGGGACTGGTTGCATCGTTTCTCTCGGCCATGCTGCAAGAGCACGAGCGTGGCGTCGGGGGCTGGCAGGCGGAGTGGCCTGTAGTTGCGGCCGTAGTTCAGTCGACCGGCGTAGCAATTGCCTCGATGGCTGAAGTGGCCGAAGGGCTCTCCGTTGACGTGCAGAAGATGCGCCTCAACATCGAGAAGACGAACGGAGCGATTTTTGCCGAGCGCGCCATGATGCTGCTTGGAGCAAAGCTGGGGCGAGATGTCGCTCACAAGGTCGTTCAGGCGGCCGTTCAGAAGAGTGTCAAAGAGGGCAGGCATCTCGCTGCGGTGCTCGCAGAGCTTCCTGAAGTAACAATCCATCTGGGTTCCGCGGAACTCAAGCAACTGGAAACGCCAGAGCAATATCTCGGATCGGCAGAAGTCTTCCGGAAAACTCTGGCATCAGAGCCCGATCGCGAAGACGACGACAAGGAGCAATGAATTGCCGTTCGCAACCATTCACAATGCGCGGATGTTCTACCGACTGCAGGGAAATGCGGGACGACCTGTCCTAATTCTGTCGCACTCAATCAGTACGGACCACGCGATGTGGGACCTTCAAGTAGCAGATCTGCTTCCGTACTCCCAGATTCTGCGGTATGACACGCGTGGCCACGGAGCATCGGATGCAACGGCCGGTGAATATTCGATTGAGATGTTGGGCAACGATATTCTCGCCTTGGCCGACAGGTTGAAGATTTCGCAATTTGCTTTTTGCGGACTGTCGCTGGGTGGAGCGATCGGACAGTGGGTTGCGGCGCACGCACCCGAGCGCGTCACACATCTTGTGCTGGCCAACACGTCGCCGCAGTTCGTGCCCCGCACCAATTGGGAAACGAGAATTGCGGCAGTAGTAAAAGGCGGAATGTCCTCAGTCGTCGACGTGGCAATGCAGAGGTTCTTCTCATCGGATACGCTGGCGAAACAAAATCCCCATGTCGCTTCGATCCGCTCCGTCTTCTTGGGCACAGATCCCGTTGGGTATCTGGGATGTTGTGCTGCCCTTCGCGACATGAATCACGGAGATCTCCTCAGAAAGATCAAGGCTCCAACTCTGGTGATCTCCGGCGAACGCGACGTGGCGACTCCCTGGAGCGGGCATGGCGAGAGGCTGGCGCAGGAAATTCCTGGAGCTAAAACGCTTCACATGGCGGCTGCGCATCTTTCTAATCTCGAGCGGCCACGCTCGTTTACCGCGGCCCTGCTTGAGTTCTTGCTGCCGCAACCGAACGCTAGCGCAGATTCCCTGCAAGCAGGATTCGCAGTGCGTCGTGCAGTTCTTGGCGACGCCCACGTCGATAGGGCCATCGCCAACACGACAGACTTTACGCGCGAATTTCAAGAGTTGATAACCCGTTACGCCTGGGGAACGATTTGGTCTCGTCCCGAACTGGACTGGCGCACCCGAAGGCTGCTAGTGCTGGCGGTAACAGCATCGCTTGGAAGGTGGGAAGAGTTTGCCCTCCACCTGCGAGCTGGGTTGGCCAGTGATCTCGAATTATGCGATTTGAAGGAAGTGCTTTTGCAGACCGCCCTGTACGCGGGTGCTCCGGCGGCGAATACTGGATTTCAAATTGCCGCTGAACAAATCAAGAAAGCTGAGTGAGCCCAAAAGTCCGACCGTTCGTTGTAGAGTTCCTATCTCGGCGACGCGACCGGGTCTATTGCGCGACGGCTCTCCCATCCTCGAAGGCCAGGCCCGCCTGCAGCCAGCCGACAACAGGCAATGTGAAGTGAGACGCTACCTTGTCCCCCTCTGCTTAAATATGCCTTGACACGTATATACGGTGTGGAGTATATCAAAGAGGTGGAATCTGTCTTCGAAATCATTGCGGAGCCAAACCGCCGCGCGATATTGAGCCTCCTGGTCTCGTCCCAACGGTCGGTGGGAGAGATCGAGCGCCAACTTCGCATGCCGCAGCCGACCGTGTCCAAGCACCTGCGCGTGCTGCGTGACGCCGGTTTCGTGGAATCCACGGTGGACGCACAACGCCGTCTCTACCGGCTGAAGCCTAAACCATTTCAGCAGGTGGATGCCTGGCTGGCTCAGTTCCGCCGCTTCTGGTCCGCCCACATAGATGCACTCGAACGCCACCTCGACCGCATCGATCAATCAACCCCAAAGAAAACGAAAACCAAGGAGAAGACGCCGCCGCGGCCCAAACCGCGAACGTTATAAAGGAGAAACGAAATGAAAATCAAACTGACCAGTGTATTCGTCGACGACCAGAACAAGGCCCTGCGCTTCTATACGGAGGTACTGGGTTTTGCCAAGCAGGCCGATTTCAGTAACGGCCCATTTCGCTGGCTGACCGTGGCCTCCTCCGAGGAACCGGACGGTACTGAGCTGCAGCTGGCGCTGAACAACAACCCCGCGGCCAGGACGTATCAGCAGGCGATTTTTCAACAGGGCCAGCCCGCGGCCAATTTCTTCACCGACGACGTTAACAGCGAGTACGAGAGGATCAAGGGCCGCGGCGCCGAGTTCATTATGCCGCCCACCGACACGCACGGCTCGACCATTGCGAAGCTGAACGACACCTGCGGCAACCTCATTCAGCTCACCCAACTGAAGCGTTGGTAGGGCGGAGGTTCAGTAGGAGGAGGTAGATTAGGAGGAGAGAGATGCGCGACCGCGAGCCCTACACACCGTATCCGGCCAGTGCGGTGCAGTTCTGCCGGTTCTGGTCCGCTCACGTGGATGCTCTCGAACGCCACCTCTCGGCCAACACATGGGCGCTGGCGGCCGTCACCGTCGTGCTGATCGCTTATCCGATTGCACGGATTGTGATTCCCGCCATACTCCATGGCCTTGTGCCCGATGTGGTTCGGACCGTGCTCAAATTGATCTGAGTTCGACTTGGGCGCTGCGCCAAAAATCGTACGCATGTCACGGTCGCTCGTGAGGGTCGTCGAGTTCAGCTCACCAGCTGGCATGCTGTTAAGACAAGGAGCAGAAGATGACCGAACCTGAGCTGTATGCACCGGGTCCCGCCAACTTGGCGCGGGTACAGAAAGACGGAGAGAAGTGGACGCTTATTCTCGTCCGAGAACTGCGCCACTCTCCGGAAAAAGTCTGGCAGGCCCTGACTGACCCGGCGCATCTGCGCGAGTGGGCTCCCTTTGTGACCGATGGAAGCCTGGATGCGGTTGGAACGGTGAAGCTTACCTGGGTGGGAACACCCACGCCGATCGAAACCAAAGTCACGCGAGCCGAAGCTCCCAAGGCACTTGAGTACGGCGATATGCGTTGGGAACTCGAGGCCTCTGGCGGTGGCACGCGCCTGACGCTGTGGACCAAGATCGATCGCCGCTTCGTCTCCATGGGTGCTGCTGGGTGGCACATTTCCTTTGACGTTCTGGATCACCTTCTCAGCGGAACTCCCATCGGCCGCATCGCTGGTGCCGATGCCATGAAGTTCGCCGGCTGGCAGCGGCTGAACGCCGAGTACGCTCAGCAGTTCGGCGTCAAAGCGCCCAACTGGCCGCCCAACCCCCCGAAGCGTTAGCGTTGACGCGGGGGAGGAAGGAGGAAGCCCCCCGAGTGTTGTTGAGTTGTTGTACGGGAGCCAATCATCCAGCTCCCAGCCCTGAAAGGCGCGAAGTTAGGCATGAGGGAACATCATGACAGAGAACGGTGGCATCATCGGGGTATCAGATCATGGCGGTTGGGCGGTGCTGGTGACGGTCGCGCGTGATGGGACGCTCCTCGACCGCCGCCGCGTAGAACTCGTGGGCGACGGCCTGCCCAAGCTTCCGCACCACAGCGAAGGCCAAGGACTCCCGCTCGACGAGGCCGTGGAGTTAGTGGAGCGCGTGCGCCTGTCGGCGGAGAGGCACGCGGTGCTTGCCTTGGACGCTGTCACGATGGCGGTGCCGCGTATCCTTGGAGTCGCCCTTCGCAAGTGCCCACAGCTTCCACCCACGATTGCCGAGCGAATCACGGACTACCGTGCGCAGAACAATGCCGACTGGGTGATGTACCGCAGGGCCCTGGCCTCTGCGGCCGAGGCACGGGGTTGGCCCGTCCACTGGTACGAGCCGAAGAGCGTATTGGGTGCGGCGAGCCATACATTGCGTGTAAAGAACCTCGATGCTCACTTCCTCCGGGTGCGGAGGGCCGTCGGGCCGCCCTGGAACAATGATCACAAACTCGCAATGGCGGCGGCCATTGTCACGGCGCCCGCGGCTGTGGAGTAAGGCGCGGAACCTGGACTAAGGTTCGTTGCCGCCCTGGAGCAGGTCTTGGCACTGACAGACTGAAATCTGCCGGCACAATTCAAAGCTGGGCCGGAGTAAATGACACGGTATCGCCGATAAATGGAGGACAACGAATCATGAAAGATGCCACCAAGCGTTCGATCTTTCGCTGGATTCACCTTGTCTTTAGCATTCCGATACTCGGTTATATCTACAGTCCGTTTGACAAAATTCCAAGCTACGCTCCCGCTACTCGGTTTGTCTTCGTTCCAGTCATGATCCTTTCGGGATTGTGGATGTGGAAAGGCCATGTCGTTCGACGATGTTTTTCGAAGAGATCGACAGGCGCCACAGGTTCGTACGCGAACCTGTGATCTTCGATCGGCGGATGCAGACGTTCGGAAAGGCGGCTCTGTGCGACCAATCCTGGCGTTGACGCTGACCTTGAATTTGCGCTAGTCATGGATTCAGACATTATTCCAAGCCCATCCAAGGAGGAACCGATGTCAAACTTAGCCCTTTCGAAGAAACAGCGTGAAGATCTACTCAAAGCATTACAATCCCGCTTTGAGAAAAACATGAACTGCCATCAAGGTCTTGAATGGGCCAAAGTGCACACAAAGCTGGAAGCGAATGCCGAAAAACTGTGGTCACTCCATGAAATGGAAAGAACCGGCGGTGAACCGGATGTTATTGGTCATGATAAGAAGACGGACGAATACATCTTTTATGATTGCTCGGCGGAAAGTCCGAAAGGTCGCAGAAGTCTTTGCTACGACCGCGAAGCGCTGGAGTCACGGAAAGAAAATAAACCAAAGGATAACGCTATGGATATGGCAGCTTCCATGGGCATTGAGCTTCTAACGGAAGAACAATATCGAGAGTGGCAGAAACTTGGAAATTTCGACACGAAAACGTCGAGCTGGGTGAAAACACCTTCTGCGATCAGAAAGCTCGGCGGCGCACTCTTTTGTGATCGCCGCTTCGACACTGTGTTCGTGTATCACAACGGCGCGGAATCGTACTATGCCGCCAGGGCGTTCCGTGGCTCGCTAAGGGTCTAGGGTCGGATTTTGGTTACTGGAGAATATCCAATGAAGCCCAACCTCATGTTAACCATCACCTCTCTGCTCACCATCCTGTTGATGACGTTGCACCTGACGAGCGATACCATCCACGCCAAGGTCGGGACGGCCGAGGCGGGGGGCTCAACCCTCGTTGCGGTGCCCATCCTGGTCGTCTGGCTGTACGGAACGCTGGTGCTCGCCGAACGGCGGTCTGGGTACATCATCATGCTCGTCGGGTCGCTCATTGGGCTGGGCATGCCGATCATCCACGTGATGGGAGCGGGAGGCGTTTTTCGCGGCCAGATCGCCAAGTCCAGCCCAGCCTTCTTGTTCGTTTGGACGCTTCACGCGCTCGGCGTGACTGGGATGTTCTCCTTCATCCTCTCGGTGCAGGGACTGTGGAGCCTGCGACGCGGCCAGCCCCGCTAGTCGAGGAACCCTGGAGCCCGGTCGCACTGGGCTGGCCCACTCAAGGCGGGACTGATGAGATAACCGTGTCGGCTCCTCGCGGGCGAGTTCCGGATGAGACTGCCTTGGGTGATTCCCGATCAGCCATAAGTTGCTAGCTGTTGAAATATGCCATTGCACTCATGAACCAAAAAAAGCCCACAGATCGGGACTGTGGGTGCTTTGGCTCTAATTGTTTTTCTTTCCTGCTTTGTTCTTGCTCGAGCTATGTCGAGAAAAAGAGCTTCGCGTGCGCAGTGCTGTCTGCTCGAATTGCCGAGTTTCCGTGGACAATCGGGGCTGGTTTGGCGGAGATGGGCTTCACCTGAGAGAGTTTCACGAGCAGTTGCTCAAGCTTGCGCTGCTCGTGCGGCTGGGGCGGGCTGGTATGCGTCATGGCTTGATTTTCGCACAGCGCTGGGCGGAGGAGAAGTCCCTTATTCCCAAGGCACCATCGCCTTTGGACCTCGGCTGAGGGCCTTTCTTTTGTGATACTTGCCAGACTGCCCGCTCTGCTCGCCTCACCAATATCAATTCAAGAACGCTGTCTTGTGTCACCGACTCCCAGCACCGCATCAATCAGGTGTCCGATGTTTCGCGCATAGCGCACCTGATAGCCACCGGATATCCAAATCGTTACCTGGCCCTTTGCCGTCCTTCTGTGCTTCCCGTTAATTCTCGTGCACAGGTCGGGCTCTGCCTCGCGTGCTGGTTCGCATTTCCCACACGATTCGTGTCCCGAGTCAACCGCTCCCCGCAGTGGCTTGCTGAACCCTTGTGACGAGAGTCACGCTGAGGCGTGACAGGCGTTGCTGACTCCACTCCGCCTAGGGTTCTACTTTGGTTCTACTTCGGTTCTATTGGGAACGAGGCCCAAGCAGGTGCCTACCGGAAACCAGACGACCAATTCTTTTGAGGTGCTCGTCGCACGTCTGCATGAGTCCCACGAATGTGAGGTCTACGAGGCCATCGACCGGCTAGTGCAGGTTGCGGAAGCGGTTGGCCTTGATCCGCCGCAACTCCTTCAGATGCTCGACCGGGGCATGACCTTTGAAGGGCTGCTCGAATCGATTGAATCGAAGATGGAATGTTCGCAGAGGACTGTGCGGCAGGCGGCGGAACCGGACAAAGCCGCGTGAGCACTGCATCGTGAGGCAAGCATGAATTTCTTGGAATGGTCTAAATCCAGCGTCGATTACGGGCAAAAGCTAGTGAATTCCGCAATCGAGGGTGCGCGCGAGGGAGAAGGCGAATTTCTCAAGGACGAACCGCTCTCTCCCTATCTCACCGAATCCGCAAGGCAAGCGGTTGCTCCCGCCATGATTGGAGCGGTTCTGGGTGCGTTGGGCGCGTCCCTGGGAGGCGAACGTCGTTCTTCTGCAAGAGTTCTTGCTTGCGGCTTGCTCGGCGGCGCCATCGGGTTCGGCGCAGGCGTGATTTGGGAGAACCGTCAGTTCAGCGCCAGCGTCGCTTCCCGCGCCTGGAAAAAGGTCAACGAAACTCGCGATGAACATTGGTTTGAGAAAAATCCGATCGACTACGCGTAAGGGGCCTGATGGCCCGGTGAATTTCACCCCTTGCGCTATCGACTGAGCCGGAGAGACCCCTCTCGGTTCGTCGTTACGCATCAAGTTTCAGTGAATCAGGTGTAGCCCGTGGTAGGTACCTATTCACCCTCGCTCGTTGCAGACTGGCTGGTTCCTGGCCGGAATCTATTCCTGGCCATCCATGTCCTGGGAGTTGCCTGCTTGGTTTACATCGTGTCGAAGCGATTGGTGCCGCTGATCCGAGCCCAACGCGATCCCCGATTCGATCGTCCCCTGGTTCGCCTCGGGCGGGTCTTGAAGTTCTGGCTGGGACAGTGGAAACACCCGCGTTACAAGTTCGCCGGAACTCTCCACATCCTCATCTTCGCAGGATTCATCCTGCTTGCTCTGCGGGCTTTTTCGGTGCTCATCGTCGGAGTCTCTGAGAATTTCGTGATGCCGGGCCTCTCGGGTCAAACCGGGCACATCTACGAACTCGTTACCGATTACGCGGCCACAGTAGTCTTCTTCTGCATGGTAGTAGCCGCCGTGCGCCGTCTCGTTTTCAAGCCTGCCCGCTACGCCGTGCCTGCGAAATACAGAAATAGCCACACCGCCGACGCCATCTTTCTCTTGGGACTCATTGCCCTCCTGATGGTCGCCGACAGCCTCTTCTCGGCGAGTCGTTTCGCAGGCCACGTTCAGCAAGGACAACCGGTTGAGGCTCTCGCCGTTTTCTCTATGCCTTGGGCGTTGCGGATCCTCGTCAGCTCCATGTCATTGGCGACCCTCTGGGGACTCAACGTGGGCGCCTACCTCGTCCACGAGATCGCCTTTTATTTCCTGCTCTGCTACCGGCCGTTTGGAATTCAGTTCCACGTGGAAACGTCGCTGTTCAGCGTTTATTTCTCCAAGCTGGAGAAGGGAACGCTCAAGCCCGTGCGATGGGGAGTTCCCGACGAGCATCTCGATCAGGTGAAATCCTTTGGCGTGAAGACCTTCGAGGACTTCACCTGGAAGCACATTCTGGATTTTTATTCCTGCGCCGACTGCGGACGCTGTGCGGACAACTGTCCCGCCAATGCCGTAGGTCGCCCGCTCGCTCCACGATTCATCTCCATTAAGGCCAGAGACTACGTGTTCCAGCACTACCCCGTGCTGGGCAAGGCCAGTAACAGCAAGCCGTTGATGGGCAATGTCTATTCCGAAGACGAAATCTGGTCCTGTACGACCTGCGGCGCGTGCGAAGAAGAATGCCCACTGCTGGTCGAGTACATCGACAAGATCGTTGACCTGCGACGCGGAATGATCGATGACGGAAATGTACCTCAGTCCTTGCAAAAGCCCCTGAAAGCGTTGGAAAGTCGCGGAAACCCCTACGGCAAGATGGAGAAAAAGAGGGCCGACTGGGCAAAGCCAGCATTAAAGACGCCTGAGGTCCAACCAACTCCCGCAATCAGGATTCTCGACGGCCAGAACGGCGCCGACACTCTGTATTTTGTTGACAGCATCACTTCCTACGACGACCGCATGCAGTCCATCGGGCGCGCCACCGCCCGCATCCTCAGCCGCCTCGGAACCAACTTCGGCATTCTCGGAGCCGCCGAGAAAGACAGCGGTCATGAGGTCCGTCGCTTCGGCGAAGAGATGCTTTTCACGGCTCTGCGCGATCACAACACACAGGCCATCAAGGCCTCCGGCGTCCAGCGAATCGTGACCGCGGATCCGCACGCCTTCAACGCTCTCAAACATGACTACAAGGACGTGCCACCGGTCGAGCACATCAGCCAGGTGCTTGCCCGTGAAGCGAGGGCCGGCAACCTCTGCTTCAACACGCTCGAAGACTGGTTCGAAAATCGAGACCGTGTATACACCTACCACGACCCTTGTTACCTGGGACGCCACAACCAGGTCTACGACGATCCCCGCGACGTGCTCGACTCGATCCCGGGCTTGAACCGAGTTGAGATGCCGCGATCGCGCGACCGCTCTTTCTGCTGTGGCGGTGGCGGACTCATGCTGTTCTACGAACCCAAAGAAGAGCAGCGGATGGGCGTGGTCCGCGTGCGCATGGCCGCTGAAGCCGGCGCGAACGTGATCGTGACCGCCTGCCCGTTCTGCCTGGTGAACATCGAAGACGCAATCAAGGTGGCGGGCCTCGAAGGCAAGATGTCGGTGATGGACCTGACCGAACTGGTCGATCAGAACATGGATTACAAAGGTTGTCCCAAGCCGACAGAAGAATTGGAAACTGTAACTGGTGGAGGCTAAGCATGGAAATCCTGGTGTGCGCGCGAAGAGTGCCCGATACCTCAGAAAACGAGATTGAACTCAATCCCGCAGGAAACGACATTGAGCGCGATGAACTCGTGTACTCGATAAATGAGGCGGATAACTACGCTGTCGAGGAAGCCCTGCAGATCCGTGACCGGGTCGGCGGCAACGTCACCGTCGTCACGGTTGACAGCGAAGACGGAGAAGAAATCCTGCGCCGGGAACTGGCCATGGGTGCGAATCAGGCGGCACTCATCTCGGATGACGCCTTCCACGGATCCGACGGTCGGGGCCTCGCAACCATTCTGAAAGCTTGTGTCGAGAAGGGTCACTATGACCTGATTCTGACTGGAGTCCAGGCCGACGATGGCGCCGCCCAGGTGGGTGGAATGCTGGCCGCGATGCTCGACTATCCCTTCGCGTCCCTGGTGAACTCGATCGCGGTGGAAGACGGGAAGCTGAAAGTCAGCCGTGAGATTGAAGGGGGCAATCGCGAGATCAACGAAATGGATCTTCCCTGCGTCCTCTCCATTCAGACTGGCATCAACGAGCCGCGTTATGTCGGCATGCGGGGAATCAGGCAGGTGGCGTCGGTGCCTATCCCCACTTTGTCAGCCTCCGACCTCGGCATCGACCAAGGCGTGGTCGGCGAAGCCGCCGCGAAGGTAAAGCGGGTGGACTACTTCGTCCCCGCGCTGAGCACGGGTGCCGAAATGCTTCACGGCAGCAGGGAAGAGAACGCCGACAGAGTTCTTGAGCTGGTAGCTGCGAAGGGAGGGCTGAAATAATGCCTCGGATTTTTGCTTATATCGTCCACAGAGGTGGAGTCGCCGATGATTCCGCGGCCGAACTCGTCGCAGTAGCAAAAAAAATCGATGCGACGGTAGTTCCTACAGCAATTCTGGCCGGCTGGGGGCCCGATCTCGACGCCGCGTGCAGTTCGCTCGCTTGCTCCTTCGGCGAGATCTGGAAGGTGTCCAACGAAGCCCTGGTTTACCCGAACGCCGAACTCGTGCGTCAGGCGTTGGCTCGGGTTCTGCCACCCGGCAGCGTCGTGCTTGTCCCTCACGATCATTTCGGCATCGATCTCGCACCCGGGCTGTCCATCAAGCTGAATTCTGCCTTCGTTTCGGATGTCCTGGCTATTGATGGCATCGAAGGAAACTTTCTCAAACTCGTCCGTCAGGAATTCGGCGGACAAGTCAATGCCCACGTGCGCTGCGACATTTCCTCCGGCGCCGTTATCAACGTTCGTCCCGGCGCATTCAAACCAGAGGCGAACCTTCCCGCACCGGGTGTCATCATCGACAGGTCCTCCGAGGTTGGCGCTCTGGTGGCGCGACGCCGCTACGTCGAGACCATCGTCGCCGAGGCCGGCGATGTGGATATCACCAAGCACAGTCTCCTCGTCTCCATCGGGCGCGGCATCCAGGAAAAAGACAACGTCGCTCTCGCGGAGGAACTGGCTGAGGTCCTGGGAGCGGCCGTGAGTTGCTCGCGCCCTGTGGTCGACGCCAAGTGGATGGAAAAGTCCCGCCAGGTTGGATCGTCGGGGAAAACCGTAAAGCCAAAGGTTTACCTGGCCTGTGGCATCAGCGGCGCGTTCCAGCACCTGGCCGGTATTAAAGGCAGTCCCTTTCTCGTCGCCATTAACAAGAATCCCAAGGCTCCAATTTTTCAGGTGGCCGACGTCGGAATCGTGGATGACCTCCTCGAGTTCTTGCCCGAACTAACCAACAAAGCCCGTGAACTGCGTGGCGTTGCCGCCAAGTGAGGATCTGCCCATGCTCGCATTGAAGACCCTGAAACTGAGTGTGAAATCGCTGAAAGAGTTCGCCAAAAAGCGCCTGCCCGACGAAGTCTTGATCGAACTAGATGAGCGCGACGAATGCCCTATCGAGATCGTCCGCGACATGTGCAGTCCCGACAAACTGGGCATCCAGCTACTCTTCATTCCCGAAGAGTTCGGCGGCATGGGTGGAGGCACGTTCGACGTCTACTGCATTTGCGAGGAGATGGCACGCATCGATCTCGGAATCGCGACCTCCGTGCTGGCTACGTTTCTCGGCAGCGATCCCATTACCGTAGGCGCCACTCCGGAGCAAAAGAAAACCTGGCTGAGCCGCATCGCGGATGAGGGCTTGCTCTTCGCCTACGGCGCGACGGAGCCCGAAGCAGGCAGCGATCTGGGCGCACTTCGCACGACTGCCGACCGCGTCATGCAGGACGGAGGCGTCGTCGGCTACAAGATCAACGGCAACAAGCAGTGGATCAGCAACGGCGGAGTCGCCGGTGCGTACACCGTTCTGGCCAGCACACCGAGTGGCCCGAGCTGGTTCGTGGTCGAAAAAGACGCCAAGGGGTTCACCCACGACGAACCCGAGGACAAGCACGGCATTCGCCTCAGCAACACTGCCGCGCTCGCCTTCAACGACGTCTACGTCGACGCCGACCGCCTGCTCGGTGGCGTCGAAGGCCAAGGTCTGATCCAGGCCCAAGCCGTTTTCGGCTACACGCGGCTGATGGTTGCAGCGTTTGGCCTTGGTGCCGGATGGGCCGCCCTCGATCGTGCGATTCCTTACTCCACCAAACGCATTCAGGCCGGGTCGCCACTCTCCGAAAAGCAGGGGTACACCCACAAGCTGATCGTGCCCCACGTAGCGCGTCTCGAAGCCGCCCGCGCCTATATCGAGGAGACGGCGGAGCGCATTGACGCCGGCGAAGGCAGCCTCAACACCGAAGGCGCCATCGCAAAATACATGGCCACCGAAGCAGGGAATCAGGCGGCCGATGCCTGCGTTCAGGCGCTCGGAGGCTATGGCTACACCCACGAATACATGGTGGAGAAGATCAGCCGCGACGTTCGCATCACCACGATCTATGAAGGCACCTCCGAAATCATGGAAATGACCATCAGCCGCGATCGCTGGCAACTCCACCTCAAGACGCGAGGCCAGCATTATCACGAGAAAGCGCGCGAGTTAGAAGCCCTGCAAGCGCGGCATCCGAACGTGGGTGCGAACCTTGCCGCGTTGGCTCATCATGCGCTCGCCGAAATCATGGAAAAGGCTCGCATCGCACGCCTCACGCGTTACCAGCACGTCCTCCTGCGCCTGGGAGAGTGGATTGCCTACGCCGAGTGCGCGGGTACTCTGGCACGTCGCGCCGCCCTCCTCGCCGAGAACAAGCTGAACGAAAAGGCGAACCGGCGCTTCGACGCCGCGGCGCTCGCGGCGGTGAGCCGCATCTTTGCCCGTGAAGCCGCGCTCAAAGTCGCGGAAGAAGGCTTGCGCTGGGTCTGCGGAGCCGGTGGCGTTAACGACGCCGAGATGCCCGCCTTTGAAACAAGTTTGCAGTTGCCCGCCGTGCACCGCGCGCAGGCGGGTCTGATTTCTGACATGGATCTTATAGCCGACGTCCTCTACGCCCGTGCAGCCAAGCCTGCACTCGCCGCATAAATATCAAGACGCCTGACTACTTGAACCTGCAACCTGATCCCGGTTGCACAGGAGCGTCCACATGGAAGACACAGCCTATCGCGCCATCGCGATCGTCGGTGCGGGAGCGGTTCTGCCCGATGCCGTCAACGTCAACGCATTCTGGGAAAACGTAAAGAGCGGACGTTACAGCATCACCGACGTCTCACCGGAACGGTGGGACCCCGCGTTTTACTACGACGCCGATCCCAAGGCGCCCGACAAGACCTACTCGAAGATTGGTGGGTGGGTGCGCGAGTTCTCGTGGGATCCGATGAAGTGGCACATGCCTCTTCCACCGCGGGTCACCGATGCCATGGATCAGGCACAGAAGTGGGCTATCGCGGCCACTCGCGAAGCTCTGGAAGACTACGGCTACCCCAAGCGCCCGCTCGATCCCGATCGGGTCGCGGTGATCCTCGGCAATGCGATGGCGGGAGAGAAGCACTATCTGACTGCGTTGCGGGTGTTCTTTCCCGAGTACGCGCAGGAACTGTCTGAGATCGCCAGCTTCGCCGCTCTGCCGGAAGCGGTTCGCACTGAGATCACACAAGAACTGCACGATCGCATGGGCAAGCACCTGCCCGAAATTACCGAAGACAGCATGCCCGGCGAACTGGCCAACTGCATTGCCGGACGTATCGCCAACCTCTACAACTTCCACGGGCCGAACTTCATTTGTGACGCAGCCTGCGCCTCTGCCATGGCCGCGATGAGCGCTGCCGTGGAGGGACTGATCGCAAACAGTTATGACGCGGTCATCACTGGTGGCATTGACCGCAACATGGGCGTCCAGACCTTCGTGAAGTTCTGCAAGATCGGCGCGCTCTCTGCCTCCGGTACTCGTCCCTACGCCGCGGGAGCAGACGGCTTCGTCATGGGCGAAGGCTCTGCGATCTTCCTGATGAAGCGCCTGGCAGACGCCGAGCGCGACGGCGACAAGATCTACGCTGTCCTCCGCGGCATCGGCGCGTCGAGCGACGGCAAGGGGAAAGGGATCACCGCACCCAACCCCGTCGGCCAGAAATTCTGCCTGGATCGCGCCTGGCAGAATGCCGGGCTATCGCCCGCCACCGCCACGCTTATTGAGGGCCACGGCACTTCGACCCGTGTGGGCGATGTTGTCGAAGCGCAGTGCATCGCCGACCTGCTGAAGAGTCATAATCTTCCAACTCACTCAGTGGCGCTGGGTTCGGTCAAGTCGAATATCGGTCACCTCAAAGGAGCGGCGGGAGCGGCCGGACTCCTGAAAACTGCGCTGGCCCTTCGGGATAAAGTGCTGCCGCCCAGCGTCCATTGCGAGCATCCCAGTCCCGACATCGATTTTGCCCACTCTCCCCTCTACGTCAATACCGAACTGAAGCCCTGGGCGGTCCCAGCTGACACTCCGCGTCGCGCTGGAGTCAGCGCCTTCGGCTTTGGCGGCACCAATTTCCACCTCGTGCTGGAAGAGCACATCCCTCACCGGCTGACCGGCAACGGAAAACGATCCGTCGCTGTCGGCACCCTCCCCATAACCGCAAGCAATGAGGTAGTCATGACTGCGAAACAGGTTTCCTCTCCCGCTGTGTCCTTCTCTTCTCCGTCCGCCTGCAAGTCTCCTCTGCGTGGTGCCTTGTTGATTGGTGCCGACTCAGAGGCCGCGCTCACCGAGCGCCTGCGCGCCATCATGAAAGACGCCCAAGCTGGGGGCGCTCCCGCGCCCACAGCTCCGGCAGACGCCGACCTGCACGCCCCCCAGCGCCTGGCGATTGACTACGCCGACGCCGCCGACTTGGCCGACAAGTCAGCCAAGGCTCTCAAAGCGCTCGCGGCGAATCAGCCTGCCGTGTGGAAAGCCTTGCGCGCGCAAGGCATCTTCCGCAGTCAAGGTCCCGCTCCCAAGGTGGCGTTCCTTTATACGGGCCAAGGCTCGCAGTACGTGAACATGCTCCGCCCGCTCTACACCGCAGAGCCCATTGTCGCCGCGACTTTTGCCGAAGCGAATCGTGTGATGACTCCGTTGCTTGGCAAGCCTCTCACCGAATTTGTTTTCGTCGACCAATCCGACCCCGCAGCTGTCGCGAAAGCCGATGAAGACCTGCGTCAGACCGCCATTACTCAGCCCGCTGTACTGGCCATCGACCTCGCTCTGACCCGCCTGTTAGCCGCCTACGGCATCCAGCCCGACATGACAATGGGACACAGCCTGGGAGAATACGGAGCCCTGGTCGCCTCCGGTGCTCTGCCTTTCGAGGACGCGTTGAATGCTGTCAGCGCCCGCGGTCGCGGCATGACCCGTGTTGCCGTGGCAGACACGGGCAAGATGGCCGCCGTGTTCGCGCCCCTGCCGGAGATCGAACGAATTCTGAAAACCGTCACCGGCTACGTCGTCATCGCCAACATCAACAGCGAACACCAGGCGGTGATCGGCGGCACCACCGAAGCCGTCACCCAAGCCATGGGCGTTCTCCGGAAAGCCGGCTACGAAGTTTCGGAGTTGCCGGTCAGCCACGCTTTCCATACCTCGATTGTGGCGCCAGCCAGCGAACCGCTAAAACAGGAACTGGCGCGCCTCCGCATGGAGTCTCCACGTCTGCCCATCGTGGCGAACTTAAACGGCGAGTTCTATCCCACCGGTCCTGGCGTCGTCCCGCAGATGCTCGACCTTCTTGCCAAGCAGGTGGCGTCTCCCGTTCAGTTCGTGAAAGGACTGCGCACCCTCTACGAAGCTGGCGCCCGCATCTTTGTCGAAGTAGGTCCCAAGAAGGCCCTGCAGGGATTTGCCGAAGATGTCCTGGGCGACCGCGGTGACGTGATCTCGCTCTTCACCAATCACCCGAAGTTCGGCGATATCGCATCGTTCAACCAGGCGCTGTGCGGCCTATACGCGGCGGGACTGGGCCGCGGCACCTCCACAGTTTCAACCGAGAAACCGGCCACCAGTTCGCTGGCACCCACACCCGCCGACGCGCCCAAGCCGATCGCTGAAATGCCTTCGCCAAAAGCAATCCCTCTGACGGCTTCTCAGTCTGCTGAAGGATCCGCGTTTGGGTGGCGCAGCGCTTCCAGCGCTGCGATCGAGCCTCCCTCCTCTATCAGGGCTTCATCCCCTGAGGGAACATCACGCACACTGGACGCCGATCATTACACCGAACTAGGCCACCTCTTCGCCGACGTTCTGGAGCGAGGCTGGCAGATTCACCGTGGTCAGGACAGCGTCCCAGCGACCCTCCCCGTCGTCATCACCGGCGCTGCTCTCGGTCTGCCCGGCACCGAGCACATCTTTGATGATGCCAATCTCGCCCGCATCCTGCGGGGCGATCAATTCATCGATCTCATTCCCACACGCTTGCGCAAGGCCATGCTTGACAAGCACATCACACGACTGGTCAAAAGCGACAACGGCGGACCGACCTTCGAGACCATCAACAACGTGGCCGACGTCATCAAGCTGGCGGGCCGCGGTGGCGCGTTCGATCTCGAAAAGGAATTTGGCATTTCCACCGACCGCCGGGCCGCCCTCGACCGCGTCACCCAGTTGGCCATTGCGGTGGGCCTCGATGCCTTGCGAGACGCCGGCATCCCTCTCGTCATGCGCTACAAGACCACGACCAAAGGCACGCAGTTGCCCGATCGCTGGGCCTTGCCCGACGCACTGCGTGACGACACCGGCGTGATCTTCGCCTCCGCATTTCCGGGCTGCGACTCATTCGCCGATGAAATGGCGCGCTACTACAACGATCACTCCCGCCGCGAACAGCTTGGCGTACTGGAAAGCTTGCTTGCGCGGGCGGCAAAGTCCAATGGTGATTCCCTCGAACAGGAAATTGAGCGCCGCGTTGAAGACCTGCGCGACGCCATCGAAAAAGAACCGTACGTCTTTGATCGCCGCTTCCTGCTCAGAACTTTATCCATGGGACATTCGCAGTTTGCCGAATTCGTCGGTGCCCGCGGGCCAAATACCCAAATCAACTCAGCCTGCGCCAGCACCACGCAAGCCGTGGCTCTGGCCGAAGACTGGATCCATGCCGGACGCTGCCGCCGCGTCATTGTGATCTCGGCCGACGACGTCACCTCCGATCATTCCCTTGAATGGTTTGGCGCCGGGTTCCTGGCCAGCGGCGCGGCCGCGACTGACGAAGTTGTGGAAGAAGCTGCCACTCCCTTCGACCGTCGCCGCCACGGTTTGATCGTCGGCATGGGCGCCGCGGGCCTTGTGGTCGAGAGTGCCGAGGCCGCGCGGGAACGCGGAATCCAACCCATCTGCGAAGTGTTGAGCACGATCACGGCCAACAGCGCTTTCCATGGTACTCGCCTCGACGTGCAGCACATTGGCCAGATGATGGAAAACCTGGTGTCCCACGCCGAAGCTCACAGTGGCATAGCTCGCCAACAGATTGCACCCCACACGGTCTTCGTTTCTCACGAAACCTACACCCCCGCGCGCGGTGGCAGTGCCTCCGCCGAGATTCACGCTCTGCGCCACGTGTTCGGCGACGCTGCCGATCAGATCGTGATCGCCAATACCAAAGGTCAGACCGGCCACGCCATGGCCACCGGCATCGAGGATGTGGTCGCAGTCAAAGCGCTGGAAACTGGCTTGGTCCCGCCAGTAGCCAACTTCAAGGAAATCGATCCCGAGTTGGGCACATTGAACTTGTCGAAGGGCGGCGGATATCCCATCGAGTATGCCGTCCGCCTCGGTGCCGGGTTCGGCTCGCAAATCAGCATGTCGCTGTTTCATTGGATCGCTCCGAAAGACGGCACCCACCGCCGGCCGAACGATCTGGGCTATTCCTATCGCATCGCTGACGAAAACTGCTGGAATAACTGGTTGACTCAGATTGCGGGCTACCCAACGGCGGATCTGGAAGTCGTGCACCGCACCCTGCGTGTGCGCGATCAACGACCAGCGGCACGCGCGGCGGAACTCACACAAAAATTGCAGGAAGCCCCAGAGCCCACCCTTCCAGTCCCGCCTGCTCGGGTCGTCCATGTGCCAATTACGCCACCGCCCATCCCGATTGTTGCATCGCGCGTGGAGGCTCAAACGCCTCAGCCCGTGCTGCCGACACAGCCGAAGCCTGCTGCGGAAGGTGATCCCGTCAAAGAGCGTGTTCTGGCTCTGGTGGCCGAGAAGACCGGCTATCCGGTGGACATGCTGGATCTAGATCTCGATCTCGAAGCCGACCTCGGCATCGATACCGTCAAGCAAGCTGAGGTCATGGCCTCCATCCGGGAGGCGTACGGCATTGTCCGCGACGACACCATTAAGCTCCGGGACTTTCCCACACTCGCTCGTGTCCTTCAGTTCGTGCACGACCGCATACCCGAGTTCCAAGCCATGCGACCCACGAGCACCCCCGCGGCAGAACCTGTTCCGGCGGCTGAGGTAGAGCAAGAAGTCAAGACCGCGCAGTCGGTGCCCACCGCGATTTCCGCCAGAGATAGCGATCCCGTGAAGGAGCGCATCCTCGCCCTGATGGTCGAGAAAACTGGATACCCGCAAGACATGCTGGACCTGGATCTCGACCTCGAAGCCGACCTCGGCGTGGACACCGTCAAGCAGGCGGAGATGTTCGCGGCCATCCGTGAGATTTACAACGTTCCACGCGACGAGAATCGCAAGCTTCGCGACTATCCCACGCTGGCGCATGTCATTCGATTCGTGTACGAGAAGCGTCCCGACTTGGCGGCCCCTCCTGGTGCCTCGGTCTCGCCATTGCCCGCCCCGATTGAGGCCCCCGCACCTCTACCGGCGTCGATGACACCAGCCAGTTCCGACGACCCAATCAAGAAGAAGGTCCTCCAGATCGTTGCCGAGAAAACGGGCTATCCGGAAGACATGTTGGACTTGGACCTTGATCTGGAAGCCGACCTCGGTGTTGACACCGTGAAACAAGCGGAAATGTTCGCGGCAGTCCGAGCCGCCTACAACATTCCCCGTGATGAGAACCTCAAACTGCGCGATTTTCCAACTCTGGCTCATGTGATTAAGTTCGCGCACGACCGGTCGGCCCCGTTAACGGCCGGAGTGTCCGCGAAAGTGGAACAGGACGAACCGAAGACGGCCCCTTCAGTCCAGCCGCCGCGTGTAGTGCTCGCTAGTCTCGAGGCCGCGAATCGTATTCCGCGGCGCATCCCAGTGCCAGTCTTACGTCCTCCGCTCTCCTTCTGCAAGGCAACGGGCGTCAGACTCGACGGCAATAGCCGTGTCGTCGTAATGCCCGACATCAGCGGTCCAGGAGAAGCTCTCACGAGGTCACTCCAGGCGATGGGCGTAGAAGTGCTCACCATCGACCGATCGCTCGACGCAGATAAGTTGACCAGCCTCCTGAAGAATTGGGCTGCGACTGGTCCAGTCCAGGGAGTCTACTGGCTCCCCGCGCTCGACCACGAAGGTGACCTTCGCACACTCAATTCTGCTGCCTGGCACAACGCCGTCAGCTTGCGGGTGAAATCGCTTTACGCCATTATGAGCGCCTTATATCAGCAGGTAGCGTGCCCCGGAACGTTCCTGGTGTCAGCGACACGTCTTGGTGGCCATCACGGCTACGACGATGCTGGGGCGGTAGCCCCGCTTGGCGGTGCCGTAACAGGCTTTACCAAGACCTACAAGCGAGAACGGCCAGAGTCCCTGGTCAAAGCTGTCGACTTCGAACTGGATCACAGTGCCAAAGAAATCGCCGACCTGCTGATCGCAGAGACCCTGCGCGATACCGGAGCGGTCGAGATCGGCTACACCGGAAACCAGCGCTGGACCATCGGTCTCGAAGAACAACCCGCCGCCGACGGCCAACCCGGCATCGTCCTCGATAAGAAGAGTGTCTTCGTAATCACCGGTGCGGCAGGAAGCATCGTCTCCGCCATCACTGCCGACTTGGCCGCTGCATCTGGGGGCACCTTCTACCTGCTTGATCTGGTGCCAGAGCCTGACCCGGATAATCCTGATCTAAAGCGCTTCGTAACCGACAAGGAAAACCTGAAACGTGACCTGTTCGCGCGGATCCAGGCGCGTGGCGAGCGCGCCACTCCAGTGCTGGTCGAAAAGGAACTTGCCACCTTGGAGCGTGCGAAAGCCGCGCAGACTGCCATCGATGCAGTCCGTGCGGCTGGCGGCACGCCACATTATTTCAGCGTTAACCTTGCGGATGCGGAGGCCGTCGGCAAAGTGATCGACCAAGTGCGCGAGCGCAGCGGCCGCGTTGATGTCCTGTTGCATGCCGCTGGGATTGAACGAAGCCACGCCCTCCCGGATAAAGACCAGCGGGAATTCGACTTGGTATTCGACGTCAAAGCCGACGGCTTCTTCAATCTGCTGCACGCCATCGGCGACATGCCGCTCGGTGCCACGGTGGCATTCAGTTCGATTGCCGGCCGGTTCGGTAACATCGGCCAGACCGATTACTCCGCCGCGAACGACCTGCTCTGCAAGATCACGTCGAGCTTCCGCACGACTCGCCCTGCAACCCGCGGCATCGTAATCGATTGGACAGCATGGGGCGGAATCGGCATGGCCACGCGCGGCTCCATCCCAAAGGTGATGGAACTCGCGGGGATCGACATGCTGCCGCCCGAAGCGGGCATCCCGCTGATCCGCCGGGAACTCACGACCGGGGCCACGCGCGGCGAGATTGTCATTGGCCAGCGCCTTGGCGTTTTGCTGAATGAATTCGACGCCACCGGAGGGCTCGATACGTCGGCAGCGGAATCCGCCAGCACGTCTTCTCGCGCAAGCGGGCCCATGACCGGGAGACTCGCGTCGCTCAGCCTGTCCGGCGGCTACACAGTCGAGACGATTCTGAATCCACGCGAGCAACCGTTCCTTGACGACCATCAGATCGACGGCACCCCGGTGCTCCCCGGTGTCATGGGCGTCGAGGCTTTTGCCGAAGCGGCGCTGCGCCTGCTTCCGGAATGGCATGTCGAAGCCGTCGAAGACATAAACTTCCTCGTGCCCTTCAAGTTCTATCGCGGTGAACCCCGGGCGCTCCAGGTTGAGACCAGAATTCATCCAGACGGAGATCAACTGCTTGCAGATTGCCGCCTGATCGGCCACCGCTCTCTGCCCAACCAGACGGAGCCGCAACGGACGATCCACTTCACGGCACGCGTGCGGCTCACGAAACAACCCCTGCACGCACCGGCGGCCCACGCTCTCGGTACTCCAGAGGGGCACATCATTGAAGCCGCCGACATCTATCGCCTCTACTTCCACGGTCCCGCGTATCAGGTCGTCGAGAAGGCATGGTGGGATGGCACGCGCGTCATCGGTCTTATGGCGAAGAGTCTGCCCCCCAATCATCATCCCCCGGACCTCTCTACCGTCATGGCACCACGGCTGATCGAGCTCTGTTTCCAAACGGCCGGAATCTGGGAACTGGGCGTACAGGGCCGAATGGGCCTGCCCCAGCATGTTCGCCAGGTTTCCCTCTATCGCGCGCCGGATCCAGCCGATGGGCCCTTCTATGCGGTACTCACTCCCGACGCAGTTCCGGGAAGCTTCGATGTAGATGTGCTCGACTCGAACGGCAATTGCTATCTGCGTCTCACTGGCTACCAGACGGTGGAACTCCCGACTGGCGTGGACGCGAAGCATCTGAAAGCCCTGCAGGAGGTCATGTCAGGAGCGGCTCTCCTGGTGGCGTGACGCATGCGGCCCGATTAACCCATAACCGTTTCATCGGGGTACCTATGCCGAACGAATTCCAACGCATTGCCATTATCAATCGCGGCGAACCCGCGATGCGCTTCATCCACGCGGCCCGCGAATTCAGTCAGGAGCACGGTGTGTCCTTGCACACCATCGCTCTTTTCACCCAACCGGACCGGCACGCCATGTTCGTCCGTGAGGCCGATGAGGCCGTCTCCATCGGCCCCGCCCAGTTCAACGATCCGGATACGCATCGTCCCAAGAGCAGCTATCTCGACTACCAGCGCCTGGAGCAGGCACTCGCGGCGGCGCGTGCCGATGCTGCCTGGGTCGGGTGGGGCTTCGTCGCGGAACACGCCGCCTTCGCCGATCTCTGCCATGAAATGGGGATCGTTCTCATCGGGCCCACCGGAGACGTAATGCGCCAGCTCGGCGACAAGATTGCTGCGAAGCGCCTGGCGGAACAATCGCAAATCCTGGTTGCCCCATGGAGCGGCGGGCCAGTGGAGTCTCTTGCGGACGCCTTCTCTCACTCGGAGCGCTTAGGTTTTCCACTGCTCATCAAGGCTACGGCGGGTGGTGGCGGTCACGGGATTCGTCTGGTGCACTCGGCAAGCCAACTGCCACACGCCTTCGAGCGCGCCCGCGCAGAAGCATTCAAGGCGTTCGGGGACCCCACTGTTTTTATGGAGCGCCTCGTCGCGGGCGCGCGCCATGTCGAGGTCCAAGTCATCGCCGACAACTATGGGACGACGTGGGCCGCGGGTGTGCGCGATTGCACCATTCAACGCCGCCATCAGAAAGTGCTCGAAGAGGCTCCTTCTCCGGTCTTATCCCCCCAACAGGATCAGCACTTGTGCGATGCCGCCGTCCGCCTGAGCAAGGCTGCGGGCTACCGCAATGCCGGCACGGTCGAGTTTCTCTACGAACCGCTGGCCAGCCAATTCTTTTTCATGGAAGTCAACACTCGGTTGCAGGTTGAGCATCCCGTCACGGAATGTACGACCGGACTCGACCTGGTGAAGCTCCAGATCCACGTGGCGCGGGGCGGCCGCCTGGTGGGCGATCCCCCGCGTTGTACCGGGCACGCCATCGAGGTGCGCCTGAATGCGGAAGATCCAGACAACGGATTTTCCGCCGCTCCCGGCACCCTCGAACGGTTCCGCATGGTGACTGGCCCCGGAGTGCGCGTAGACACCGGCGTCACCGAAGGCGACACCATCTCCGCTGAATTCGACTCCATGGTTGCGAAAGTGATTGCTTACGGTCAGAGCCGCAAAGAAGCTCTGTCCCGCCTCCAGCGCGCGCTGGGCGAGAGCGTCATCGTCGTCAAAGGCGGAGCCAGCAACAAAGCTTTTCTCCTGGAACTGCTGGGTCGTGCGGAAGTGCAAGATGGAGACGTCTCAGTCGGTTGGCTCGACCGCATCACATCAGAAACGGATCATCTCCCGAGGAAATATGCTGACGTAGCTCTCCTGCAGGCAGCGATTGACGCCTACGATGCCGAGTTGGCGATCGAGCAGGCTCAGTTCTTCGCATCCGCCGCACGCGGCCGCCCCCAGGTGCGGAGTGACATCGGCCGCGTTCTGGCCCTCCGCTATCGTGGCCGCGTGTACTCGATGAAGACTCACCGCCTCGGTCCGCAGGATTATCGGATCGAGGTCGATGGACTCCATATCGAGGCCCGCATCGACCGCCTGGACCAGTTTGAAAGTCGGCTGACCGTCTTCGGGCGTCGCTTCCATATCGTCGCGGTGAATCAGGGCGTCAGTTCTCGCATTGAAGTCGATAGCGTGTCCCACCAGGTCGATCGGGACGACGGAGGCGTGGTGCGTGCTCCGGCCCCGTCCGTGGTCGTCTCAATCGCAGTCAAGGTGGGCGACACCGTTGCCGTCGGAGACCGCGTAGCCGTGCTCGAAGCCATGAAAATGGAGACCCAAGTGGTCGCTCCATTTTCGGGCAGAGTCCGGACCGTGATGACCATGGCCAACGTGCAGGTCGATGCCGGCGCTCCCCTGGTCCAAATCGAAGCGAGCGCTGCTGATGAGACGGCCAGATCGCAGGCTCCCATCCTCTTTGGCAAGTCCGAAACCTGGCACGAAACGCGGGAAGCCACCTGCCTGGAGTCTCTCAAGGAAATCCGCCAAGTCATGCTGGGTTTTGACCTTGACCCGGTACATTACGCTCGCCGCTTCGCGGCCTGGAGCCAGTCTTGTCCTGCGCACAGCGACGCAATCACACAACACGAAGACGAGATACTCAACATCTTTGTGGACATCTGCTCGCTGTTCCATCGTGAGCCCGAAGTGAACCATCGTGCCTCCGGGGAGGAGCCGAGCGCCGAGTCCTACTTCTTTTCTTATTTACGGATGGTCGAGACCCACGGGCAGGGACTACCCCCGACCTTTGTCAGCGCCCTGCGAAGCGCGCTGGCGCACTACGGTGTGCGTTCGCTGGAGGGTTCGTCTGAACTGAAGGAAAGCTTGCTCTGGATCTGCAAGTCACACCAGCGCATGGAGCGCCAGACCACCTCGATCCTTAGTATCCTCGAACAGCGTTTGCGCTCCGCGAAAGGCACGGAACCGCTTGCCACCAGTTCTTTCCGGACCCTCTTGGATCGCATCATCGCGATCACGCATGAGCTCTACCCCTCGGTCAGCGATCTTGCCCGGGAAGTTCGTTACCGTTGCTTCGATCAGCCGCTGTTTGAACATGCGCGAAATCAGGTCTACGACGAAGCCGAGAACCATATCAACTATCTGGCCGCCAATCCTGACGCTGCCGATCGCCGTGCCCGGCTGCACGCACTGATCGAATGCCCTCAATTGTTGGCGGGCCTGTTTGCCGGTCGCTTCCCATCGGCAGATCCCGCATTGCAAGGCACCATGCTGGAAGTGCTCACCTGGAGGTACTACCGCATTTGTACGCTTCTGAATCCTCACGCTACGTCGGCCGGCGGGCATCCCTGTGTGCAGGCTGAATATGACCATGAGGGCAAGAGGATTCATGTCTTCGCGTCGTATGCCGAGTATGAGGGCCTGCCCGCGACAGCACAAGCCATGCTTCCATTCATCGCGGAAGTGCCGGCCGATCACGACATCGTGATGGATTTTCACGTCTGCCATCGGGGCAAACTCGGTGATCTCGACTCCACTCAACGTGAAGTTCAGTCGATGCTCAACCAGGTTGCCTTTCCTCGTCCCGTCCAACGCATCGTCGTCTCCGTCGCTGGCGCCAGCCTAGGATCACGCGTCCACACTCTGCAGCACTTTACCTACCTCCCTGTCGAGAACGGCTACGAAGAAGATCAGTTCTACCGCGGATTGCACCCCATGATGGGTAAGCGCCTGCACCTCTGGCGGCTTAGCAATTTCAAGATCGATCGACTGCCTTCGGTCGAAGATGTCTATCTCCTCCATGCCGTCGCCCGCGACAACCCGAAAGATGAGCGTCTGTTCGCCGCTGCCGAGGTACGCGACGTGACTCCCGTGCGCGACGAAGCGGGAAGCATCGTGCAGTTGCCGCACCTTGAACGCATGCTGATGGAAGCCCTCGGAGCGATTCGCTTGTTTCAGTCGCGGCGGCGGCCCCAGGAGCGCCTTTATTGGAACCGCGTATTCCTATACGTCTGGCCTCCGCTCAACCTGAAGGCGGACGAATTGCGCGACATCGTGCGCCGGCTCCTCCCTGCGACCGAAGGTTTGGGCCTGGAGCAGGTGGTAGTACGGGCCCGCATTCCCAACCCCTCCACCGGAGAATTGCGCGATCTCGTGGTGCGTATTTCGAGCCCGGTGGGCGCCGGTCTTCTTATTACCTTCCGTCCTGCCGACAAGGTGCTGGCCCTCAAACCGCTGTCCGAATACGATCAGAAAGTTGTCCGCGTCCGGCAGCGTGGGCAGGTGTACCCGTACGAGATCATCAAGATGCTCACTCCCGCCCGGGAGGACGCACGCAGCGAGTTCCCGCCCGGCGATTTCGTGGAGTACGATCTCGACTCCGAGCGGCGACTAGTCCCGGTCGATCGCCCCTACGGCAAGAACCGCGCCAACATCATTGTCGGCGTAATCCGCAACTTCACCACTCGCTATCCCGAGGGCATGACCCGCATCCTGTTGCTGGGGGATCCCAGCAAGGACCTGGGGGCGCTGGCTGAAACCGAGTGCCGGCTCATCATCGGCGCACTCGACCTCGCCGAAGAGAAGGGTGTCCCGGTGGAGTGGTTCCCGATCTCAGCTGGTGCCAAGATCTCGATGGACAGCGGCGTCGAAAACATGGATTGGATTGCCCGCGTTTTGCGCCGCATCGTTACGTTTACTCAGGCGGGCGGTGAGGTGAACCTCCTCATCAACGGCATCAACGTCGGAGCGCAACCGTACTGGAATGCCGAGGCCACGATGCTCATGCACACGCGGGGCATTCTCGTGATGACCCCGAAGGCCGCAATGGTGCTCACGGGTAAGCGTGCCCTCGATTACTCCGGGGGCATCTCTGCGGAGGACAATCAGGGCATTGGCGGGTACGACCGCATTATGGGCGTCAATGGTCAGGCGCAGTACTGGGCGCGCGACATCAATGAAGCCTGCCACATTCTCTTCCGCCATTACGAGCACACCTATGTGATGCCGGGTGAGCGGTTTCCCCGCCGGGCCGCGACCATTGATCCGATCGAGCGCGATGTTCAAACCTATCCTCACAATGAAAGCGGCGAGGACGGTTTCGTGCTGGTTGGGGAAATCCTGTCGGACGAGACCAACCCAGGCCGGAAGAAGCCCTTCGATATTCGCAGGGTCATGATGGCCGCCATCGACCAGGACCATCCCCCGTTGGAGCGCTGGGCCGGGATGCGAGCGGCCGAAACCGCCGTCGTGTGGGATGCTCACCTCGGCGGCTATCCCGTATGCCTCATCGGCATAGAATCCCGCTCCGTGCCTCGACTGGGATTTGTTCCGGCCGACGGACCGGATCAGTGGTCCGCCGGCACGCTCTTCCCCCAGTCCTCCAAGAAAGTGGCGCGCGCTGTCAATGCGGCCAGCGGCAACCGCCCGGTTGTGGTCCTTGCCAATCTGTCCGGGTTTGATGGTTCGCCGGAGTCCATGCGCCGTCTGCAACTGGAGTACGGCGCGGAAATCGGGCGGGCAGTCGTGAACTTCAAAGGCCCCATCGTGTTCTGCGTGATCTCGCGCTATCACGGCGGAGCTTATGTAGTGTTCTCACGGGCTCTGAACGAGCAGCTTGAAGTCGCAGCCCTGGAAGGAACCTATGCCTCCGTGATTGGCGGCGCTCCGGCTGCGGCTGTCGTGTTTGCAGGAGAGGTGGACTCCCGCACTCGCAAAGACGAGCGCCTCCAGGCTTTGAACCAGGCGATGCTCCAGTCCGACGCTGCCGAGAAAGGGCGGCTGCGTGCCCAATGGAACCAACTCTACAATGTCGTGTACTCGGAAAAGTTAGGTGAAATGGCCGCCGAATTTGACCGCGTGCACAGCGTATTCCGAGCGCTCAGCGTAGGCGCGCTGAATCATATTCTTCCGCCCAAAAACCTCCGCTCCTATCTGATCGACGCAGTACAACGCGGAGTCGAGCGCGAAGAGGTTGAAATGCAAAAAGGAGACCTGGAGATCGTAGAAGCCGCCTGATGACCGTCGGAAAAGGTCGAGGTCCCTGCGCACAGCTTGGAGCGTGCCCCAGCACCAGCCCTTAAGCGAGGGCCGACCTTCTGTCAGCCGCGAAGAGGCGCAAGAATGCAGCCCGCGGCGCAAGCCGTGGGAGGGAAAAAAGGGGCGGATGTTAAAGCCCCAGCGGGGCGCAAGAAATTGTTCTCACAACTCTGATCGTGCGGTAAGAACCCCGTTAAGCGGTGAGGGCGCCGTTAGAACGACTGACCCCAGCCCCGAAGGGGCGGTATTTGAAAGCCCGGCGCGGAAGTGCCGGGGCAAGTGACGAAAAAATGCGCGAGTCCCGTAGAGCCTGCCCGGAACTTAGTCGAAGGGGAGGACACCGCTTCTCGCGCTTGCGGCCGGAGATTTTCTCATGAATATCTACTGGCTGGAACACGCCGAACCCGATGTGCCCACCACGAATGAATGGCTGAACCCAAATGAGGCTATTCGCCTCGGCGGCTTGCACTTTGCCAAACGACGCGCTGACTGGCGCCTCGGTCGCTGGACCGCGAAACACGCCGTGGCTGCCTGCCTTGATCTACCCACCGACCTGCCCGCCCTGGCAAACCTAGAGATCCGCGCCGCATCGTCAGGTGCCCCAGAGGTGTTCCTCGACGACCAGGCACTAGACCTTGCGATCTCACTCAGTCACAGTGCAGGGACCGCCCTCTGCACGGTTGCGCCGGCTGCAACCACCTTCGGTTGTGATCTGGAAACAATCGAGCCCCATAGTGCCGCCTTCGTCGCCGACTACTTCACCGACGCCGAGGGAGCGCTTATTCACCAAACCTCCGTGGAAGCGCGCCCCCTGCTCCTCGCCCTGCTCTGGAGCGGAAAGGAGAGCGCCCTGAAAGCCCTGCGCCTCGGCTTGCGGCTGGACACCCGGTGCATGTGCGTCAGCTTTGACGATCACCTGCTCCTGCTCACCGCCAACCCGGATGGCTGGCGTCCCTTGCGCGTTCGGTATTCCGGCACTCCCATGTTCGAAGGTTGGTGGCGAGTGCAGGATCGTTCGGTTCGAACCATCGTCTCCAACTGTCCGCATACCCCAGTAAGCGCTCGACCGGCAAGCGCTATCGATGAAATGGAATCTTGCTCGGCCTAGGGTCGCCTCCCGCAAAATCGCGGTGTAAAAACACCCTGTCACCTGAGCGAAGCGAAGGACCTGTGAAATCTGCTGGTGCGAGTGCAATGCCCGGCGAGATGTACGAGTGCTAGAAAGTCTTTGGTTTTGGGTGGCGCAGCGCTTTCAGCGCTGCGATAGCCCCCTTCTCTTTCAATCGGCGCCTTAGCTCGCGCTTTAGCCCCCGAGGCTCCTGTAACGATTTTTTCAGCAAACTGACTAGCCGTCGTTCCTAAACGACCGCGGTTTGAGCCGTATCCCTTCCTTACCGCGCCGGTGCTGGCTGAGGATTCGCCTGCGGCGCCGACGTGCTGGGGTTAGAAAAATTCACCTTGGGAACCTGTTTCGCCCCTTCCGATGCCGCGAAATAGGCCTCATTGGCTTTGAACCCCGCCCATCCCGCAAAGAGGCTGTTCGGAAACTGCTGGACATACGTGTTGTAGTCCTGCAGCGCGTCGTTATAGCGCTTACGTTCGACCGCAATGCGATTCTCAGTGCCCGCGAGTTCATCCTGGAGCCGGAGGAAGTTTTCGTTCGACTTCAGTTGTGGATAATTTTCCACAATCAGCAATAGGCGGCCGATCGCTCCGTCCAGTTGCCCGTTGGCGGCAATCTTTTCCTGTGGTGTTCCTGCGGAAAGCAGCGCCGAGCGGGCCTTGGCGATGTCGCCAAACACGGTCTGTTCCTGCTGCGCGTATCCCTTTACCGTCTCCACCAGATTCGGGATCAGGTCGGCGCGCCGTTGCAGCACGATGTCGACTTGCGACCATGCCGCCTTCACCGCTTCGTTCTTGGTCACCAGTGTGTTCTTAACGCCCACGTACTGTCCGAAGAAAACCAGTCCGCACACCAGCAGGACAATAATCATGACCAGTGCAATCAAACCCTTACCCATAACGTTCCTCCTCTGAACCTGTATGTGACGCCGTTAGGCACGGCCGGATGCATCTGAGTCTAACGCCTCATCCACAGCGCCCGTAACTTTCTCAATCGCAGCTAGGTAGCGGGCCGAGAGATCGTTGATATCCACTTTCTTCGGATCCGCCTTGTGTTCCCGAACATCCAGAACCTGTTCGATGGCGGATGAATCGAATCCTATCTTCTTCGATAAGAGTTGTAGAGCTTCCCGCCTCCCCGGCGGGGAGCCGTCTCCCAGGGCGATCACCGCATGGCGAATCAGCGTCCCGAACGATGGCACCGAATGCAGCAGCAAGTCCCACAATCGTGAATTGTTTCCCGACGCAAGGAGCATTTGCTGTCGCAGCAGGATCAGTTTCTCCCGCAGCTCATATTCGACCTGTACGCGATGAACGTGCATGGAAATTCGCAGGCCCTGTACTGCATCTTCACCAAACAGAACGCGGTGATGTCGCTGCATGTCCAGCAGTTCGATGGTAAACACGTCGGTCGAGCGCTCTAATTCCCGGCGCGTCATACAGAGTGGCGGAGGCTGCTTCTGCCCGTCCCACCACTTTGCAACCGGCGCCAAGGCCTGTAATCCCGCGAACGAACTATCGCGCAGAATGCAGAACATGTTCAGATCCGACATCCCCGGATGAAAATCTCCCGAGACCGCCGAGCCGAACAGGATCACGCTCTCGAGATTCGATCCGGCCGCTTCGCGCACCCGCCTCACAAACTCGCTGATCTTATCTTCAGAAGCCATTGCATCCTCGTTTGTTACCAACTGCTGCTGGCCCCACCGCCACCGGAACTGCCCCCACCAAATCCGCCGAACCCGCCGCCCCCTCCAAAGCCCCCGCCCCCACCCCCGAACCCTCCGCCACGTCCACCGAAAATCTGAGAAAACAGCAGCCAGAAAAAGATGCTGCGTAAGGGCGTCGCGAGGATGATCAATATCACGACGATGATGACGATGATTCCGCCAAGCGACAGACCGCCGCTGGGTTGATGTACTCCCTGTGTTGGAGCCCGCGGCTGCGACGATGTCAGTTGGACTCCCGCGTCCGTCGCAATCACATCGGCGACGCGGCTCGTCACCAGCATCAGGGCGTCGTTGTAGTTCCCGCTCCGCATCAGCGGGATGGCCTCCCGCTGAAAGCCGCCCACCTTCCCGTCGGGCAGAATCGGTTCCAGCCCGTAACCCACTTCGATGCGTGCGCGGCGATCCCGTATGGCGTAAAGGATCAGCACTCCCCGATTGGTGGACTTGCTGCCGATGCCCCATTTCTTGTAGAGATCGACCGCATAACTTTCAATGTCGGTGCCATCGAGGGAATTGATGGTCACCACAGCGATTTGGGCATGAGCCTTGTCGTCAACCTGCCGGCAGAGATCCGCGATCTGCGCGCTCGTGGACTGGTCAAGAACATGCGCGAAATCATTGACGTAGCCAGTGGGCTGGAGTTGTGAAACGGACTCTGCCCACGTCAATCTGCCCAGCGCCAGCACAAACACAGCAGCCAGACATACTTTCGTACGCAAATCCACACACGAATTGTACAGGATGTACGCGAAACCGCTGTGATCCAGGCCCGCCGGCCCCGGCCGTGCTGACCATTCAGCTGTACTCTTGCGCACCGGCCTATTTCACCTTCGTAATTTGAAGAAAACCGCCGCAGGGACGATCATGGGCAGCGTGCCGAATCCCGACAATACGCGCCGGTGGCCTCGCCTTCCCGTCGACATGCCCGTGCGTGTCGTTACGTCGAAAGGCTTTTCGACGACCGTCGTGGAAGGCCGCGGCACCGAAATGAGCGAAGGCGGCATGGTGTTGTATGCGGGAATCTTGCTGAACCCAGGGGATTTGCTGGAGATTGAGTTCGATACGCCCGCGCCTTCCCGGCTGCCTGCCATTGTTCGCTCGCGCAATGGCTTCTGCTTTGGCCTGGAATTCATTACGCCGTTGCCCGCCTGATTCCGCCTTCCCCATTCCTCCCGTGGCATTGCCGGCCGATTTGGTCTAGCATCTGGAGGCACGCTCTGGGATTGCCTCTATGTATTTCGAACAGTTCTATCTGGGATGTCTGGCGCACGCTTCCTACCTGCTCGCGTCGGACGGTGAAGCTGTCGTCGTCGATCCACAACGCGATGTGGAGTTGTACTTGAAGGCCGCCGAGGAGCACGGCGCAACGATCCGGCATATTTTTGAAAGTCACCTGCACGCGGACTTCGTTTCCGGGCACAAGGAACTGGCCGCCCGTACAGGCGCGAAGATCTACATGGGCGCGCAGGCCGGAGCGACGTTGCCTCACGTTCCCGTGCGCGACGGATTTGAGTTGAAGTTTGGCAAGGCGTCGATCCGCGTACTCGAAACGCCTGGACATACTCCGGAGAGCATCTGCCTGGTCGTGAGCGATGAGGAGAAATCGTCGTCGCCGTGGGCGGTTCTGACCGGGGATACACTGTTCATCGGCGACGTTGGCCGGCCCGACCTGTCGCCTGGGCACACGCCCGCGCAACTCGCAGGCCTGCTCTACGACAGCCTGCACACCAAGTTGCTGACGCTTTCCGACAGCGTCCTGGTCTACCCGGCACACGGGGCCGGCTCGCTCTGCGGAAAGAACATGCGAGCCGAGCGCTCGTCTACGATCGGTACGGAACGCCTCACCAACTACGCGCTGCAGATCAAGAGCAGGGAAGAATTCGTCACACAGTTAACCAGCAACCTTCCCGCGCGTCCGGAATACTTTCTCAAGGATGCCGAAATCAACCGCACGGGAGCGTCCGCTCTGGCGGACTTGGCGCCGCTGCGGGCCATCGCGCCCTCTGAGTTGAAGACCATGTTGAATGCAGGTGAAATCGCGCTCGACGTGCGTACGGGTGAAGAGTTTGCCGCGGGCCACGTGCCAGGCTCGGTGAACATCGCGCTCTCGGGGCAATTTGCCTCGTGGGCAGGCACGGTGCTTGGGTTGTCGGCGCATCCGGTGCTGATTGCGGAATCGGATTCGCAGTTGGAAGAGGCCCGGCTCAGGCTGGCGCGTGTTGGGATTGAGCTTCTGGATGGCTATCTGCACGGGGGCGTGGCCGCCTGGAAGCAGGCCGGATTTCCGATCGCGACCATCAAGCAGATAACAGTGGATGAGCTCAATCCACGTTTGCAGTCACACAATGTGCAGGTGCTCGACGTACGGCGCGAGCCTGAGTGGGATGCTGGCCACATCGAGAGCGCGACCTGGTGGCCGCTCGACAATTTCAGAGTCTCACCACCCGAGATGAATCACGATGCGCCCATCGCGGTGCATTGCAAGGGAGGATATCGCAGCATGATCGCCAGCAGCCTGCTGCAGCGTGCGGGGTTCAAGCAGGTGATCAATCTCGTCGGGGGATTCGATGCCTGGCAGCAGGCGAACCTGCCTACCGTGAGCGGCAAGCCAGTGGGTGCATAAGGATAATGCCTGTGGAAAACCTGTTCCTTAAGGAACATTCGTACAACAGAACTGTACGTACAGAAATGCAAGTAAAATAGGCTAAATGAGAGCAGGTAAAGACTTACTCGCCGCGCGCCGGCCAGCGCTGTTGCGTTTTATTCCCTGATACGGCCCACCAGGCAAAGACGCGCAGACAATGTCTGTGGCCTGTGTGACAACCGCCGGTAGCGATTTCTACTCTCGCGGGCGGGAGTCAGGAACTCAGATTCGAACAAGCGCGTCTACCCTAGGTCTTGCGCAGTCCGAGGATCAGTGCGAGCACTCCGCCAGCGAGCAGAACAATGCCTGCGGCCGGGGGCAGTTTTTCGCTATTCTGGGTCTCGACGCTGATTTTCGCGTCTCCGATTTTCACACCGTGATTCTCACTGTGTGGAATCGGCACGACGAACGATAGTACTCCGAGCACGAGGAGCAAAACTCCGACCAGGGGAAGGGCTTTCATAAAGGGCGCTCCGACAAAGAAACGGTCACGTGGGTGATCCTATCACCAACCGATGTCGCAGGTCCGGTAACCGGACGCTTAGCCACCGATTCAACTTAAGTCCATGCGACCAAGTCATCTATGAGATAACTCTTCTAGTAGCTGTTATCGTGGGCATTCGGACCGGATTGTACAGGTGTCAGATCGTTCGAAGTTCGGAGTGATTCAAATGAAGGCAGACAAACTGGCCAAGGCGTACCTGGTGGAAGGTGGGAAAGACTTCCGTCTGAAAGACTTCGATCCCGCCGAAGCGCGACACTGGCACTCCAAGGAACATGCCGAGGAGGCTCTGCAGCAGGGCATTGCCCGCACGGCAGAACTGCAGGACAAGCTCTACGCGCAGAATAACTGGGCGTTGCTTTTGATCTTTCAAGCCATGGACGCAGCCGGAAAAGACGGCATCATCAAGCACGTCATGTCGGGCGTCAACCCCCAGGGCTGTCAGGTGTATTCCTTTAAAGCGCCGTCGGAACTCGAATTGCAGCACGATTTCCTGTGGCGGACCACTCGCTGCATGCCCGAGCGCGGGCACATCGGCATCTTCAACCGATCCTATTATGAAGAGGTGCTGGTGGTGCGGGTGCATCCCGAGATTCTGAAGACCCAGACAACGCCGCCTTCGCTGGTTGGAAAGAACGTGTGGGACGAGCGCTTCGAAGACATCCGCAGCTTTGAGCGGCATATGACGCGGAGCGGGACGGTCATTCGCAAGTTCTTTCTGAACGTTTCGAAGAAGGAGCAGAAGAGGCGTTTCCTGGAGCGTCTGGAAGAACCGGAGAAACACTGGAAGTTCTCAGCGGCAGACATTCGCGAACGCCAATGCTGGGACGATTATCAGAAGGCTTACGAGGAGATGATCAGCAACACGGCGACTGAACACTCTCCGTGGTACGTTGTGCCGGCGGATAACAAGTGGTTCACGCGACTGGTGGTGTCCGCGGTCATCGTCGATACTCTGGAATGTCTCAACCTCGCGTATCCCAAGGTGGACGCGGCGAAGCGCAAGGAACTCGAGGCGGCGAAGAAAGTCCTCTTATCCAAGAAATGAGTGGCAAGCGCCGGACTTGCATAGATCCCTTCGACAAGCTCAGGGCAGGCCCTTCGGCCCGCAAAACACGCGGGCCTCAGAATGACAGAGTCCAGACGGCAGGTTCCAACAGGAAGACCGGTTGCCCTTTGCAGTAAGTCGCGGCTGAATTAATATAGCGGATTGTCCACTTCTTCCCGGAGATAACCAGACATGGGCTCAAGCACCCTTCGCGCCGATGCGTCCGTCTTTGCTCGGTTGGTTCTTGCCGTCATACTCTCAGCTTTATTTGCTACCGCTGCGCTGGCACAGGCCAAGCCCGAGCGGCAATCGAAGGCCGTGAAGCCGGGAGCAACCAGCCAAACGTCGCCGCCGGCGGTCCCGGCGGAGTCTGTTCCCGACGGCGCCGAATCGGCCCAGCCCGAGGAAAAGGCGTTTAAGGGGATGAAATATCGAATGATCGGCCCGTTCCGCGGAGGGCGATCGCTGACTGCTGCTGGAATTCCCGGCGATCTCACGACCTATTATTTCGGAGCGACCGGCGGCGGAGTTTGGAAGTCGACCGACGGCGCCATGACGTGGTCCCCGGTCTTTGATAAGGAAGGGACATCTTCGATCGGCAGCATCGCGGTGGCCAACTCCAATCACAACGTGCTGTATGTGGGGACGGGCGAAGCCTGCATCCGCGGCAACATCTCGCACGGGGACGGAGTCTACCGGTCTCTGGACGGGGGCAAGACCTGGAAAAATGTGGGCCTGCGCGATTCGCGCGCCATCGGAAAAGTCATCATCAATCCCACCAATCCTGACATCGTCTTCGTGGCCGCTTTAGGTCATCCCTACGGTCCGAACACGGAGCGGGGCATCTTCCGCACGACCGACGGCGGCAAGACCTGGGAGAAGGTTCTATACAAGGACGAAAACACTGGAGGCATCGACGTTGCCTTCGATCCCCATAACCCAAATATTCTTTTCGCCGCACTCTGGCAGGCGCGGCGCACTTCCTGGAGCATGTCGAGCGGAGGCCCGGGCAGCGGCCTTTACCGTTCGAACGACGGAGGCACAACCTGGAAGCGTCTTGCGGAACACGGCTTGCCCAAGGGACCGTACGGAAAGATCGGGGTAGCCGTGGCGGCGAATTCGGACCGCGTGTACGCGCTGATCGAGGCCCACAACCCGGATGGCGGCCTCTACCGCTCGGACGACTCCGGCGAGTCGTGGCAACTGGTGAACCCGGACCACAGTCTATGGCAGCGTCCCTGGTATTACATGCATGTGATCGCCGATCCGCGCGACGAAAACGTCCTTTACATCATGGATGTTGACGCCTACAAATCGACCGACGGTGGGCACCTGTTTAACAAGGTAAAGATCCCGCACGGCGACAACCACGGTCTCTGGATCGATCCGCTCAATACTCGACGAATGATTGCCTCCAACGACGGTGGAGTCACAGTGACGCTCGATGGTGGCAAGAACTGGACGCGCGAGGATAACCAGCCCACCGCGCAGTTCTACCATGTCATCACTGACACGGCGACGCCGTACCGGGTGTACGGACCACAGCAGGATAGCGGTACGGTCGCCATCACCAGCCGCAGTGACGATGGTTCGATCGACCGCAGCGACTGGTACGACGTGGGCGGAGGTGAGGCCGGCTACATCGCACCCGATCCGCGCGATCCGAATATTGTTTACGCGGCCGACTATCAGGGAAACATCACGCGCTACGACCGGCGCATCGGACAGGTGAAAGCAATCACCGAACAGCCGGAGCTTTCCGACGCGCATGGGGCCGCCAACCTGGAACATCGCTTCCAGTGGACCGCTCCGGTCATGCTTTCTCCGCATGATCCCAACACGCTGTACCACGGCGCGGAGCAGCTTTTTAAGAGCACCGACGGAGGCATGCACTGGCAAGCCATCAGTCCGGACCTGACGCGCAACGATAAGGAGAAACAGAAGGTCTCGGGCGGCGACATCACGCTCGACGACTCCGGTACTGAGTACTTTGACACGATCTTCGCGCTGGCTGAATCGCCCACCACCAAGGGTCTGCTCTGGGTGGGCACCGATGATGGCCTGATACAGTTGACGAAGGACGAAGGCAAAACGTGGAGCAACATCACGCCCAAGGATATGCCGGAGTGGAGCCGCATCAGCCAGATTGACGCTTCTCCGTTCGACGCCGGCACGGCATACGTGGCGGTGGATCGTCATCAATTCGACGATCTACGTCCGTATATCTACAAGACCAGCGACTATGGCAAGACTTGGACGAAACTCGCGCAGGGAATCCCGGATACGACGTTTGTTCGGGCGGTGCGCGAAGATCCCAAGAAGCGCGGGTTGCTGTATGCAGGAACGGAGCAGGGCGTGTTTGTGTCGTTCAACGACGGCGCAAACTGGCGTCCGCTGAAGTTGAACCTGCCCACCACGCCGGTGCACGACTTGGTGGTCAAAGGCAACGACTTGGTGGTAGCCACTCACGGGCGAGCGTTCTGGATTCTCGACGACCTCTCTCCGCTTCGTCAGTACAGTGAGGACGTCGCGCAGAAAGACGCCTTCCTGTATACGCCGGGAACTGCGTATCGCATCCAGGCGGGTGCAAGCGCGGAGCTGCATCCTTCGAAGCGAACGGGGCAGAATCCGCCAGTGGGCGCGGTAATCTACTACTTCCTCAAAGAGGCGCCGAAGGCCGACGCGGAAACTAAAATTGAAATCCTCGACGCCTCCGGCAAAGTCATTCGCAAGTATTCGAGCGCGGAATTAGTGTCGTTGGAAGAGCCGCTGGAACCCGACGAGAAGAAGCCCGAGAAGCAAATCAAGCCGGAAGCCGGTTTGAACCGTTTCGTGTGGGACTTGCGTTATGAGGAAGCGCGCCGCGTGCCCGGCTACTACCTGTACGAATACGGAAATGGCGCACGGGGTCCCGTCGCAATCCCCGGTCACTACCAGGTGCGGCTGACCGTGGGCGGCCAAAGCCAGACGGCGTCTTTCGATTTGAAACTGGACCCGCGAGTGCAGGTTAGCCAGGCCGATCTGGAGCAGCAACTGACCCTGCTGCTGCAGACGCGCGACGAACTGAGCCGGGTTTACGACACGGTGAATCAAATCCAGGACGTTCGTGCACAGCTGTCCGGGCTGAAGAGACGCCTGCCGGAGAATGCCAGCACGAAGACGGTGGTTGCGGCGGCCGACGACCTGGAGAAGAAGCTGGTCGCGGTGCGCGAAGAACTCATCAACCTGACCATCAGTGCCAATGAGGATTCACTCGCGTATCCGCCGCAACTGGATGCGAAGCTGGCATACCTGGCGATGGACGCGGGCACGGCTGACTCCGCGCCCACAGAGGCCGAGGTGCGGCAATTCGAGAAACTGAAACGGCAAAGCGGGGAACTGATCGCACGTTGGGAAGACCTGCAGCGCCGCGACCTGGCTGCGTTTCAGAAACTCACGGCGGAAGGCAGCCTGTCCACCGTAGTGGTCCCACCGCCGGGCCGAGCAACAGACGAAGCAGTGCCTGCGCACTGATTCCCGAAGTCGCTCGCGGATCCCAGCAGGCTGGGAAAAGCAAGGAAACAAGGGCTTTTCCCGGTCTGTTGACTCCCCGAATTACTCCTATTACTTCCGTGCCACTTCGATGGCACTGTTGTGCCTTGTTCACTCTCAAGCCGGTTGCTATTGTGCCGATAGAGTCTGATGTTGGTATCTCCCCTGAGGATCAAACCGTTGGTCTCGATGGGGGGGTGTATATGCGAATGATGCATCTGTGCTATGCGGCAATTGGCTTTGCGGTGGCCCGCTGGATTTTCAAGCGGCAAGCGATGCCAGTCGTAGACCCAGTCACACGGTTCCGGTCCCAGGGCCTGCTGTAGAACGGCTATTCGGGCTTGGGCGCGCGCCCCGTTGCGCCTCCATTTCGTCAGCGCGCGCCCATTGCTCCCTGCCTCGCTCCCTGAAGTACTGTTACCAAGGTTTGCCCACATCGTCGTGGTTTCTACGATCTCTTCATACAATTGGCTCAGGAATCCGTTCGCGCGGCAATCCGCGATCGCACCTGGGCTTTCATGGCGTGGCTTCCAAGAATGCGAATGGTTGTGACGCTGGCAGCCTTGCTGGCGGGGCTGACGCCCGTGTTGCTGGTTGCGCAGGATGATCCGAACGACTTGCCGTTGGGAGACGTGGCCCGCACGCTGCGCAAGAAAACTCCGCCATCCCAGGACGTGATTGACGACGATAATCTGTCGAAGGTGATGGAGCAGACGGAGGGCCGTCACGCTTCCGGTTCGGCGCTGAAATTCCTGATGGCCGGGGACGGCAAAGCTTTTCAAGTATCTGCGCCGGACGTGACCTGCAGCCTCTCGTTCACGGCAAATGTGAAGTCGTTGCTCTCCAGTCAGTACGCGCAAATGGAACTTCCTGCGAGTGAAGTGCTCAAACTGGAAGGTCCGGCAACGATTGAGGGAGACGCACTCATTATTTCCGTTTACAACCGAACGGATTGGCACGTCAGCGAAGTCGCCGTCGCGCTGACCGTGGTCAAGAAGAGCGAAACCCGCGAAGCGTCATTGTCGGGCGGTACGACATTCGAGGGCAGAGCGAAACTATTGCCCGCCCTCGTGGACAGTTCGCCGCAGGAAACTGGAGTTCGTCCTGAGAAGAAACCCGACGTGACTTTGATTTACCGGATGCGAGCGGCCGCGCCCCCTGCGGCGACCACAGTTTTCAGTGCGCCTCTGAATCTGGAGCTTGCTCCCGACGAGGAGTGGCACTGGGCAATCGTGCAGGCGAAAGGGTATCCTCCGCAGACTTATGGAGGTAATCCGCCGCAGACGACGGCGCAGACCAGTACACCAGCATCCGTCCCCAACATGTCGACTCCGGCGATAAAGGCGCCAGAGAACCCACCGGACGCACCGATCCCGCATAACCCTCAGTAATGCGCGAGCCCGGATTACTTCGCTCCCGCCTTGGAGGAATTTGTGTTGGTTAGTTGCGTGCCTAAGTCTATGTGTATCAGTATAGTGCAGGAGGTTTGTCAGGTGTAAGACGAACCATTGGAAGTGCCCTCACATCATGATTCCGATGCGCAAACTTGTGACAGCGCCAGCGGACGCACCCCGAACACTCTATGCCCGCAACCAGAGTTCTCCTCGCAGAAAACACTTCTAACCTCCTCCGCTTCGCTAAGTCGGTGAGGCATCCTCGCAGACAATTCCGGGCAAGCTTTCCAACTCGACGAGCGTGCTAGACTAGGCACAAATTCCTGCAATCGAGGACCGCGATGAAATTTGGCGTCATCATCTTTCCCGGATCCAACTGCGATCACGATGCGTTCTGGACGATCCAACAGGTCGCCCGGCAAGCCGTCACGTTTTTGTGGCATGAGTCGCATGACCTGGAAAACTGTGATGCCGTGATTGTTCCGGGAGGCTTTGCTTTCGGCGACTACCTGCGAACCGGTGCCATCGCCAAGTTTTCGCCCGTCATGGAGTCGGTGCGTAAGTTCGCCGATGGCGGCGGGTTGGTGCTGGGCATCTGCAACGGTTTTCAGATCCTCTGCGAATCCGGCCTGCTGCCAGGTGCGCTGATGCGCAACGTGGGCCTCAAATATGTGTGCAAGCCGGTGCAAGTGCGGGTGGAGAACGTGGATACTCCCTTCACCAATATTTGTGCGCAGGGGGAAGTGTTGACCATCCCGATCGGCCACATGGAAGGCAACTACTTCTGCGATCCCGCCACTCTCGACGAACTGCGCCGTGAGAATCGAATTGTGTTCCGTTATTGCTCGCCGGGCGGGGAAATTACTGCATTCGCCAATCCGAACGGGTCTTTGGACAACATCGCCGGGATCTGCAGCCCGGGAGGCAACGTGGTGGGGATGATGCCGCACCCCGAGCGCTCGGCCGAACCGGAACTGGGTTGCACCGACGGAATGAGGATATTCCAGTCGATGGTGGGTGCAATGGTGAACCGGTAGTCTGCTTTTCGGCAAACTGAGTCCGCAGATTTCTCTTGGTTATCAACAGGCTGTCGGTATATCGTTCGTGCTTCTTCCCCATGCAGTGCGGGTCCCCAACATCTGTTGTGTTTCGCTAGCACACGCGGGGAGGCGTGTCTGATGACACCGAAGCAGATTCTAGATTCCTTTTCAGAAACATTGATGCAGGACGAGCGGATTCTGAGCGCGCAAGAACGTGCGCTAGTGGCCACCTTGCTACGGCATGCCAAGGCTGCGGGGGGCCAGAACCTGGAGACACAGGAAGCCGTCAGGGCGGTCATTGCGTCGGCAGTCGGCGAAACCGTAGCGCAACGAGCGTTCACCGTGCTCGGAGGCAGCCTCGTCGAGCGCATCCTGGAGAACAGTGCCTTGCCGCAGGGCGACTCAGGCGCGCGGACGACCATGGGAGAACCGCAGCCGCCATCGCACGGGCCGGGACCGGGCGTCCGAGCACCCAAAAAGGAGCCGCAGCCGCCGGGTACACCGAAGGGCGCACCGACGGAGCCGCAGCCGCCATCGCACGGGCCGGGGCCAGGCGTTCGGGCACCGCGAACGGAGCCTCAGCCGCCGAGCGTACCGAAGCCGACAGAACCGCAGCCGCCGTCGCACGGGCCAGGGCCGGGTGTTCGAGCGCCGCTGAAGGAGCCACAACCGCCGAGTGCGGTTCGAACTAGGGAAGTTTCAGAGGCGACCGCAGCCGTCGCCGTGCGGCCGCTTGTTTTACCGGCGCAATGCGTCGTGTTAGACGAGTTCCTGGCGCCACAGGAAGTTGAAGAACTCACGCGCTTCACGTTGGACCACGAAGCTGACTTCACCAGCAGCGGAGTAGTCTCTCCAAGCGCGGATGGCGGCATTGTCAATTATGAACACCGCCGCTCCCGCGTCCTCATGGATCTGGCGCGTCACCAGGACCTGATACTGGAACGGATCAAGGCGGTATTGCCATTGGTTGTGGACCGGCTCGGGATGGAGGAATTCTCCATTTCGGGTGTGGAGGCCCAAGTCACCGCCAGCAACGACGGAGATTTCTTCTGTTTCCACAGCGACAACGGCAGCGCTTCAGTGGCGTCGCGCCATTTGACCTTCGTCTACTTCTTCCATCGCGAACCGCTACAGTTCGAAGGCGGGGAACTGCAGATACACGACGCGCGTTTGGAATCCGGTGTTTATGTCAGCGCAGGCAGTTACCAGACGATCGTGCCGCAACAGAACCAGATCGTCTTCTTCCCGAGCGAATTGTTGCACGAGATCACCCCGGTGAAATGCTCTTCGCAGGTCTTCGCCGACAGCCGCTTTACTTTGAACGGATGGCTTCGTCGATAGAAAACCCGGCATGGCTGGAATGGATGACCAACCTGATGGGAGAAGTGTCGCGGCGCACTTACGC
>JBARBI010000307.1:0-28628 GCA_049792875.1 Candidatus Sulfotelmatobacter sp.
GTCGCGCGCTTTCGCTCCGGCAGTGGCCGGCGCGCTGCGCGACGGCCGCATTGACGAGGCGATCAAAGTCGCCGAGCGCACCAAGAAAAGCCACCTGGCCAAGGTCGTCACCGCTGGTCTGATGGAATTCAAGGCTCACCAGGATTCGCCCGGCGCGATTCCCGGCGAGACCATTGAAGCCTCCAAGCGCGCTCTGGAACGCACCGAAGCCATCGTCCACGCCGAACTGAAGCGCGGCTTGGGCGGCCTCGCCACCATCGGTTCGACGGCTCCCTTCGTGGGATTGTTCGGCACCGTGATGGGCATTCTGAACGCATTCACCGGCATCGCCAACAGCCACGCCACCGGTCTGGCTGCGGTCGCCGGCGGTATTGCGGAAGCGCTGGTTACGACGGCCATCGGGCTGCTCGTCGCCATCCCGGCCGTGATGATGTTCAACTACCTTACGGGTCGCGTGGAAGCGTTCGACGTCGAAATGGACAATTCGTCGAGCGAACTGATTGACTACTTCCTGAAGAAGCGCGGCGATATTCGCCGGTAAAACGGCTCGATCTGGTTCCGCACTGAGTTGCTTGTCCGGCGCTGGAGCGTTCCGGCGCCGGACCTTCCCAACTTAAGCGCGGAGCGCTGTGCACGGAAGTACGGAGATACCTGGCTATGGCATTAGCGAAACGAAACGAAGGAGCGAAGGTCAGCTCAGACATCAACGTCACACCCATGGTGGATGTGATGCTGGTTCTGCTGATCATCTTCATGGTGGTCACGCCCATGTTGCAGAAAGGCATCAGCGTGGATATGGCCCCGGTCAATAACCCGGAACAGATGCCGGACGCTGACAAGGAAGACGCCCTGCTGGTCTCGATTACCCGGGATGGCAAGGTGTATTTCGGCAGCGACCAGATCCAGGACGTGGATAATCTGACCACAAAAGTGAAAGATCGTCTCGCCAACAAGCAGGACAAGCGCGTGTACGTGAAGGCGGACATGCGGACTCGTTTTGGCGGAGTAGTGAAGGTTGTGGACAGCGTTCGTGCCGCCGGGGTGGATGACCTTGGCTTGCTCACCGATCAGAAGAAAACGGCTCCAAACGCCCCGCCAGCTCCGGCTGCGCCCGGGCAATAGAGGAGAACGACCATGGGAATGGCAGTTGGCCCGAGCGGAGGCCAAAGTGCAAACATCAACGTCACACCGCTCATTGACGTACTGCTGGTGCTGCTGATCATCTTCATGGTGATCTCGCCCGTGACCCCCAAAGGACTGGATGCGCTGGTTCCTCAGCCGCCTCCGCCCAACGCGCCCAAGAACAATACCCCCGACCGTACCATCGTCGTGCAGTTGATCGACCGTGGCGCCGGCCAGGAGCCGGGCGTGAAGATTAACAACGAAGACGCCACTTGGGATAACCTCCAGGGCCGCCTGACTGACATTTATAAGCAACGCGCGGAAAAGGTCATGTTCGTGAAGGGCGATGACGCCATCCCCTTCGCCAACGTTGCCAACGTGATTGATCTGGCCCACGCTGCCGGAGTGGACAAGGTCGGTCTGATCACTGCGAAGATCGAAGCGGGCAACTGAACTGCCCGTGCGGTAAGCCTGGAGCGCGTATTTTCGTATTCGGCCCACTGCACGGGAGCGTGCCGCTTCCGTGCTGCCGCGGCCCGCGCTTGTCAAACCGGCGTCTCTGGGCCTAGGATGCTCTGTCGAGGGAGACTTATACCGCAATGAATAAGAAACTTAGACTGCTCACGCTGGCGGCGGTTGCGCTGGCTCTCTTCTACGCTGTGGGATGCGACAAGCTGCGCGCCCGCGACCAACTCAACAAGGGCGTCGAAGCATACAAGAACAACCACTACGAACTGGCGATCGACCATTTCCAGCAGGCCGTTCAACTGGACCCCAGCCTGATCAACGCTCGCATGTATCTGGCCACCGCGTTTGTGTCGCAGTACATTCCAGGCGTGGATTCGCCGGATAATCTGCGCACCGCTCAGCAGGCTATTGATGAATACCAGAAGGTCATTGACGCCAATCCCTCTCGCGATCAGAAGGTCAACAGCGCGAAGGGTATCGCCTATCTGTATCTGAATGAGAAGAAGTGGGACGAAGCCAAGAAGTACTACCGCATGGCGTCGGATCTCGACCCCAACGATCCCGAGCCTTACTACTCGGTCGGCGTGATCGACTGGACAGCCAGCTACCAGCCACGCATGGAAAAACGCGCCGCGCTGGGCATGAAACCGGAAGAGAATCTGAACCCGAAGAACAAGGATCAGAAGCAGGCTTGCGATGAGTTGAAGGTGAAGAATGCGCCCTCCATCCAGGAGGGCATTGACAGCCTCAACAAGGCCATCCAGTTGCGTCCCGATTATGACGACGCTATGGCCTATCTGAACTTGATGTACCGCGAGAAGGCCGACGTGGAGTGCGACGATCTCGCTGCTCGCGCCGATGATCTGAAGACCGCCGACCACTGGGTCGATGAAACCCTGCGAGTGAAGAAGGCGAAAGCCGAAAAAGCCGCGCAGAGCGCGGGTGGCGGCATCACGATGGATCAATCGAAATAAAGCCCGGCATTTGGAATTCTGTCAGCCTCCTGCGCCGGTCGAGCGAAGGAGGCTTTTCCATCCCTGGCCGAAAACAGTGCCTCTCTGCAGCGTCGCAGATACAAGTTGAACACGTTGCTTCTCTTTGCGTCTCTCAGCCTTTCGTAGCGGACTTCGCCTTTCAAGCTTTTGTCGGCCCCAGCCTCCGCCGCCGAACTATTCTCTGCTGTAAAGCCGCACCTCGACTTTCGTAAACTGCCAACTCTGCACCTTCGGTAGTGATTCCGGGAGAATATTTGTCAGCATCACAGTTGTAGGATCGGGCTTCTCTGCTGACCCATTGTTCATCAGCATCACCCACACGCGAGGATGGTTGGGCGCCGCCGTGTGCAGAAAGTCCGCCGTGGGCTTGCCCGTGAAGTCGCGGTAGTCGAGACCGGCTCCGTGCTGAGGGAAAAGGATCTCTGGCCCAAATTGCCCCGTGAAGTCGGGGCTGGCCGTGTTCTCCCCGGCTCGCAGGGACCGGAAAAATTCATAGGGAATGCGGGTTTCCGCAATGTGGAAAACGACCGCGTCCCCCGGCTGCGTGTGCTCGAGAATGAAGTCGGCCGCCGCGCCCGAAGCATCGCGTTCGTGGTCGAAGTCGTGACCGTACACAAAAAAGATTCCCTGAGAGCAAAGACTCAGTATCCCGGCGAGCGTGCCCGCGAGCAGCCAGGGTTGGCGCACACGCGCCAGCCCAGCCGCTACCAGGATGAGAAGGGCGGGCAGGCAGAAAATCATATAGCGCCCCAGGAAGACTGGACGGGCGAACGACAACAAAACCGTCAGCACCACGGGGAAGAACAGCCAGATCAGCAGGAACTGGATCCGCCACGTCTCCCGAGGCTGATTGCGTGCGAGCAACTGTTTCCCGTGCGGGATCACTGCCGCCATGCAGGCCAAGCCGCAGATCGCCGGAAGAACCCAATTTGTCCCGCCGGCCAGGTGCTGGTAGAACTCGAGCACATCGCGGAGGTTGGGCCGTTGAATCCAGCGGATCGGTCCCGCTCCAGTCTTAGCCACAAAAACCAGCAGAGGTAAGACCGCCAGGCTAATGGCAATCCATGCGCGCCGCATTCGCGCCGACGGCTGCATGATGGGTTGATCGCCGTCGAGGCCGCTGCTCCCAAGCCAGCGCAAGGCCAGCCCGTGAGCCGCTATCAACAGTAGGGCGTAAAAGTGCGCGTAAACCCCCAGGACGCTGACGGCGACATAGGCAATTCGGTTGCGATGCGTGGGTGCGCGAAGGAACGCAACCAGAAACCCCGAGGAGAGGGTCGCCAGCAACAGGAAGAGCGCGTAACTGCGCGCCTCCTGGGCGTAGCGAACGCTGTACGCATTGAACGCGAACAGCGCTGCCGCGATCCATGCAACCCGACGGTCATAGAGCAACCGGGCCAGCCAGTAAATCGCTGGCAGAGTCGCCGCGGCAAACACCACCGAGAGGCTGCGGACGTAAAACTCCCTCTGCCCAAACCTCAGCCAGATCCGCAGCAGCAGGTAGTACAGAGACATATTGGCTTCGCGCCACCACAGAAGATGCAGGAAGTTGCGCCAGCCAAGCCGAGCGACCTCTACGCTAAAACACTCATCAAACCAAAAGGGCTTGCGAGCGAGGCCCACGAGTCGAACGACGATGCCCGCAACCAGCAGGAGAAGCAGACTTACCCAGTGAACCCAGCGGGCCGGGAGCCGTGCAGCGCTCTCACCTTGGTTCACGGCGGCTTCAGTTGGCTGCATGCTAGCGTTGGGAGTCCGTTCGTTTCCAAATGATACTATGCTAGAAATCCGTAAATTAGCGCGTATTCTCGATCTGAAAGTGTAGTGTGACTTCCTTGGCAACCGCACCGTGGCCAAACCGCGCAGCGACGAACGATCGCTGGAAGGGATACGTGTCGGTAATCGTGCCGGTGTACAACGAAGCGCCGCACCTGGACGAACTGCTGCAGGCGATCCACGCTTCGCCGGTCAAGAAGGAAATCATTATCGTCGACGACGGCTCGACCGACGGTACCCGCGAGAAACTCCGGGCGCTGCCCCCGATCGACGACGTCACCGTCGTCTTCCACGAGAAAAACTGCGGCAAGGGAGCGGCCATTCGCACTGCTCTGGCCTATGCCCGCGGCGAATACGTGCTGATCCAGGACTCCGATCGGGAATACGATCCGCAGGATTATCCCAAGTTGCTGCGGCCGTTCGAACAAAGCAACGCCAACGTCGTCTACGGCGTGCGCCCCGATCGTCCCGAGCGCGGGTTGCGTTTCTTTCTCGGAGCCAAGCTGCTGACGCACCTCACCAACTTTCTTTACCGCGCGGGCATTCACGACGAAGCCACCTGCTATAAGGTCATTCGCCGTTCCCTTCTGTCACAACTGCAGCTGCAATGCCACCGCTTCGAGTTTTGCCCCGAAGTGACCGCAAAGCTCTGCCGCATGGGGGAGAAGATCGCGGAGGTCCCAATCTCGTACAATCCGCGGTCCGCTGTGGAAGGAAAAAAAATCCGCCACTCGGATGGATGGCTCGCGATCTGGACGCTGATCCGCTACCGTTTCGTCCCGCGCCGCCGCTGGCTCCGACCGGCCCAGGACAAGCCACCAGCGCCATTCGCAGTGAGTTTTTCGCGTCTGTCGGAATAACCCGTATACCTTGGTCAGACATCTCGAACGTCAGACATCTCGAACACGGGTGCCCCATGTCTCGCGTCTTTTGCGAGACGTGGGGACTTTGATTCCTCCGCCCGATAATCCACAAGGTAGTTGCGAGACTCTGACCCTGCGCCCAAAACAGAATAAGGTAGAACATCGTCGAAGGCGGGGAGAGTTGTCAGTTCTCCGACCGGCAGACGAAGTGTTTCATTCTCAATATTGCGGCCGTAAGTTATTTGAAATAAGGATCTCAAAAAGCTCCGTGCACAGCCCTTTTCAAAATCCGCCGTATCCTCAGCGTCCTCTGTGGGTTTTGGTTTGTTCCGTTCCGGCGATCACGCCGCGAAAGTGGAATCTCCTGTAGAATCTTGAGTTCTCCGAGCGGTGCCGCTCAAGTAAATGTTCAAGAAGATTCTCATCGCGAACCGCGGCGAGATTGCCGTACGCGTCATCCGCGCCTGTCACGAGATGGGAATTGCCGCGGTCGCCGTCTACTCTGACGTGGATCGCGCCGCGCTCCACGTCCGCAAGGCCGATGAGGCCTATCCCATCGGAGCGCCAGTCGCATCCGAGTCCTATCTCAACATTCAAAAGATTCTCGACGTCGCCGCGCGATCCGGGGCAGACGCCATCCATCCCGGTTACGGCTTTCTTTCCGAGAATGCGAAGTTCGCCCGAGCCTGCACTGAGGCGGGAGTGAAGTTCATCGGCCCCACCGCGGCGGCCATGGATGCCATGGGCTCGAAAACGAGGGCGCGGCAGGCGATGGAGCGCGCTGGCGTGCCGATTGTGCCCGGTACATCCCGAGGTCTCGAATCGTTCGAGCAGGCCGAACAGGTGGCCGCCCGAATCGGCTATCCCGTGATGCTGAAAGCAGCCGCGGGCGGAGGTGGCAAAGGCATGCGCCTCGTGCACGTGCCCGAAGACCTGAAGTCGTCGCTTGAGGGTGCGCGCAGCGAAGCGGAGCGGTCATTTGGCGACAGCGAAGTTTACATCGAGAAAGCGATCATCAATCCGCGCCACATCGAAATGCAGGTGCTGGCCGACGAGCACGGAAACACCGTGTACCTCGGAGAGCGCGAGTGTTCGCTGCAGCGCCGCCATCAGAAGGTGGTCGAGGAAGCGCCCTCCCCCATCGTTGATCTCGACATGCGGCGCCGCATGGGCGAGGTTTCGGTGCGCGTGGCCCAGGCTGCGGGATACACGAATGCAGGCACGGTCGAATTCCTGGTGGACCAGCAGAGGGATTTCTATTTCCTGGAAATGAATACGCGGTTGCAGGTGGAACATCCGGTGACCGAACTGATCACCGGACTCGACCTGGTGCACCTGCAGATTCGCATCGCGGCAGGGGAGCGGTTGCCGTTTACACAGGAAGAAGTGGTGATTCGCGGACACGCCATCGAGTGCCGCATCTACGCCGAGGATCCCGACAACAATTATTTCCCCAGCCCCGGCAAGATTACGCTGCTGCTGCTGCCCTCAGGACCGGGCATCCGCCGCGACAGCGGCATGTACGAAGGCTGGACTGTGCCCATGGACTATGATCCGCTGCTGGCCAAGCTGATTGGGTACGGCACGGACCGCGAGCAGGCCATCGGCCGGCTGACGCGCGCCCTGAATGAATACTTCGTCGGCGGGATCAAAACGAATATTTCTCTGTTCCGGCGCATTCTGAGCGATCCGGATTTTCGCGCCGCGAAAATGGACACCGGTTTTCTCGATCGCCTGCTGAAGCAACGGAGGGCTGAGGTTCCGACGGATCCCAAGACGATCGAAGTCGCCGTGATTGCCGCCGGGATATTTGCCGCCCTCGGTCCAGCGGCCGCCGCTAGAGCGGGAGAGCGTGCTGTCACGCAGGACTCCGCGAGTAGCCAGCCGAGTGTTGCTTCCAACTGGAAAACTGCTGGCCATAAAGAGGCGACTCGCTAGTTGCCGCAACTGACCGTGCCAACGGACCATGACTTACGACATCATCATCGAGGGTAAGAGCCACCGGCTTGATCTCCAGCGAAAAGACGGCGCCTGGACGTGCCGCCTCGATGGACGGGAAGTCGAAGTCGACGCGGTGCTGGCGCGGCCAGATGTTCTTTCTCTGCGCATCGGCAATAAAGCGTACGAAGTGAAGTGCGAACGGGTTGCCGGCGAGATGCATCTCTGGGTGGGCAGCGCACGCTTTGCGGCGGAGGTTCGCGATCCAAGGTCGTTGCACGGGCGCGTACGCGTGGTGGACGACCACGGTCCCAAGAAGTTGACCGCTCCCATGCCGGGAAAGATTGTCCGCGTGCTTGTGAGCCAGGGCGCTGATGTCGAGGCAGGCGCAGGTGTTCTTGTAGTCGAAGCGATGAAGATGCAGAACGAAATCAAATCGCCGAAGAAGGGGACAATTCAGAAGATTCTGGTCAGTGAAGGCGCCGCGGTGAACGCCGGCGACGTACTGGCGATTGTCGAGTAGCTACTTCTCCATCCCGTTGCTGTCGAGCACCTTCTTCGCGTAGTAGTTCTCGACCTTGGCGGAATCCCGCAGAACCTCGTAATACGCGGCCTTCAGCAATTGCTCGCGGCGGTCGTGAAGTTGCGAGCGGATGGCCTGCTGCACTCGCGGGTCGGACAGTTCGCGCTGTCCCGCCGGCTCCTTCGAAACCAGTTTGACGATGCGGAATCCCTTCAACTTGTTCGCCGGATCAACCACTGTAATCACGGCGCTGTATTGGCCTGGCTTGAGTTTCATCACGGCATCGCGGGTGGCCGGATCGGCTCCCTTCAGTCCAGATTCGGGCGTGGTGCCGAGGTCGCCACCATTGCCGGCGGTTTCTGGTTCTTCAGAATACTTCATGGCCAGGGTGGCGAAATCGTCGCCACTGTCCAGGCGATTTGCGATCATCTGAATTTTCTTGCGGGCCTCAGCTTCGTTTTGCGCTTTTTCGTTCTGGTTTTGAGCCTGCGGGTTGGGCGCCGGGGTCACCATGATCTGCGCCAGATGATATTGCGGTTCGATCAGGTTGAACTCGCCCTTGTGCGCGTTGTAATAGTCGGTGATGTCCTGATCTTTCACGTCGATCTTGGACGACACTTCCTTGTTCATCACCTTGTCGACGGTGATGGAGCGGCGGATATCGCGCTTGAAATCGGCCAGCGTGATCTTTTTATCTTTGAGCCGCTTGTCGAATTCGTCCTGCGAGAAGGGCGCCTTGATTTCGTTGTACTTGCGATCCACTTCCTCGTCGGTAGCCAGCAGGCCAAGTTTTTCGGCGCGCCGCATCAGGATCTGGTCATCGATCATCTGGTGCAAGATGTTCAGCCGCAGTGCAGTGGCCTGTTCGCCGGTCGGCGCCTGCTGGGCCGAAGCGACGTTGTTGTCGTAATACTTGTCCACATCGGAGCGGAAGATCTTCTGGCCATCCACGGTCGCCATGACGTCGCTACCGGGCTGCGTGTTGCAAGCGGCCATGACTGCCAGCAGAGCGGCGGCGGAGAGTGCCGCGGCGAACTGGGCAAAGAAAGAGTCTTTTCTCAAGGGTGTTTCTCCGTTCCTGACGGCAACCACAAACGAAATTCGAGTGCGATGGAGCGGCCGCACGGCGTCCCTCAACCGCCCCATCACTGGGATGCTGGCACCGGGGCCGATGGAGCGTGCTGCGGCACGGGCTGTCCTGCTTCTTTCAGCGCGGCGTCCAGCGCGGCGCGAACCTCGCTGGCGGGAACGGCGCCATCAATTTTCTGGCCGTTGATGAAGAGCGTCGGCGTGGCATTGACGCCAAGTCCATCAGCTTCTTTCATGGACGCCTTCACGGCATCCTCCTTCTGCGCCTTGACGCACGACAGCAGCTTCATCCCGTCCACGTTGTGCTTCTGTCCTTGCAGCATCGCCATCTTATCGATGACGTCCAAGCGCGCTCCCGGGGTCTTTTCCGCGTCCACCTCGTGCTTGTTGGCGTGGATATAGTCCGCGAAATCCCAATAAGCGTCGGCGTTTTGCGCCGCCAGGCAGTTCGCGTCGACCGCTGCATGGGTCGCCCAGGGGTGAATCTCAACCAGCGGGTAGTCTTTATAGACGAAGGTGATCCGGTCGCCGTACTCCTTGAAAATCTCGGGGAAAAGCGTCTGGTGCATCCGTGAGCAGAAGGGGCACTCGAAGTCGTCGTAGTTGACCACCAGCACCTTGGCGGACTTGGCCCCGCGCGAAGGCCGGCCGCTGAGGTCGATCTTACTCATCAACTCGACGAACGGATCCTTGGTCAGGTCGAACTTGGTCAACCGCATCATGGTGCCACGGTCCTTGGACAGCAAAAACTTATAGTCTTTCTGCTTACCGTCGCCACCGTCGATGTTCACCGCCACTGCATCATAGCCAGGCACCTCGGTGCTGGGAGTAATGGCGCCCACGGTCACCTTGACCTCGGCCGGGATGGTATAGAAAGCGCGTACCTGGTGCTCGATCTTGCGAGCGATGTCAGGAGGCGCGGACTGAGCGACACAACCCAGGCAAACCAGAAGCAGGATCAGCAGCGAACGTCGAATTGGAGTCAACAGGAACCGCCTCAGCATCACTTGTTATCAATCCGATTATCTCATAGCGTATGCGGGCCGGCGCCGGAGCGGCGGGATCTGCGGCGCTTCTAGCCGGTCTGGCGGAGCTGTTCTGCGGGCAGCAAAGCATTCATCGAACCGGAGCGGAATCCTTCCAGATCGAGGGTGACGAACTTGAATCCCAGCCCTTTGAAGATCGCCGTGAACTGGGCTGCCATGGCGGGATTCAGAGCGCGATCCATTTCGTCCCGGGCGATCTCGATGCGAACAATGTCGCCGTGATGCCGCACGCGGAATTGCCGGAACCCGAGGACTCGAATCGCCTCTTCGCCGCGTTCGACCACGTCCAGCGCCTCGCGCGTCACCGGGCGGCCATACTCGATGCGCGAGGAGAGGCAGGCCGATGCCGGCTTGTCCCAGATGCGCAGCCCGGCCAGGCGCGCGAGGTCACGAATCTCCTGCTTGGTGAGTTCTGCCTGCAGCAACGGGGCGGCAACGTGGTGCTGTTGTGCCGCCAGTTGTCCGGGGCGGAAGTCGCCCTGATCGTCTACGTTCACGCCGTAGGCAATCGTGTCGAACCCGCGCGCCGCGCGCAGTTGTTCCATCACCGCAAAGAGTTCGTCCTTGCATTGAAAGCAGCGCTGACCGTCATTGCGGACGTATTCGGGCCGCTCGAGCTCCGACGTAGACAGGATTTCGACAGGAATCCCTTGCTCTTTGGCGAAGGCAAGGGCATCGCTCAGGTGAGTGCGGGCGAGGCTGGGAGAGTCGGCGATCACCGCCAGCATGTCGGTGCCAAGAACGCGGTGAGCGGCCCAGGCGAGATACGAGGAATCGACGCCGCCAGAATAGGCGACCAGCACTCGGCCCATCTGCTGCAAGTCTGCCCGGAGCCGAGAATCCTTTGCGCCGGTGCCGGTTTCGGAAGCCTGCATAGCCAATATGGTACCAGCCTCGGGTCCGGCTGCTGGCGATGATTTTTAGGGCGGTGCAGCGCAATCGCGGCACGTCCGGCCCCGGATTGCTTCAATTCCTTCTTTCCCGATGACAGGAGCCATGATGAGTGCGGCCACGGGGTCAGCCCACCACAAACCGAAAAGAGCATTCAGAAGCAGCCCACCCAGAAGAATCGCCGATAGGTAAGCACAGAAATCGGTTTGTTTGGCGTCGGCGTGCATTGCGGCGCTTCCTAAAGCAATGCCGACCCTTCGTTTGGCCCGCGAAAGCAACGGCATCACGAGAAGCGAAACGCACGCAAGCACGATGCCTGGGATGCTGTGCTCAGGCGTCTGTCGTCGTATCAGGTCGGCAACGGACTCATACGCTATGTACGCCGCTAAAGTGATGAAGCAGATGCCGATGATCCGCAAGGCCAGGCGCTCGCTTCGTTCGCGGCGGTGTACATCCGCATCGACGCTCATTCGCCACAGCAAGGTGGCACCGGACGTAACCTCGATGAAGCTGTCAATGCCAAACCCGACCAGAGATATGCTGCCCGCAATGAGGCCCGCAACGACGGCAACCGCACCCTCCAGGCTGTTCCACGCAATGGTGAAGTATTCGAGCTTGCGGCCACGACGGGCAAGGGCAATGCGGTCGGTGATTATTTCTTCCGCCATCAGTTTCCTGCGCTGGTGCTTGCTTCCGTTCAGGAGTATCCCACAGCCGGACATTCCTATCTGGAAGGAAGCTAAAGCGGAGTGGGCGGGCTCACGCGGAAAGCTAGTACAGCCGTTCCTGCCGCCTGAGATTTCCGAACGAGCCGATGTTCGCTAGAGTAAAGATAAAGCGGAACAGATTCTCATTGCGCACGTTGGCGATAGCATACCGCCGGTACTCCAGCGTCACGCCGCAGCAGTTCCAGTTGTAAGTGGTTTGCGCGGTGGCGAACTGCAACTGCCGGGTTTCCGCATCGAGTCCAAAACTGCCCGCGGCGCTGAGCCCCCGACGCGTAAGCCCGCCATAGCCGAGCGCTACGCGGAACTGCTGAAATTTAAGGGGAATTGCATTGGGCTGCGGAATCTGCAGAAAGGCATCCCCTCCACCGATGGTGAAAAGTCCGATGTTGTGGTTGACCAGCAGCGTGCTGGCATTGATGCGCTCCAACTGGAAGTCGTAATCGAGGTCCCACTCGGTGTTGGTATGGCTGGTCGTGGCAACCCGCAAGCGCGAAACCAGGGGAGAAAGATGCCGGGGTTCGGTGGCAAACGCGATGCCGGTCAGGGCTTCAGTTGTGGTAAAGACGTTGCGCTGTCCCGGCACCAGTGCGCCGCCGAAGGTCGGATCGAGGAAGTATTTTTGCGTAAGCTCCCAGGTGACAACTTCCCTCACTTCAGGGGCCGGGGTGCACGGTTGGCTCTCAAGATTGCTTGCGCGCTGCCACGGAACGGTCTGTTCCGGTGCTGCGCCGCCAACCACAAGCCCGGTCATGGGCGACTCGCACTCTGGTGTTTGCGAAGGAGTCCCCTTCGCATAGAGGCGGGTCACGAAACCATACTCGACCTCGTGGGTATTGCTCAGGATGTCGCGCTCATCGAACTCGAGCACATTTGCGAAATCGTTCACCCCCGTCACCAGGCGGTAGACAGCCCGAGGCTCGATGACGTGCTTCCATTTCCGCCCCAGAAATTCTTTATCGAATATTTTCTCCAGAACCGGCGACCGTACCTCCACCGATGTTTCCAGGGCCTGCCGGTTAGTGGGATCGTCAACTGCCATGCCGTTCGTGAGGCGCTTGGTGTAGTAGGTCTCGTGCAGGGTTAACGCCGGCCGCAGGGACCAGCCATGGAACTGGAAGGGCAGGGAAATCTGGGGGTTGAAATCAAAGCGGCCCAGCAGTCTTCCAGTATTAAATCCGGGCTCGCTGCGGGAAAGGCCCGCTACCGAGGCATCGAAGGACCAAAAAAATGGCGAGCGACCCAACGCCCGGTCCACGCTGGAGGCGTCGAAGCTGGGTAGGTGCAGGATCTGAATCGAATCAAAGGTGGGCGGATTCGAGAGTGTGCCATTGGGATTGGTAGTCTGAAAGTAGTTCTGGTAGCGCTCCGCCATACCATTCAGGGAGTAGCCATTGATGTCTTTCGTCAGAAAAACCTGCGACTTTACTTCCGAGTTCACCGCCTGGGTGTAAACGTCGTTGAAGGCCAGCCGGAACAGAAACGAACTCAAGTAGTCGATATTGGAGACAGCGCGGAAATCGTGGAAGTTGCCTTCGGCCGCCAGTCGAACTTCCTGTCCGCCTTCTTTCAGCGGAGGTTGAGGGGTGCACACCTGAGGCGAGCCGGTGCACACTGGGGGCTCGCTGAGGCCGCGGTCCAGCACGCTGAAAACATTCAGGTCCACGTAGGAGGTGTCGCTAGGTCGGGCGCGGAATTCTCCCCTTTGGGCCCAGCCGCGCAGGGAGAAATATTCCGCCCCCACGGTGCCGTCCACGCTGCGGTTGATGACCCAATAGAAAGAATCGCCAACGATGTTGCCTTTGCTCGAGGACCGGCCGATGGTCGGCACCAGAAATCCGGTATCCCGTACCTCCCGCGCCACCGGGTGAGTTGCGTATGGAAAATAAAAGACCGGGAATCCATGCAGCAGAAACTTGCTGTGATAGATGCTGGCATTACCGCCCACATCCACCACGACTCTGCGGGCCCGAAACTGCCAGTTGGGACGGGGAAGTTCGCAGGTCGTGATGGTGCCGTCGTAGACGAGGTAGTGGTCAGGGCTGGTTTTCACCACAATCTTGCCGGTGAAGGCAAACGGAGCGGTAGAGGTGACTACCACGCGGTTGCCGCGGACGCGGAGTCCGGTGGTGGCGGTAACATCGTAGAAGCGTCCGGTCTCGGCCGTCAGATTGTAGTTTCCATGACTGGCCTTCAAGTGGTCGTCGTTAGGGCCGCCGTCGAGACTGAAATGGCCCGAAGCGGTGGCCTCGCCACTGTCTGCGTTGTAGGTCACCTCATCCGCCCGCAGGATGTAGGTGCGATAGTGAATCTCGGCGTTGCCATGCAACTGGTAGACGTCGCCGATTTTTTCCTGCTGCAGGGCGCAGATCGTCGTCGAATCTGAATCCTGGGTTGCGGCCTGGCTGGCGCAGGACGTGGCCGCCGCCGGCGCTGGGGTGTCTGCTTTCCGAGTGCCCTCTTGCGTGGAAGAAGCCGCTCCGCGATCTGAAGGTCCCGAAAGCAACTGGCTGGTTACTAGCGCGGAGGCGAGAAGCTGATGACAAAGAAACAGCGCCGTGATAAGGAATCTAGTGCGAAGAGTCATCGGAAGAAAATCAACGGAAGAAGATCGTCCATCGAAGACGTACCTTGCCCTTTCAGCGTTCTTGCCGCGGCATCGTGAACTTAGCACGACGCTGGCCGCGTGGCAAAGTGGCGAAAAAGGCTAGGATTCCCGTTGGTCCCCTTCCGGTTGTACGTTCCAGCAAACTGGTGCGATTTTGAAAGACTGGCTTTCATGAATTGTCCGCTGTGTGGAGAACTTTGCCGTTGCCAATCGGAGCCCCTTCCCACTGCTTGGCCGCGGTGGGTACCCAACGCCGAGTCTGGGCCAACGTTGTCGGTAGTCTCGCGCCCAGATGCCCCTCCCGAGTCGAAGTGGATTGACCCCGAGGCTGCGGACCCAAGCGAAGAAAGATTCGCGGCCAGTTTGGAATCCGAGGCGGAGGTCATGCAGCGACCCGGCTTGGCCGGGCTTCCGGAAACCGTATCTGCGGGCGATGTTCCTGAGGGTGATGGTTCTCCCCCGCCGGCCGCATCTTCGGACGAGCCGGCCGAGGCAGCTTCTCAGGAGGACGATTCCCCCGCCTGGCGGGATGAACTTTCCGCCCGGCTCAACCGTTATCGCGCGCGCCGCAAGGCGCGGCCGCCCCGCTACCCGTCTCTCCGCCTGGAGTTTGAAGCGCCGGATTTGCCTACGAGCGCAAATGCGAATGCATCGTACGGATCTGCGCTGCAGCCGGTGTTTGAGGCGGTCTCAAACCAGGCTCTCGCGCTCGATGGTATGCGGCACGAGCCCGCCACCCCGGAGGCGGAAGTTCGAACCGCGCAGGCGTCAGCCGCAGAAAGCGCGCCGCAACCGATCCACCATCCCGCCGGGCATTCCAGCGCCAAGATTATCGAGTTTCCAAGGTTTGCCTGGGGCCCTCCGGCGCCTCCGCCGGACCAGCTTGCCGAGCCGGTCAGCGAGCGGCCGCGAATCCTGGATGTTCCCGAGGTTGCACCTCCGCTTCCGGCGCTCGGCGGAATCACCATCGAGGTGGCTCATCGCCAAGCCGCTGAGAAGAGGCTCGGCATTGACATTCCGCTGCATAGTGCGCCGCTTGGCCTGCGCTTCGTGGCCACACTGATCGACGGAATCATCATCGCCGCAGCGTCCGCTCTCTTCGGTTTCATTTTCTGGAAGGTAGCCGCCGTGCGTCCGCCGCAGATTCAAATTCTGGGGCTCGCCGCCGGAATATCCTGCTTGTTCTGGTCTGTCTACCAGTATCTGCTGCTTGTCTACGCCGCCAGCACTCCCGGTTTGCGCGTCGCCGGCCTCGAACTGGCCCGCTTTGACGGAACCATGCCTACCCGCTCCTTGCGGCGCTGGCGCGTGCTGGCCGCCTGCCTCTCTTTCGTTTCTCTCGGCATGGGGTACGCCTGGGTCTTTCTCGACGAGGACGCTCTCTGCTGGCACGACCGAATCACCCATACGCACCTCGCACCGAAGAAGCCTTGAGTCTGGGACGCCACGTGTCCGATAGCTGTGGGATAGGAGACACCTGCTTCCTCGCTCCCTGTGCTATCTTCAATGGGTTCAGCATTCATCGCAGTTTCCGCCATTCATTTGAAGCATGGCCACCGCTCCTGAAGGTACAAAACCGGTAGTAAAGGTCTTCGTCGCCACTACGGTGATGTTGACCTTCATTTCGTTCTGGCGCGCCTCCGCCATCGTTCTGTCCGACTTGGCTTCCTCCGCCTATTACGCCGGCGGCGACGCGGAGAATGTCATTGGCAAGAGCGCACCCTGGTTCATCCTTGCGGTCATGCTGTTCAGCTACGCCGTGCGGGCGCTGTATATCGAATCCAGCAGCATGTTCGTGCGCGGCGGCGTATACCGCGTTGTCAAAGAGGCCATGGGCGGAACTCTCGCCAAGTTCTCGGTCTCCGCCCTGCTCTTCGACTACGTCCTGACCGGCCCCATCAGCGCCGTCTCCGCGGGGCAATATCTGGCCGGCTTCATCAAGGACATGGGCGTGTACCTGCACCGCCCGCTGAATTTTTCCGATAACCACTTCGCGGCCGGCGTAGCGGTCATCGTCGTGACCTACTTCTGGTGGAAAAACACTCAGGGCATGCATGAATCCAGCCAGAAGGCCCTGCAGATCATGGCCATCACCACCGTGATGGTGGTCATTCTGATCATCTGGTGCACGATTACGGTTTTGCGCGCTCCCATCCAATTGCCCCCCAACCCGCTGCACCCTGGCGTGATTCCGCTGAATAAGGATTCTCTGGGCTGGCTCAACGGAACCTGGTTCAGCCACATCACCTGGATCATCCTCTTCGTCGGCTTCGGACACTCGGTTCTGGCCATGAGCGGAGAAGAGACTCTGGCCCAAGTCAACCGCGAGATCGAACATCCCAAGCTGAAGAACCTGGAAAAGACCGGGGCGGTCATCTTCATCTACAGCCTGCTGTTCACGTCGTTGGTTTCATTCTTCGCGGTGATGATCATTCCCGACAACGTTCGCCCGGGCTTTTTCGCCAACCTGATCGGCGGCATTGCCATGTACCTGGCGGGGCCGACTTACTTGAAGCTCATCTTTCACGGGTTTGTGGTGCTGGTCGGCGTGTTAATTCTGGCGGGCGCGCAGAATACTTCCATTGTCGGGGCCAACGGCGTGCTCAACCGCGTGGCCGAAGACGGTGTCCTCACCAGTTGGTTCCAGCGTCCCCACCACCGCTACGGCACGAGTTACCGCATTATCAATCTGATCGTAGGGTTGCAGATCCTCACCATCGTTCTCAGCCGTGGCGACGTTTACAAGCTGGCCGCTCTTTACGCATTCGGCGTGATCTGGAGTTTCGCCATGAAGTCCATCGCGGTGCTGGTGCTGCGCTTTACCGAGCCCGGCAACCGCGAATGGAAGGTCCCCGGCAACCTTCACATCGGCAAGACGGAGATTCCAATCGGCTTGCTACTGATCTCCGGGGTGCTGCTCATCACCGCGGTGGTGAACCTGTTCACCAAGTACGAAGCCACCATCGCGGGCGTGATATTCAGCGTTGCTTTCTTCGCGATCTTCACCGCTTCGGAGCACCACGTTGCCAAGGAGCGCCACGGCAAGCCCGAACAATTGGACCAGTTCCGCGTCTACGGCAATCAGGAGTTGGGCAGCGGCGCCATGGGAGTGCGCCCGGGAAATGTTCTGGTGGCGGTGCGCGACCCGCGCAATCTTTACTACTTGCGTCATGTCCTCGGCCATACCCACACGGGCAAGCAGGACGTCGTAGTCATGAGCGCGCGCTTGTATCATCGCGAGCACAGTTTCAGCGGCAGCGCGGTCTTTGAAGCCAGCCAGGTATTCGACCACTACGAACAAGAGCTTTTCACCGCCGCCGTAGCGGTGGCAGAAAAAGAGGGCAAGCCCATCTCGCTGTTGGTCGTCCCCGCGACCGATGTCTTTGAAGCCATCATGGTGACTGCGCAGCGGCTCGATTCCAGCCGCGTGGTGTGCGGGCTTTCCAACAAACTCACTGCCGACGAGCAGGCCAAACTTACCGGAGACGCCTGGGAGCGGCTGCCCGAGCCGCGTCCGCGCCTGACTCTGGAAGTGTGCGCCCCGGACGGAACGGTCCGTGAATATGCGCTCGGGCCGCACACGCCCCGCATGCGCCCGCAGGATGTTGAACTCATGCACAAGCTCTGGCTCAATATCACTGCCGATCCCAAGTACGCCGGCGCCCACCACTACCACATCGTGGCCCTGGCCCTGGAGGAACTGCAGCGCGAGTTGACCACCGAGCAACGCGCGCAGCTCTTGCAAAAGCTGCACGACGAAATGAATCAATCCAACCCGCAATGAATCTGAGTTAGCCAAGGAGGTCTCCATGGCCCGTATTCCCGGCGCTCCCCGCAGTCAAGGTGGCCCGATTCGCCGGTTATTTGTGGCTATCGTCTACTCTCTGACCCAGCGCCGGCTCGGCCGGGTGATCATGCCGGTGCAAGTCACTGCGCATCACCCCAAAATTCTGTGGGGATACGGCCAGATGGAGCAATCCCAGGCCAGCAGCAAGCTTATCGACCCCAAGCTCAAGGGACTCGCCGAGCTTCGAGTGGCCACCCTCGTCGGGTGTCCGTTTTGAATTGACATGGGCTCTGCCGTGGGCAGGGCGAGCGGCATCGCGACCGAGCAAATCGCCAACCTCAATCACTACCGCACGGATTTCAACTTTTCTGATTTGGAGAGGCTCGTCCTCGAATACGCCGACGGCATGACGCAGACTCCGGTGGAAGTCTCCGATGCGCTGTTTGCGCGCTTGCGGGAGCGATTCACTGAGCCGGAGTTGGTCGAACTGACTTCCGCGATCGCATGGGAGAACTACCGCGCTCGCTTCGATCATGCTTTTGGAATTGAGGCGGAAAATTTTACCGAAGGGGCAGTATGCGCCTTGCCGGCGCGGGCGGGGGATACTTAATCGGTGTGCCGTCGTCGCGCCGGCCGTTGCAAGGCTGCCCGAAGCCCGTCGAAGGGGCACCCTGCCCTCGCATGAAGGGGCGCCCCCATAAGCGCTCACTTAAGCTGGACCCAGAGCTCACTTGACGTAAACCGACCTTGCACCGGAGAATCGGGAATTCGGAACGGAGACGGGTTTGACCTCGAGATTCCTTTAGGAGAAAAGATGTCGACTGGAATGGCTTTGAGGTTGATGGCTCACTGGCTCTGATGCTGCAAACTTCACATGACTATCCAAGCAAACCAGTGCTCCTGATCGAGCCGTTCGGGGCGGGTGGGGGACCCGATCTGGTGAGCCGCGCCCTCGCCCAAAAGCTCACCGAGTTGTGGGGCCAACTTGTGACCGTAGAGAACGTCCCCGGTGCGGGAGCGACGGCCGGCCCTGCGCAGTTCGCGAAGTCGCCGGCCGATGGGTACACGTTGCTCGTGAACACCAGCGCCCAGGCGTACAGCGCTGCGCTGCTAAAGAACCTGCCGTATGACCCTTTGAAGGATTTCATCCCCGTTGCTTCGCTCACCAGCCAGCCCTACGTGCTGGTCACAGGCAAGCTGAGTGGTATCACTACCGTCAGCGAGCTGGTTGCGGCGGCAAAGGCGAAACCTGGTCACCTGAGGTTTGGTTCCACGGGCATGGGCACCGGCTCGCACTTGGGGATCGAAAAATTCAATCTAGCGGCGGACATTAAAGCAGTGCACGTGCCCGCACAACCGGGCGACGCGATCGCCGACACGATCGCCAACACGGTCGCAGGGCGTACGGATTACCTGCTGGCGCCCATCCCGCTCGCCCTGGTCGATATCCGTGCTGGCAAGCTGCGCCCGCTAGGCGTCAGCACCAAGAAGCGCTCGTCGTTGCTACTGGAAGTGCCGACCATAGCAGAAGCCGGCGTCCCCGGCTTCGACCATCCAATTTGGTACGGAGTGTGGACGCCGGTTGGCACTCCTGCCGGAGTGGTGGAGAAACTGTCGAAGGACATCGCACGCGCGCTGGCTTCATCCGATTTGCATGAGTGGCTTGCGAAGCATGGGGCCGATCCGATGCGCATGTCCCAGCCTGAGTTCGCGCGGTTCGTTTTGAGCGAGAGTGAAACCGCGGCGCGTGTCATCGAAGCCGCGGGGATCGGACCTTGCTAAGCGGGTGGCGCCTTGCGAGGTCGCAGGTTCCAATCCCAACGTTGGTTCCCCCGAGACGGTGGCTCCTACTCTGAAGAGCGGAAAAAGCCCCAGCTGATTTCGCTGGGGCCGACTCGATTCATATCCACTGACCGCAAATTAGCTGTGCGTTGCTTTCGCGCAGCAACTCTTAGCCGTCTTGTCCGACTTCATGCTGGCGCAGCAGCCTTTCTTGCCGTCCTTGTCGCAACTGCTACCGCAGGAACCGGCCGCCGTTTTGCCTTTTCCGCAGCTCTCTGTGCTGCAACCATCTTTGCAGCAAGAGGCGGCGGCTTTGTCCTTGTCGCCCTTCATGCAGGACATGGCATCTTTGCCGCCGCTGGACATCGCGTCCTTACCGGCGCAACAGGAAGCCATCTGTTTCCCGTCCTTGGCCTGCATGTCATGATGTGCGCAGCAGGAGTGCGCATCTTTCGCGTTTCCCGCGCCCATCTTGTCACAGCACGCGCACTTCGCTTTGTCCGCTGGCGCAGTGCTTTGCTGCGGTGTGGAGGGTGTGGTTTGAGTTGCGGTTTGCGCCCACGACACGACGGTCAAGGCTAGGATCAGGGCTAACATTTTGTATCTCATGATTTTAGTCTCCGTATTTGTCTGAATTCGCTCTTGCTGGGCTTAAGCCCGTTCGGAAAGCAGGCCGACATCAACAACGCCGGGAGACCTGCTCCTTAAGGGATTGCGCTCGTGCGCGAGGGAAAGAACTCAGATTCGAAGAACCGTGCTTCGTGCGGAGTAAGACGGAAACGAATTGGTACCGGAAACTGCCGCTGCCATATGCGCCCGGCCATCATGGTGCTGGTCCGCGATCGCAGCAGGTACGGCTTCCGACCCCGGTCGCGCGCTGGCGGCTGCTGCGGGCAGGGATGGCGGATTTTCCGGTCTTTGCTTGGCGCAGCACGGGTGCTCGTCGCTGCAAGGGATGGAGGCAGGTGCGGGCGTCACGATCAAAGGTAGTACAAGCCGCGAGTTAACGCCCGGGCAGCGGGAGTGATCATGCATGCCGGCGGATGCCTGCTGTTCGGGCTTCTGCACGGTCAAAGAGCGGGATTGCCGGGGAGACGCCAGTGCCACCGGCACGCTCCACAGCCCAACCGACGCGAGCACAACAGCGGCGATGAATCTCTTCTTCATTCCCTTCCTGTCACCCTTAAGCTTGGCAGGGTAGGGACTCGCAGTCTGTGATCGGCGTCACAGGCTGGAGTGAGGCACGGCTGGCGTCGTCAATCGAAAGCGGTCTCACGAACGGTTTTTCGAGCGCCGGGCCTCAGGGGCTAAAGCCCGCGTTCCTCTCGGCCCTGAACGGCACGGCCGAAGCCGTGCCCTACACAAAAACCATTCACGCCCTACCCAAGAACCATTCGTGTGCCCTAACCAAGAACCGTCAAATAAGACCGGTTCTAGCCTTTGAGGAGATTCTCCAGCGATGCCCTCAGGCTGCTGAAGCGAAACGGATATCCGCTCATTACCAGTTGTGTCGGTTCGACCCGCTGGCTGCCTAACAGAACCGTCTCTCCCATTTCGCCAAAGGCCAGCTTCACCATGAAAGCCGGCATGGGAAAGATTGCAGGCCGCGACAACACGCTGGCCAGCGTTTTGGTGAATTCCGCGTTCGTCACCGGCTTGGGCGCGACCATGTTCACCGGCCCTTGCAGGAGATCGCTCTTGAGGATGTGATGAATCGCGCCGACCATGTCCTGAACGTCGATCCAGCTCATCCACTGCTGCCCATCTCCAATCCTGCCGCCCACGCCCATTTTGAACGGCGTCAGCATCTTGCCCAGCGCGCCGCCCTTCGCGCTCAGCACGATGCCGGTGCGCATCTGGATGGTGCGGATGCCCGCGTCGGCAGCAGCCTTGGTCGCCGCTTCCCACTCGCGGCACACGTCGGGAAGGAAGCCGCCCCCCGGTGCACTCTGCTCAGTTAATACCTCGTTGCCCCGGTCTCCGTAGTACCCAATCGCTGAACTGCAGACGAATACCTGCGGCTTGTCTTTCGCCTGCGCCAAAGCATGCGCCAGGGCAGTAGTGCCCTCGACGCGGCTGTTACGGATTTTTGACTTCTTGGAGTCAGTCCAGCGTCCAACAATGCTCTCGCCCGCGAGATGAACGACCGCATCGAAACCCGAAACCGCGTGGGGGGAAATCGGCATCCCGGGATTCCAGGAGATCTGTCCATCGCCTGTTGCCCCTCCACGCACGAGGCGCCTGACTTCATATCCGCGTGTTTTGAGGGAAGGCAGGAACGCAGCCCCGATGGGCCCGGAAACGCCGCTGACAAGGATTCTGGAAATCATGACTGGCAGATGGCCACTCTACCAGTTTGAAGAGCAGTCGAACAAATGGCAGATGGATTTGAAACCCTTGAATCGCCTGAAACGCGAGAAGAGGCCGCAAGGCGAGGGCTCTGGGACGCCCCTTATTTCTGGCAGGAACCGCCGGCAGGAACCCTTGTCAACAAAGGATTGGCGGGTTCGTGAACTCAGCTCTCTGCTTCACCCGAACTGTTCTGGGGCACGCCCTCGCAGGGGTCGTCCATGCGCTCGGGCCACCTATTTCTTCAATTCGCGTTTCAGTTCCTCGAACCAGCCAAGCACAACATTGATTTGGGTTCCAGTGCCGTTGCTGTCGGCTTCGCGCGCCACTACCAACCGTCCGTCCGCGGCCACGTCAAAACCCTCCCAACCCCTGGGGTCCTGGAACAGCAGAACCGGTTTGCCGGGATTGAGCCCTGCCCCGGGCGAGAACTTCACCGACATGACCCGATTCTTGGATTGAAAAAGCAATTCATTGCTGGAGTTGGCCCATCGCGGGTTGATGCCGCCTTCAGACGAAACCTGCGCGCGGACACTGGAGTCGCTCATGGCTTGCACGAACACCTCAGACTGCCCGGATTCATCGGAGACGTAGGCCAGCCACTTTCCGTCCGGGGATAAACGCGCTCCGTTTTGGTTGAATGGCATCACGACCAGTGGCCGTGGCTTGTGATCCCCCTCAACCGCTGCGGCGTATAGGTCCCACCCCGTGTCTTTGTTTTGCCGGGCGAAGATCACCTCGTGTCCATCCGGCGTCCAGCCGCAGAATTCTTTTTCCTCAGGACCATCGGTCACCATAATCTCTTCGCCCTGCCCGATGCCGTGCTTTACGTAAACCTGCTGGTGTCCGGACTTGGAGGAGTCATAGCCCAGCATCTTGCCGTCCGGTGACAAATGCGGCCGGTAATCATCCCCTCCAAAGCTCGCCTTGGTGAACGTGTCCCGCTCCAGGTCATACACCCAAACATCAAACGAACTGCCCTGCAAGACCAGGGTGATCCGTTTGCCGTCAGGCGAGAGCGCCGGATAGGCGTAGGGCTTGGCCTCGGCAGTGATATTTGTGGCCTTGCCGGCACGGTCCATCCACACAATATTGCGTTGGAATGAAGTGAATGTTCCCGGTTGAAACACCAGCGTCCCATTGTTTGAAACGGCGAAGTCAGCGTCGCCATTGGATGCCCACGACATGACGCCCTCGATCACGGGGGTGGGTGTGCCGGTCACCTCCAACCGCTTTGCATCGAAGCCAACCACGAATAGCGTGCCATTGCGCGTGTAGGCGAGGTAGCCGCCGTTAAGGTAGCGTGCCCCCGTACCACCTTCAATCAGCACTTTTCGTTTTCCTGTGCTGAATGACAGGACCTCGATGCGCGCGTCGTTGAACGACCGCCCGGTCCAAACCGTAAAGATCAAGCCAGTGCCGCCAGGAAGGGCACATGGCCACAGGTGGGCTCGATCATCCACGGTTATTCCCAGTTGCGTCACCGGCCTCGGCTGGCCTCCCGCGGCTGCGACCGCATAGACTCCCGAGGGGAATGCCCTGACAAAGTAGATGGTGTCGTCGTTCGCCCACGAGCCCCCGATCGCGCTGGCCGCTTCTGTGACAACCACGGCGCTCCCGCCGCGCAGCGATACTTTCTTCAGCTTGTTCTCAGATACGAAGCCCAGCCACTCCCCATTGGGCGAAAAGAATGGATTCGCCCCTTCCTCCGTTCCCGCGATGGGCGTGCTCGCGAAATCACTTAGCTTGCGCAGGTGCAGTTGCACCTTCTGATCCGCCCCTCGCGCTCCGTACACGATCTCCGATCCGTCCGGGGAAATGACCACCGGCTCAGTCGAAGTGCTAAGCAGCGTCTGTCCCGGAGGAAGCGACACGGTCAAATGCGAGGGGTTGACGCTATGTCCCCCCAGCCCGATCTGCCATCCCAGGTACGCCGCTAACAGGGCGACGACCGCGCCCGCTCCGATCCAGATGAGACGCTCGCTCTGCTTGCGAGATCGGATTACGGGTGCTGCGACCGCCGCCTGCGACCCGCTCATCTGCATCCATTGCAACTCGCTCGCCAGATCGCTGGCGCTCTGCCAACGTTCGTCGGGATCTTTGGCCAGGCATTTCTTCACCAATCGCTCGAGCGCCACCGGCGTCATGGGCTGCACTTGCGTGATGGGCGGAGGATCCGTGGTCAGGATGGCAGCGATCAAGCTTGCCCGGCTCTTGCCGGAAAAAGCCGGCTCGCCCGTGATCATCTCGTGGATCAGTTCGCCGAAGGCAAAAATATCCGTGCGCGCGTCCGCCTCTTTCCCTTCCAGCTGTTCGGGCGCCATGTACTGGAATGTCCCGACGATCATGCCGTCGCTGGTCAGCTTGGCCTGGTCCGCGGTCATCTCGGTAAGGGCGTTGGCCAGTGGCGCCACGTTCGACTGCTTTGCCAGGCCAAAGTCCATCAGCTTGGCGCCGCTCTTGGTCAGCATGACGTTGGCGGGCTTGAGATCGCGATGCGTGATTCCCAGCTTGTGCGCTTTGGCCAGGGCGTCGGCAATCTGCGCGGCGTAGCGCAGAGTCTGGTCCGGCGGCAAAGGGCCCTTCGTCAGGCGGTGTTCGAGCGTTTCGCCTTCCAGGTATTCCATGACCAGGAAATCGATGCCGTCCTGATGGCCGATGTCATGAAGTGCGCAGATGTGAGGGTGGGAAAGTTTGGAAATCGCTTTGGCTTCGCGCTCCAACCGTTGCTTGAGAGATGGGTCGGAAGAAAGGCCGGCCGGCAGGACTTTAATCGCGACCTCACGGTCGAGCCGCGGGTCGCGTGCGCGATACACTTCGCCCATCCCGCCCGCGCCCAGGGGCGATTGAATCTCATAGGGACCAAGCTTCGTGCCAGAGGTGAGCGTCATTCGAGCCCGCATTATAGCCTCTGCCCACGGCATTCGCGTATCGATATCCACCTGCAGGCAAGAGGTTTAGCTCCGCACGGTATAATCGACAGCGCGTCCGGTTGCACCTCTGCCCGGAGTCCCCCTTCCTCGCGGGTATAATCCCTCATGGCGAGCTTGCGCCAACAGATCGCTACCACTGCCCTCACGCTGACCAAGTTCCGCGACTTGATGAAGCGGATGCAGGAGAACCGTCCGCAGGACGATCTCACCATCGTCAAGAAGGCCTACGACTACTCCCTGAAACATCACGAAGGACAGATGCGGGCCTCAGGTGAGCCCTACCTGGTCCATCCCCTGGAAGTTGCTCTGGTTCTTGCTGAAATGAAGATGGACCCGGTCGCCGTCGCCGCCGGACTGCTGCACGACTCGGTCGAAGACACCTCGGTCACCATCGTCGACATCCGCAAGGAATTCGGCGAGCAAGTTGCCCACATCGTTGAAGGCGTCACCAAGATCAGCAAAATTGACTTCGCCACCCGCGAGGAACAGCAAGCCGAAAATCTGCGCAAAATGATGCTGGCCATGGTCGATGACATCCGCGTGGTGCTCATCAAGCTGGCTGACCGCCTGCATAACATGCGCACACTGGAACATCTTCCGGCCGACCGTCGGCACAAAATCGCCGAAGAAACGCTGGAGATCTATGCCCCTATCGCCCACCGCCTGGGCATGGGCAAGATTCGCGGTGAACTCGAAGACCTGGGATTTCGCTTCCTCGATCCCGTCGGCTTCGAGCAGGTCGAGAAGTCGGTCAATGCCCGCCGCAAGCAAGGCGAGGTCTTCCTTGCCAAAATGGAGCAGATCATCACCGACAAGCTCAAAGAGGCGGGCATCCAGGCGAGCGTAGAAAGCCGTATCAAGCGGCTGTTTAGCATTCACAAGAAACTGCAGAAACAGCGCATTTCCGTGGACCAGGTGTATGACCTGTGCGCCATGCGGGTGATTACTCGCTCGCTGCAGGACTGCTACGCCGTTCTCGGCATCATTCACAATCTGTGGCGGCCAGTTCCGGGGCGCATCAAGGACTTCATTGCCATGCCGCGGCCGAATTTCTACCAGTCCTTGCACACTTCGGTGATTACGGACGACGGCACGCCGTTTGAAATCCAGATCCGCACCGAGGAAATGCACAAAATGGCGGAAGAAGGCATCGCCGCCCACTGGAAATACAAAGACGGTCCGGTCTCCGCTCAAGATGAGCAGAGGCTCGCATGGTTGCGACAGGTGGTCGAGTGGCAGCGCGACGTCAGCGATCCCAACGAGTTTCTTTCCACGCTGAAGGTCGATCTCTATCCCGAAGAGGTTTACACCTTCACGCCCAAGGGCAAAGTCGTAGTCCTGCCGCGTGATGCCACGCCGGTGGACTTCGCCTACAGCGTTCACACTGAAGTCGGCCACACCTGCATCGGCGCCAAAGTCAACGGACGCATGGTGCCGCTGCGCCACAAACTGCATTCCGGCGATATCGTCGAGATCCTCACGCAGCCTGGCCATAAGCCGAGCCGAGACTGGCTGGGACTGGTCAAGTCGTCGCGCTCCCGCAACAAGATCAAGCACTGGCTCAACGTTCACCAGCGCGAACGAGCGATTGAAATCGGGCGCAAGCTGATCGAAAAAGAAGCGCGCAAGTACCGCATCGCGCTCAAGGAAATCAAGGACGAAGAACTGCAGAAGGTCGCCTCCGGCTATGGTCTGGGCAAGGCCGACGATCTTATGTCCGGCATCGGCTACGGAAAGTATTCCGCTCGGCAGGTCCTGGCCCGCTTGCTGCCGGCGGGAGCGACCCACTCGATCACCGGCGACATCGAGTCTGAGGGCTTGACCTCGCAACCGGGCGGTATCGCCAGTGTGGTGCGCCGCGTTTTTGGCGACCACAACGCCATCACGGTGAGAGGGCAGGGCGACATGCTTGTGTACCGCGCCCGCTGTTGTAATCCCATCCGCGGGGAGAGCATCGTGGGCTACATCACGCGCGGCAAGGGCGTGGCCGTGCACTCCATTAGTTGCCCCAACGTTACCAATCTTCTTTACGAACCCGAACGCCGGATCGATGTGGAATGGGCCCGCGACGAGAGCACGCCGACGGCCTATCCGGTGAAGCTGACAGTCTTCTGTGACGACCGTTTCGGCATGCTGAAGAGCATCACTGGAGTCATCGGCGACGCCAAGAGCAACATCCGCAACATCACGGCGCAAACCTCCAACAGCCAGGCCAGCGTCGAAGTCGTCCTCGACATCGCCGACCTGAAGCACCTCGAACAGATCATCGCCGGCCTGCGCAAGATTCCAGGCGTGCACGAAGTGCAGAGACTGCAGAAAATCTAGTTGGCACGCTGACTTGCCCGCCAATTCTTGCTCTGTCTTTCTGAGCGAAGCGAAGGATCTATGCAATTCCAGGCAAGTACACAGGTCCTTCGCGGCAAAGAACGCCGCTCAGGATGACAACCCTTGGACGTTCCGCTGTGGTACTCTGTGCCCTCTGTGGTTTGCTCTTTCTGAGACGCAATTTTTATGCGCGAAATCATTTCCACCAAAGACGCCCCTCAAGCCATCGGCCCCTACTCGCAAGCCATCAAAGCCAACGGGTTCGTGTTTACCTCGGGACAAATTGCCATTGATCCGCCTACGCAGCAGGTCATCACGGGAGACGTGGCCGCGCAGACCGACCGCGTGCTGCGCAATCTGTCGGAGATTCTGGAAGCCGCCGGCAGCGGTCTGGGGAAGGTCGTTCGCTCGACGGTCTTTTTGAAGAATATAGGCGACTTCGCCGCCATGAACACCGTCTACGGCAAGTACTTCAGCACAGCACCGCCAGCACGCTCCACAGTCGAGGTCGCGCGTCTTCCCAAAGATGTGCTGGTGGAAATCGATGTGATAGCCCTGGCATGAGAAAAACCTCAACCACGGAGAAGCGCGGAGGAAACTCAGCCTCCGTGCGCCACTGTGCCCTCCGTGGTTAAGACTTTTTTGGAGGAGCTAAGGATGACAAAGAATCGAGTGGTAGTTGTCGTTGTTGTTCTCTTGGCTGCAGCCCTCGCGCAAACCCCTACGCACAAACCCGCTCTCACCGCGCGACCCAACACCAATGCTCCAACCAAAGTCACTGGCGACGGCGTCAAGACCGAGTCCGGCCTGCAGTATTGGGATATCAAGGTCGGCACCGGCGTCGAAGCCAAAAGTGGCAGCCACGTGAAAGTTCATTACACCGGATGGCTCGCCACGGGCAAGAAGTTCGACAGTTCGGTCGACGCGAATCAGCCCTACGATTTCACGCTAGGGCAAGGTGAAGTCATCAAGGGATGGGACGAGGGTGTAGCCGGCATGAAAGTCGGCGGCAAGCGGCAGTTGCGCATCCCGCCTGAACTGGCCTACGGCGAGGCCGGCCACCCTCCGCAGATTCCGCAGAACGCTACTCTGCTCTTTGACGTGCAGTTGCTCGCTGTGCAGTAAAGATATCTCAACCACAGAGGACACAGAGAGACACGGAGAGGAAAAATCCTCTGTGAAACTCTGTGTCCTCTGTGGTTGAGCTTTTACGCCTTGACGACTTTGCCACTGCGCAGGCAGGACGTGCAGACGCGCATGCGCTTAGTGGCCGCGCCCACACGGGCATGCACCGGACGCAGGTTGATGTTCCAGCGCCGCTTGGTGACGTTGTGCGCGTGGCTGATGCGGTTTCCCGCTTGCGGCTTCTTGCCGCAGATATCGCATTGTTGTGCCATGACGACTCCCA
>JBARBI010000308.1:0-4683 GCA_049792875.1 Candidatus Sulfotelmatobacter sp.
CCACGATCTCTGAAAAGTCCGCGATCGTCGAAAATTCCTTCAACAAGGTCCGCAGCAGCGCCAACCGGTTCGCTCGCAGCTTTGCATCCTCCACCATGACCATGACCTTGTCGAAAAACGCATCGACAGGCTCGCGAGCGGCCGAGAGCAACCGGAGCGCTTCCCCGTACTCTTGCTTCTTGCGAAGCGCTTCCACCTTAGGACCGTTGACCTCGACGTACCCTGCCAGGTTTTTCTCTTCCTGAGCTGAATTGGGGAGATCCTCAAACTTCGTGGCTGCGGCAATTCCCTTCTCATCCGCCTGTTTCAGAATGTTCCGCATTCTCTTGCAGGCCGCACCAATTGCCTGGAACTCGGGCAGGTGCAGGACCTGCTTCACAGCCTCGGCCCGCTGCACTGCATCGACCACATCTTCCGCATCCGCCCCGAGCACAGCCTTCACCACGTCATACGCATACCCGCACACATCGCGCAGGTAGAACTCCAGACGCTCGCGGAAGAACGTCGAGACCGACCGAGAGAACATTTCGTCTCCGACAAACTTCTTCTCTGCCTCGGACCGTTGGTAGCCCGAGCGGGCATCGCGCATGAGGTCATCCAACCGCAACGGCAGCTTTTTTTCTGCAATTACTTTCACAACCGCGTTGGCCTGCCGCCGCAGTGCAAACGGATCCTTCGACCCTCTCGGCACCAATCCCAGCGCAAACATCCCCGCAATTGAGTCGGCTTTGTCGCCGATGGAAAGCACGGCGCCCTCGATCGATCGCGGGACAACGTCGTCGGTGGACTCGGGCTTGTAGTGATCGTAGATCGCGTCGGCGATGGCAAACCGCGTCGCCTCGGGCAACGTCGGATCCAGTTGCTGCGCCCGCCCGTAGAGCCCGCCCACGATGCCCTGCAACTCGGTAAATTCTTTTACCAGTTCGGTGGTCAAATCCGTTTTCGACAGGCAGGCCGCCTTGTGGATCACCCCGGGCCGCACCGTAACCCCGCGCTGCTTGAGGATCTCGCTCAGCCAACTGCACAGACGCTGCACGCGTTGCGTCTTGTCAAAATAACTGCCCAGATCCTTCTGGAAGGTCACATGCTTCAGCGCATCCAACCGCTCCAGCAGGGACTTTTTTTGATCGGTCTGCCAGAAGAAGCGGGCATCGTTGAAGCGCGCCCGCAAAACGCGCTCGTTGCCGTGCCGGATCAATCCCTGTGGGTCACCGTCGGTGTTCAACACGGCCAAGAAATGCGGCGCCAGTTTGCCGTTAGCATCCTCCACCGCAAAATACTTCTGGTGGTCGCGCATCACCGTGACCAGGACCTCTTCTGGCAGCGCCAGAAACTGAGGATCAAAACCGCCCAGGACCGCCGACGGAAACTCAGTCAGGTTGACGACGGTATCGAGCAGCGCCGCGTCCTCGCGCCAGCGTGCACCGGGAATGATGCGCGTCGCGGCGTCGAGAGCTTTGTGAATCTGATGCTCACGCTCCGCGCGTCCTAAAACCTTAGCTGCCCGCAGAGAATCCACATACGAACCACCAGCCCTCGGTATGGTCACGCCACCGTCCGCAAGAATTCGGTGCCCTCGTGAGGTCTTCCCTGCCCGGATGCCGCTGAATTCCAACGGGATCGTCTCCCCGTCGAGCATCGCGACCAGCCAGCGCACCGGACGCACGAAGCGCTCGCTCGGCTTGCGCCAGTACATGTTCTTGGGCCAGTAAATTGTGGAGAGTTCTTTGGGCAGACCCTCGGCAAGTATCTCGGCCGCGCTCCGACCCTTCTTCGTGACCTTCGCCGCCAGATATTCACCTTTGGGGGTGGTGACCCTTTCCAGTTGCGACACGTCTACGCCAGCTTTCTTGGCGAAGTGGTGAGCCGCCGGGGTTGGCTGGCCGTCTTTGTATGCGACATTAACCGACGGACCGTTGACCTGCTCGACCATGTCGGCTTGCGAAGCGGCGATGCCAACGGCCATCACCGCCAGTCGGCGGGGTGTATCAAAATGTGTGACCTCGCCGCCCGACAGGCGCTCGCGGCTCAGCAGCGCCGCAACGCGTTCGCGCAATTCCGCAGACGCCGCGCCGATCATTCGCGCTGGAATCTCTTCGCACCCGATCTCTAGCAAAAAGTCTGGCATGCCTTCAATCCATCCAGTGTTGCAAAAGCTCGCATTCAACGAATGTGACTGAAATCACAACTCGCCTGTGCAAACCCAAAGTGGGATACTTGCCCCACTACCCTACCGGTGACAACGCCTCCTTATTGGTCTTCGGCGTCTTCTGGCTGGCAGGCTGGTCGGACTTTTCCGCCCGCGTTACCTCACTCTTCTGCTGATCCACCCAGGCCCTTGCGATGCCAACAGCCAGCGCCCGCACCCGCGCAATAACGCCCACGCGCTCGGTCACGGAAATCGCTCCCCGCGCATCCAGAATGTTGAAAAGATGCGAGCATTTCAAACAAAGGTCATAAGCGCCCAGCAGGGGAAAGCGCATTTTCTCGCGCTTAATCCCGTCAGAAGCAGACTGATCCTTCTCAAGTGCTGCGTACTTCTCCAGCAGCCCCTTGCACTCCGCCTCGCACAACTCAAAATGCTTCCAGGCTTTCTCGACGTCGGCTTCCTCGAAGTTGTACACGGAGAATTGCAGCTCGTCGGCCAGCCGGACGTCGCTGTACTTCACCACGCTGCCCGTGCCTGGGTCGCGCGCCCACACGATGTCGTATATCGAATCTACATCCTGCAGAAACGCGCCAATGCGCTCGAGACCATAGGTCAACTCCACCGAAATCGGAAGCAGGTCCACGCCTCCGCACTGCTGGAAGTAGGTGAACTGTGTGATCTCGAGCCCATCGAGCATCACCTGCCACCCCACGCCCCAAGCGCTCAGCGTGGGAGCTTCCCAGTTATCTTCTTCGAACTTAATGTCATGCTGGCGCAGGTCAATGCCGATCGCCCCCAACGATTCCAGGTACAGCTCCTGCACATTCTCCGGCGGAGGTTTCAGAATCACCTGCAACTGCATATGCTTGAACAGCCGGTTGGGATTCTCCCCGTATCGCCCGTCCGCCGGACGGCGCGACGGCTGCACATACGCGACCTTATAGGGCTGCGGTCCCAGCACCCGCAGAAATGTCTCGGGCGCCATGGTCCCGGCACCCACTTCAACGTCATAGGGCTGCTGCAGCACACATCCGCGCTGAGCCCAGAATGCCTGCAGGCCAAGGATGAGTTCCTGGAACGTGACCGGATTGGACGAGGCTGGATTCATGAAAAATGAAGCTGCTACCTCCTGGCTGCCGGCTTCTCAACTCCTGAGGCATCTGCCAGAAGCTAGTTGCTATCAGCGAGAGGCTGACTTTACGGTGTCGTCGGACCCCAGCAGGTTAATCCACGATTGTAATGGAAGGGGACGGCGCGCGTCAGCTACGGGGCCGGGGCGGGCACCGATTTGAACAATATGTTGCACACATTCCCGGAGCCGCTATGGCATTGCCGGATTGCACGCCGCCCAACACACGTCTCAGTGCGACACTGGCCGATGTCGCACTTTGCCGCTTGCGCCCGCTCGGTTTTCGAGGCTATCTTGCCGTGCATGTCCAGAACCGTGGCGGGCACGTCCCGGATAATGACGGCGATTCCGGTTGCTAGCCCCCCCAGATCGCGGTCCCATCGGCGCATCTGTGGTATCACCATTCTGCTCTGCACGACCCTTCTGGCCGGTTGCGGCGGCAGCAATAGCGGCACGCAGCCCGCTGCCCAACTGTCGGTCAGTGTATCGGGAGTCGCTGCACCCCTGAATACTGGTGCTTCGCACACGTTCACTGCCTCGGTGAGCAACTCCGCTAATCAGGCGGTGACCTGGTCCGTGGTAGAACCAGGCGGCGGTTCCATCACCCACAGCGGTGTCTATACCGCGCCCTCTACGCCCGGAACGTACACGGTCAAAGCCACGGCGGCGGCCGACTCGAGCGCTTCCGGGACTTCGCCGGTGCCAGTCGTCATTCCAGAAGGGCATGTTGCGGGCTACGATGTGGGCGTCGATTATCACGCGACCGGCACCGACTTCCTGCACACCGCCTTCATCACCATTTACAACCAATCCAGCGTCCGTCAGCTGGTTCTCTCCCAGCTCCAGGGCATGGCCGACCGCGGTGCTACGGTCATTTCGACCCGCATCTGGCTCGTGACGGAACCGGGCACGACCAACTTTGGCGAAACCTGGCGCGCAACGTTCCCCCTTAGCGACCAGGAGCAAGCCAATCTTCGCGCCTACGCCCAGGACGTCGCTGCCATTCAAGGTTCGGGCGGAAATCGCCTCCGGCTCCATCTCTGTTTATTGTGGCTCGGAGCCGCCGACTACACCATGGGAACGCCTTCGACTGGCCTGGGATTCACCCCCGTCACTGCCGACGTATTCACTTCGCGCGTGAAAACGACAACCGACAAGGTGCTCGCGGCGGTTACTGGCGTCAACCGTCCCGACGGCGTGCCGGTTGTCGACATCATCTACTTAAATGGAGAGGTGATGGTTGGCGCCAAGGCGAACGAAGACTGGTTCATGAGCACTCACTATCCTCGTTTTGTATCGGTGGTAAACAAGGCCGGATTCACGCCGGCCATCTATTTCATTGTTGCCGATACCCAGGACAACGTCCTACAGAACGATTATGTCGATGCGCAATATCCCATTCTGA
>JBARBI010000309.1:0-16188 GCA_049792875.1 Candidatus Sulfotelmatobacter sp.
GGCCCGATGCCTGTCCATCTGATTGAGCCTCGGCAGCGAAAACAGTCGAGCGTCGCTCGACCGGACAGCCGAGGGCGGCTGTCTCCACCTGACCATGCTCCCGGCGAACCGCCGCTTCGCTCCAGGATGGGAGTATGGATGATTCCGTCGGAATGATTCCGGGGAGTGGTGTCGCGTAGTCCCGAGGGAAATGTCTGCGGTAAAATGAAACGCAGAACCCCGCGACCTCCGGCTGAGCGTCGGGTGCGTTTTTCCGCGAGGCCGGGGGACAGTTCGGCGGCGGCGCCGGGCAGCCTTTGTCTTGTCCTATGAATCGAAGCTACTTGAACCGAAACCTGCTCATGTTGAAATCCGAGTCGCAATCCAAGGTATCCCGATCGAGGCGGAAGATCCGGGCTGTGATTCCGGCGCTGTGCCTGTTGACCGCGTGGTTGACTTTGCCGTCGCTGGCCTCCGCCCAGGCGAACTTCACTCTGACGGCTGCTCCGTTCGCGCCCGAGGCAGTCGCCCCGGGCGGCGTATCGTCTTCCAATATCACGGTTGGAGCGGTCAACAGCTTCAATGGCGACGTCACCCTGAGTTGCCAGGTGTCACCATCGAATTTAACCTCACCCCCGGCTTGCACCGTGAGTCCAGCGACGGTGACGGCCCCGGCCAGCGCTACGGCCACCCTCACCACCACCGACCTGACCAGTACCGTGGGTTACACCGTCACCATCACGGGCACTGGCACTCCGGGCACGCAGACCACGCCGGCCCTGCAATTGACGGTGCTGGCGGTTACGCCCCAATTCACCATCACAGTGCTCAAATCGGTGGCGCCAAGCAGCGTCCCTGCCGGCAGCGGGGGTCAAGGAACGATCAATATCAATCCGATTAATGGGTACAGCAGTCCTCTCGACCCAAACAATCCCAACGGAGGAGTGACGCTGTCGTGCGCCACCATCACGCCGCTGGTCACGATCGCCCCGGTGTGCTCCTTCAACCCGCCATCGCCGAAAGTGATCGGAACGGTCGTCACCTCGACCCTGACGATCAGCACCTACGGCCCGGTGACGACGGGGTCCTCTACCCTTCCCCGCAGCTTCTATGCGCTATGGATGCCTGTGCCCATGCTGGCGCTGGTTGGCCTGGGAGCCGCGGTGGGCGGAAAGCGTTCGCGGAACGCGTGGGGCCTGCTGGCTCTGTTCGTCATCAGCGGCGCAGTCTTCCTCATGCTGTCGTGCGCCACCAACAACACCACGTCGACGACCACGCCCAACGGAGTGACTCCCAACAACACTTACACCCTCACCGTGATGGGCGTCGACGCCGAGGGTGTGATCTCGAGCAACACGGGTTCCACCACGAGCACGAACCCTACGGTCAGCCTGACGGTCACCGCACCAACACCCTGACATCATGCGCTCGCTCTGGCATCGCACGCCTCGCGGGCTGTTGCTGACCTTGGCCCTGGGTTCCCTGCTATCGCCAGTAACGGGGAGCGCAGCACCTCGCAAAGACAAGACAAAGATTCCCGACGTGCGCTGGGATGAGGGCCACCCCGGCTGCACCTTCTCGCGCGGCGACGACGGCAAATTCCGCTACGGACTATGGTCCGACGAGGTTGGCATCACGCTGGCGGTCGATTCCCAGGAACTGGAAAAAGTTCACCGGCGGCATCAGCCGTTCTTTGCGGTGCTGCTCGACCTGCGCTACCGCGGCCAGGGCGCACTCGAGGTCAGCATTGAAAATATCTCTCTTGAGTTCGTCAAGCATTTCAAGGTGGTTCAGACTTCACTCGATCCAGATTCGTTCTCTGAAAAAGTGCAGAACGACGCCGACGAACTGGATCATCAGACGGCGCGCGAAGTGGAAAAGCATCCGGAACAGAAAGAGGCGAAAGAAGCGTACATGAAGGCCTTCCTGAAAGACTCGGCCGAGTTGCAGGAATTCGTGGGCAAGAGCAGTCTGCGGCCGACACGTCTGGGCCCGGGCAATCCGGAGACCGCGGGGTGGGTCCTGTTCAGCACCGACAGCAAGTGGATCAACGGCTGGAAAAAGCAGGAAGAATTCATCCTGCGCGTGCCACTCGACGGAAAAATGTTCGAGTTTCCCTTCAAGCTCCCGCCGAAGCCCGGGGACGTGATGCTGCGGAAGCGGCAATGAATCGGCTTCCGGCCTCCGAGGAAGCCAGCTACGATGCTGCGCGGCGCGACTGGCGCTCGATTTCGGCCGCCTGGTGCATGAGAATATCGCGCAGAGAGACCAGCCCCTTCAAGTCCTTGCCGTCGACGATGGGCAGATGGCGAAATCCGAATTCCCGCATGATGAACAGGCATTCCTCGACGCTCTCGTCGGCGGCGACGGCGCGCGGGTTCGCGGTCATCACTTCGGACACGGCCGTGGTTCCCGGCGTGCGGCCTACGGCCACCACGCGATTCATGATGTCGCGCTCGGAGAGGATTCCCGTCAGTTGTCCGTTGCGCAACACGGGAAGGGCGCCAATATTGTGCTCCATCATGAAACGCGCCGCCTCCAGGACGGTACGCGTGGCCTCGACGGAATACACCTTACGGTCTTTCACCAGATCGCGGAGAGTGGTCATGGATTACTCCTTCGGCACAGCGAAACCTGCGGGATTCGGTCAGGCCCCACGGCCCGCCGATTACGGTGGGCAATACTTTATCACAGGCGGGCCCTCATCATGGGGGGCGAAAGCTCGGGTGGGGCGGGTGCCCCATTTCTCGCGTTCTTTGCGAGAAGTGGAGCTTTCGCGCCGTACTTTCTTAATCCTGTGAAGTGCGTTATTGCAGGTGATTCAGCCGGGCGGGAGTCGCGTCGGCGGTGCTGCTGTCGGAACGTGGAGTCATCGACACCACGATGTACTCGCGCTCCTTGCTGTCGAGATCTTCCACGCGTAGCAACATTTTGTCCTTCTGCAGGCGAAATTGCGCCCGCTCGCCCAGCGGCAAAAGCACCGGATGTTTCTCATCGCGCGGACGGATGTGATAGGTGACCCTTTCGCCCTGCAAGACATATTCCTGGCAAAGCAGTTCCGGCGTCTTCTGGCTACCGGCGTCCGTGCCCAGCACTTCGCCGGCAACACTGCTGGCGTCTTTCTGCGCCACGCCACACTGCACCGAATCCATCAGCAACAGGTTTCCGGTCTGATAGGGCTTCGGATCTTTCGCATACCCCGCAGAAGCCAGGGCGACGACCGCACACAGCATCCATTTTGAACGCATAACCCGTACCCCCAGAAAATCACGCCCACGCACTGGAAGCCAAGGCAAAGGAGTTCCTTAGCTGTGGGTATTTTTCTACGCCTTGGGCGCCCAAGACAGGTCACCGCAGTAATAACCCGGATGTTACTGTCGCAGATTGGAGAAAGGAATTGGATCGTGAGGCGATAGCTGACGGCGGCTGTTCCCACATCCGCCTATCGTTCGGTGAGCTCTTCGAGAGTCTGAAAGAAGGCGGGGTAGGAGATCGCGGCGGATTCCGCCCCGCGAATCAGGGTCTCGCCGTCGGCCCGCAAGGCCGCGACGGCGAAGGCCATCGCGATGCGATGATCACCGAACGAATCGAGCTCGGCGCCGTGGAGCGTCTGCCCTCCGGGAATCTTCAGCCCGTCTTCGCGGTCTTCCACCTGCGCCCCCATCAATCGCAAGTTCGCAGCCACGGCCGCGATGCGGTCCGATTCCTTCACGCGAAGTTCCCGGGCGTCGCGCACCTCGATTCCCAGCGCGGTAAAGGGAGCGATCGCCGCCAGCACGGGAATCTCATCGATCAGCGCGGCCGAGTCGGCTCCAGCGATGGTGGCGCCCTTGAGGCTGCCGCCTTCGATCTGCAGCGAACCGACCAACTCGCCGTGAATCTCATCGAGTTGTGTCACCGAGATGCGCAATCCCAATTGCATCAGGATGTCGAGCAGGCGGGCGCGCGTGGGATTCATCAGAAGATTGGGGATGATCAGCTGCGAGCCAGGAAACAATGCTGCCGCGCATAGAAAAAAGGCGGCGCTCGACAGGTCGCCCGGGATGCGGGCTTCAATCCCCCGCAGGCGCTGGTCGCCGCGAATGCGCAGTTCATTTCCGGCGCCTCTGCTCTTACGCGCCAACTGCGCCCCAAAGGCGCGCAGCGCCACTTCGCCGTGATCGCGGGTGCGTAGAGGTTCTTCGATGCGCGTCTCGCCATCGGCGAACAGTCCTGCGAACAGCAGACACGATTTCACCTGGGCGCTGGCCACCGGCATGGTGTAGTCAATGGCCTTCAGAGTCGTGCCCGCGATGCGCAGCGGAGGCTTTCCCTCTTGCGCTGCAATCTGCGCACCCATGGCCGTGAGCGGCGTGATCACACGTGCCATGGGACGGCGGGAGAGCGATTCGTCCCCCACCATTTCGCTGGTGAAGTTCTGCCCGGCGACGATGCCGCTGAGCATCCGCATCGTAGAACCCGAGTTGCCGCAATCGAGCACGCCGGCCGGAGCAGCCAGCGACGGGCCGCGCCCCTTTATTTCGATGGTGTTGCCGTCTTTACGTTCCCACGACACGCCGAGAGAGCGCATGCAACCGAGGGTGCTGGCGCAGTCGGCGCCGGTCGAGTAGTTTTCAAGACGCGAGGGTCCCTCGGCGATGCCCGCCAGCATGGCGTAGCGGTGGGAGATGGATTTGTCCCCGGGCAGTTGGACGCTGCCGCGCACATTGCGCGCGGGACGCACGGTCACCTGCGAGCCGTTTTTCATTCTGAGATCAATATAGCGGAATCAACGAGCCCCGTAGCCCTGGACGCATTCGTCCGGGCGGTGGGGGCGACGCAGCCGAAAACGCGGGCGGACGAATGCGTCCGCCCCTACGTGTGCTGGGCCAGCGCCTTGGCTTCAGCGGCGGCCTCTTTGAGGATGTTGGCCGGGACTTCTTTCATGGTTACGCTGAACTCGAACATGGGCGTTTCGGTGCCGCGGCCCCAGCGCGCTACTTCCCAGTGAGCGCGGACGAACTTCACGTCCGCCTGCGCGGTCAGATCGAGCAGCAGGGGAGACTCGGCGCAATAGAACTTCTGGGGGAATGCCGCGACGGACTTCGCGCCCCACGTCGCGCCGTCGGCCGATCCGTAGATGCTGACGTCGAGCGATTCCTGCTCGATGATCTGGGTGATAACAAGAGTCACTAGAAAGACCCGACTCGACGCACCGCTGACGTCCGCGGCCTCGCCGTCGCCTTTGGCGCTAACCACAGTCTTCGGAGGAATCAGAACCTTATCAATCATGGCGAGAGGATTCTAACAAATCCGAGTCTTCCAGGCGCCACCGCGTAGCGGGGAAGGAGCGCCGTCGAACGAAAATCCGCGTAAGGGATTGAGCCTTGGTGTAGGTCGTTGAAAGTTCGTCGAACGGCCCTGCGAGGCTCTAGGACGGGCGATCTTCTTGCTGATGAACCTTACCCCTGCCCCGGCACAGATCGTCGCCGCCAGGGCCATTTCCGGCTCGGGAAAGGGCACCCTAGGCAACGATCGGCACCCTCCCAGCCGGGAGGCTGAACAAACCGTTTTATACGTACATACAGGGAGTACAATATTGTACGTACTTTTATGAATTCCTACTCCGACGGATGGGGTCCGGTGAAATCGCTGCAACACGGTTTCTGCGAGGGCTTGAAGTCCATCAGTTCCACGCGCACCAGGTCAGGGTCGTACAGATTGAGCTGCCACTTGCCGTCCTTACCCAACTCCGCTTTCTCCTCGCCGTGGGCTTTCCAGCCGTGCGATTCCAGCATGGCCTGCGCCTTCTTCATGTCGGCAACGCCGAGCGAGATGTGGTTCATCACTCCGGTCAGTTGCAAATCGGGATGTTCGGGCTGGTTCAACATGTACTCCAGCCAGTCGGTGCCGTCGGGAACCTGCAGGGCGACCCAGTCGGTCTTATCGTCCTTCATCCCGCCGTGCCAGTAGGGCCGGAACCCGAGGATGTCGCGGTAGAAGTGGTCTTCAGCTTCGCGGTGGTAGACCAGGAAGCCGGCGTGAATCATGTGGCGCGAAGCCGCGGAAGCCGGTGGCGGCGCGGCCTCGGCCTTGCCGCGTTCCACGAACTCAACGCGATGTCCTTCCGGGTCATTCACGAAAAAGAAAAGGCTGTGATCGGATCGCCCCTGAATCTGCGGCACCTGGATGCCTTGTGCCGTCAAATACTTCCGCAGCGCAATGATGTTGTCGGTCGCGAGGGCTACGTGATCCATACGGTCGGTGGACTTGGGATCAGCCGCGGGACTGTAGCCGACCCACTGCATGCCCACGAGGTATCGCAGGGTGCCGCCGGGCTCGACCGGATCGGCGGGGGCGAGACCGAGTACGTCGCCGTACAGCTTTTTCACGCCGTCGGGAGCGGTAGTGTAGAACGATACGTGGTCAACGCCGAGAATGTGCGGACGCTGGGCGGGAGTCTGACCGTGGGCCCAGATCTGGAACGCGGTGAAAGCGAGGATGACGGCAAGTTTTTTCATGGCGTCCTCGATTCTATGCCAAGCGGACTACCGGGCTGAAGCCCGTGTTGATTTGCGTGCTTTGACGCGGCGCTGAAGCGCCGCTCTTCCACGGTTGTGCGAGGGTTCCCAGGTTGTGCGTCGGGTCGCATGGGTGTGGGGGTTCGCATGGTGTGCGGGTTCGCATGGTGTGCACGGGTTCGAATGGGTATGCGCGGGTTGACCGGTTGTGCATAGACTCGCACTTTTCTGCACGACCCAAAACAAAGCAGATTCCTCGCTTCGCGCGGAATGACAAGGGGAGCGTGTCGCAGTTTTGCACTCTCAACTTTGCACCTTCAACGAAGGTCATCCAAAAACTGGCGGAGAACTTTGGCTACATCTTGAGGTTGCTCCCACGGCGTGTAGTGGCCAGCTTTCGGAATCACGCGCAACTGGCTGCCGGCGATGTGCCGGCGCATCAACTCGGCTTCGTTCACTCCGGTCAGGATGTCTTCGTCTCCGGTCACGAGCAGCGTGGGAACATTGATGATCTTCAAGGTTTCGATGGAGTCGGGGCGTACGGCCATGCCGCGCTGTACCTGGGCGACGTCCTCGGGCGACATCTGCCGCATCATCCGCAGCGCGCCGTCCACCAGATCGGGACGCATCTCGCGCGTGGTCTTGGCCATGACACGCTGGATCATGGATTCGAAAAACGGTTCGGTGCCGCGGTCGAGAACGTCGTTGGCGGCCTGCAGCCTCCCGGCTCGCGCTTCGGGACCGTCGGCCGGCGCTTTGGTATTGCACAATCCGAGAGCGGCTACGCGGCCACGATGTCTTCGCCAGAACTCAAACAGCGCGTATCCGCCAATTGAGACCCCAACCAGTGGAGCGCGACCGACGTCGGCGTCGTCCATCACATGTGCGATGTCGTCGGCATGTTTCTCCATGGTTGCCGGGCCTTCCCCGACACCAGACTCACCGTGCCCGCGGAGATCAGGCAGCACCACGCGATACCGCGTGGCGAGAGCCTCGGCCACCGGCAGCCAGAATTCATGATTGGCAGGGAAAGGATGCAGCAGCACGACCGGGGAACCGTCGCCGAGCACCCAGTAGACAATCTCGGCGTCGCTGCTCTTGATGCGCTGGGAGGGAGTGCGCTCCATGCTGGTGATTAAAACACAAGCGCCCCGGCACAGCTCACCTAGACCCGGACGCATTCGTCCGGGCGAGAGTCGGACATGGCAAGGCGCCGAGGCGCGGGCCGACGCATGCGTCCGCCGCTACGTGGGCGAATGAGGATCACGGGGTCGTTACTTGTTGTCCGACCACCGGGGCGGCAAGCAGCAGGGGCTCTTCCGGCATGACGATCCACGCGATGATGTAGGCAAGGAAACCGAAGCCGGTCATGAATGCCGTGATCAGCCACACCACCCGCACCAGGGTGACGTCGAGGTCGAAGTACTCCGAGAAACCGAGGCAAACGCCCGCGACCTTGCGCCCCAGCCGCGGACGGACCAGCTTGGTCCGGGCCAGAGAAGCGCCGATGCGAACGCCGCAATAAGCGCACACGGCCGCATCGTCCTGAATCACTTTTCCGCAGTAGTTGCAGTACATGACTCCGCCTCCACTCGATAGTACGTAATTGTAAACCGAAAGTTCCCGTCGGCCGCAGGGCTCCAGGTCGCGCTAGCCTGAAGATCAGCCTTGCCAAACCGCACCTCGCTGCGCTTGGCAGGACAGCCGAGGTGACTGTCCCCACATGAGCGATGCTAACCCGCCATGGTGATCAGATCAGCAGCAAGACTTCATTCCCGGTAGGCTTCTTTGATGTAGCGGCGCGCCTGGTCCGCGGGGCCGGTGTTGGCGTTGCCGGCCAGCACGGTTTGATATTTCTTCATGGCCAGATCGCGTTTGTCCAGGAGGTCGTACATTTCTCCGGCGGCCAAATTGGCTTTTTGCAGGATGTCGGGATCAGGGTTGGGAGCTTCGTTGACCAAGTCATAGGCAGCGGCCGCCCCGGCAAGATTCTTCTCGCTACGCAGCAACTCGCCCAGGCCCCACGCTGCCAGTTCGTAATGCAGGTTGCCATACTTCCCTTCCCGGCCGTTTTGCCAGACTTTGCGATACTCGGCCTCGGCTTCTTGCAGACGGCCAGCCGCGCGCTGCAGGTTGGCCACTTCGGTAGGGAACAAGTGATTCTTGGGATACTTCGCCGAGAGCTCGTTCATGTAACCGAGGGCCTCGTCGTACTGGTGTTCCCGGCGGAGAAACAGGGTCAGCACAACCTTGGCGTCCAGCGAATTTTCGCCGTCGGTCTTGGCGACGTCACGAAGGTATTCGAGACCTTTCTCTTTCGATCCGCTCAATCCGGCCAGCGCCGCGGCGACCTTGACGCTCCAGGGCAGGTTGCCGATGACGTAGTTGTGGGTGCCCACAACCATTTTGGCGTCGATATAGTTGGGATCGAGTTCGAGCACATGTTCATGGTCGTGGCGCGCACCTACGGCGTTGCGCAGGGCGGAAAACCAGGCCCGCTCCACCAGGCCCGTGTAGACCGCGAATTGGGCTCGGGTGACCCCGCGGCTGTAAAGGGCGTTTACGTCTTTCGGATTGGCCTGCAGTTCCTCCTCTTCCAGATCCTCTGCCTGCCGGGCCAGTTGCTTGATGCGCTCCTTGATCTTCGGATCGGTCGGCCGGGGTGTACGCCCGATGAAGCTGTCGTTGGCATAGTCGCCGGTGTTCATCGCTCCGGTGTCATAGAGATCATGCATCAGGACCACAGTCAAGAGGTGGTTGACCGCAAAGGGATCGTTCGGATGCTTCTCCAGAATCTTCTCGAACTCCTGGGTGGAGCGGTCGTATTCCATGTTGTAGAAGTGATCGAAGGCAGCGTCGCTCTGGGGGTCGTGCGGCGCGCCGTGGGAACGAACCTCGGCTGGGCGCGACTGGCTGGCCCCTGGAATACATAAGGCAAACAGGAGGCACAACCGGATGAGCACATCAGCCAGGGCGTGAGGATTGGAGCTATCCCGGCGGGACTCGCTCGGTGCTCTCACGCTTACCCGGCAGTTGCCTGCGGGGCTATCACATACCGCCGCTTTGCGGCTGGGGTCTGGCAGATCTCGTTTCACCGCTCTCCCACAGAATCCGTACTCAGGCAACCCTCTTTTAGTGTTGGCCTAAGCGCGGTTGAGAAATTCGTTGGTGCCGTCACAGGTCAGTTGCCCTTAGTTTAAACGAACCAGCAAAGACGTGCTCAGGGTTTGTCCGGCGGCTCACAGCCGATGAGCCCGAACCAAGAACGTCAGCTATGTGCCTTGCACGCTACCTGCCTGGGCCGCCCGGCACCCCTATAATCTGCGCAGCTAGAGACTGATCGAGGTTGCGGGAAGGTTCCCAGATGCAAGCTGCGCGCGGTCCCCGAATGGAGCTCGGAGGACAGGCGGCGCTGTAGTCAGGATGCTGATGCGAGGGCATCCTGATTCTGAGCCGTCCCGCATCCTGTTCAGAGTTGTGGTTGGCATCCTTGGAGTCCCTGAGCTTTCGTAACTGGTGCAACTTTACTCGCCGATTCGGGTAATTATTGCTTGCGTCGCCGCTCTGGGAATGATCGAAGGAAATGCAAGTATCTGTCCTTGATGCAGTTAGAGTCGGTCTAGCTTTGGCGGTTGGAATGCCATGAGGGCCTTAAGGTTTTCGCCCGTAGGACATTATATGTCGCAGGTAGTTCAAGAAGCGCAGCCGGACGAGTTCTGGAGGCCGCCCTCGCTGGCGGCAGAGGATGGGATCGTTCTCCGCGAGACCATTCCCACCATGGCCGAAACGTGCCGGCGTTGCGGCACGGAGTTTCTGCTGGGTTCGCGCTTTTGCCATTCCTGCGGCGGCCGGCGCCCCGAGGCTATCAGCGACGCCGCCAAGGCGGACGCCGCTGCCTTGGCCGGACTTTGGGAGCGGGGAATCGCCCAACTGCACTCCATCCTTGCGGGATTTTCGTGGCGCAAGATCAAGTTTCCCTCCTGGCTGCGCTATCTCCACTTCCACGAGATCCGGAACTGGGTTGGCCTCCCGACAGCATCACTCATTGCATTTGTGATGGGTCTCGGTTGTGTTGCAGGGGCAGTCTCGGTCGGACTGCTTACGGCCAAGACGCTTGTAGATTGGCAGGCCATTCAAATTTACCGGGCGGAATGGCTGTTGGCGGCAACCGCCTCATTTGTGGCAGCGATTCTGCTCAAGAAACCTTCTCATCGCGACCCCGACTAACCCCTCAAGAAAGTCCTAAGGGCTAATACCCGAGCCGCACCACGCGGCCTAGGTTTCGCTGCCGGAGCCGGCCGCACGACGTTGCTGGCTCATTCGATAAAGATGGTGCACTGGTCCAGTTCCCCGGCCAACGGGCTGCCCGTTGGAGATGGCGGCCGCGACAAAGGTTTTCGCCAGCAGTGCAGCTTCGGCCAATCCCCGGTCGAGAGCCAGATGACATGCCATGGCGGTCGCGAACGCGCAGCCCGTGCCGTGGGTCGAGTTGGAACGCTGGCGCTCCGCTTTGAAGATTTCCTGTTCGATCCCACGCTTTGTGGTGAAACTCAGCAGATCCAGGGCTTTCTCGAGATGGCCTCCTGTGATAACCACGGCCGAGGCGCCCATCTCATGCAGCTTTGCCGAGGCAGCTTTCATTTCCTCCAGGTCGGTGACCGGCATACCCGTCAACACCGCCGCCTCGTCTATGTTGGGCGTCACGACATCTGCCAGAGGTATGAGCTTCTCGATCAGCAATCTCGTTCCCGCAGCATCGAGAAGTTCAGCGCTGGAAGAGGACTTAAGGATGGGATCCAGCACGATATTGGGCAGGCGAGCCTTACCAGACCGATTCGCAGGTAGGCCCTGGCGCGGCGGGGATGGCTCGCCGGATAGGAAGTCTGCAACTGCTTTGACCACCTTCCCCGATCCAAGCATCCCGATGTGAACCGCGGCAATGTCGAGGTCGGCGACCAGTTCGTTCAGAGTGTCGGAGATTAGGGCCGGGTCAACCACTTCAACCCGCTTTACCCCGGAGGTGGATTGCACAGTCATGGCGGTGATGCATGCCACCCCATAGCAGGCGTGAGCGGCAATCGTCTTGATATCGGCGGTCACACCAGCCCCTGAGGATGGATCGAACCCCGCGATGGTGAGTACGATAGGTGGTTTTTCGGGCATGACCTTCTGGTCCAACGAGTCCGATAGTAACCCGATTCTGGGCCCAGCATCTCACATCGGCTGCCGTAGGAAGTTACTTTCGGAGCATGGCTGAGCAAAAAAATATGAGGTGCTGGCTTCGGAGTCACCTCTGTAAATGCATGATTCCATGCAACTTGGCGATGGTGCAACTGCAGCTCGTTGATTCTAATGGAGTTGTAAATTCTACCCTGTCGCGTCCGTCGTGCTATTTACTTTTTAGTAAATGCGTAAGTTTCCTAAAATAAAGGCCCTTACCCGCATGTGCCTAAATTACCAATGGGTTACGTAAGATATCCATTACTAGGAGGTCACCGATTACCCTCCCATTTCGCCTTGACACGTAGTTTGGCAGGCCGATAGCATCTACAAACTGCAGCGAAATACTAGCCTTAAGGCCAAGGGCACTTTTGAGTATGCGAGGAGAACTGAATGCGAAGATGTATAGCTCATGGACTGGCGATTGTTGGTTTGATCGTCGGCCTGGGAGCGGCTCAGGGACCGAACATCTCGGAGGCGAAACCGGCTCCAGTTAGTTCAGTTCAAACGAAACCCGAAGTCCGCCAACAGGTCGGCAAGACGAAACCGTATCAAGTCGGGACCGCGTCCTGGTACGGCCAGATTTTTGACGGAAAACCCACCGCCAGCGGCGAGCCGTACGATATGTACGACATGACCGCCGCGCACCTGACGCTTCCCATGGGAAGCCATGTCCGGGTCACCAACCTCCGCAACGGACGGTCGGTGGTGGTCCGGGTCAATGACCGTGGGCCAATCGTGCCGGGCCGGATTATCGACCTGTCGTACGGTGCTGCCCAGGCTTTGCAATTCAAGCAGCGTGGTCTGCAACGCGTGCGTCTGGATCTGGTCGACCCCCGCCAGCAAAAGCCCGTTTACCAGACAGTCGCGGATAACCGTCCCCCAGTAGCAAAACTCCCGTAAAAAACATACACTGGCGGGGATGCCAGCGATCCTGCCCAGCATCCCGCACAGCGGCCCAAGCTACCGCAGCGTTGATCCGCGCCAGCGGCTCATTGTTGCACTGGATGTTTCCACCGCCGCCGCCGCACAGAAGATTGTGGCGGCGGTGGGAGACTCCGCGCTGACCTATAAAGTCGGCATGCAGCTCTATACTGCCGAAGGGCCGCAGGTGGTGCGGGATCTCGTGGCCTCGGGACGCCGCGTGTTTCTCGACCTGAAATACCATGACATTCCCACCACCGTGGGCGCGGCGGTGGCCGAAGCAGCAAAGCTCGGGGTCAGCATGTTGACCGTGCACGCGTCAGGCAGCGGCAAGATGCTGCGCGCGGCCGTCGACGCAGCGAGGACGCGTCCGGAACTGATCGTGCTTGGCGTCACGGTGCTCACCAGCATGGATGGGAACGATCTGGAAAAAATCGGGATCCGGGGGACCGTGGAAGACAGCGTGGTGCGCCTTGCCACCATCGCTCTGGCGAACGGATGCCAGGGCGTGGTGACGTCAGCCCGCGAAGCATCTACACTGCGCGCCGAGCTGGGAGATGCGTTCGCCATCGTGACACCAGGCGTGCGCCCGGCCGGCAGCAACCTCGGCGATCAGGTCCGCGTCGTCACCCCCGCAGAGGCCATCGCTTCCGGAGCGAGCCACATCGTAGTCGGGCGTCCCATCACGGAAGCCGCCGATCCGGCGGCGGAAGCGCGGGCGATTCTGGCCCAGATCAGCGGGTAAAACCCATAAACCCTGGCCATCTGACAGGGCAGGAGAATGGGTAGTATGTTGGTGGTATACTAGTAGCATGAAAGAGAAGACATCTGTCACACTCTCGCCTGAGGTGCTGACCGGGATCGACCGTCTGGCCGGTTCAAAACGCTCGCGCTCCGCCTTCATTGAGGATGTTCTTCGCCAGTATCTGAGAGAGCAGGTCAGAGCCGAACGGGGTGCACGCGACCTCGCCATTCTCAATAAATATGCGAAGGAACTAAACGTGGACGCTGAAGATGGCCTTGAAGACCAGGCATCCGAAGAGGGCTAGCCACGTATCCGCGCATGAGACGAGGAGATATTTATCGCGTTTTCAAGCCTCACGACGATCCCAAGCGCTATCGCTGTTATGTGCTCGTTAGCCGTCAGGAGCTGATCGACTCCGGTTACTCGACTGTGATTTGTGCACCTGTGTTCACAAAGGGCCGCGGGCTCTCGACTCAGATCGCTGTGGGAGTGGATGAAGGCTTGAAACACGAGAGTTGGATCACCTGCGACAACTTGCGGAGCATCGCCAAAGCGCAGCTCACGCAATTTATTGGATCACTTTCGTACGCAAAGCTTGGAGAACTGGACGAAGCCCTGAAGATCGCCTTGGCACTGGAGTAGCAGTTCTGCAGCCGCGTTTATATCGGCAATGCGTTGATGATTTCGCGAGAGTTGGAATTTTCTCCCAAGTCCGAGAGCCGTGTCTCGAAACCCGAAACTGGAAACGCCTTCTTACAACTTCTCGAAGAACTCACATGCCGAGCACGAGATGTAAACGCCGCCGGGAACGCCGCGTTCGCGGTCTTTCACCCGCTTGACGATGCGCGTAGATTTGCCGCATTTGGGGCAATCCGTGCTTTTGGTGGTGTCCATGACCTTCTTGCGGTCAGCGGTTTTTGCGATCTTGGCTCCTACTGCCATGGTTTGATTTCTCCTGATCTCTGCAAAATTTGCGCAGCGCGATCCACGTCATCTTCGGCTCAGATAGCTGTGGACGGGATGTCTCGAAGCTAAGCCCGAAACGAGGGGATCCACTCTGAAAGCTGCGTCTTCTCTTTCGTCGCTTTTGATTTTACAGTAAGGCTGTGCTGGCTGTCTTGTGGGCCGCGTTGTGAGGATCGTCGAGTTGTTCTCCGAAGGATGACCCTTATGGAGTCATCCTGAGAGTAGCCGTTTTTCAGACGGAGGGAACGATCTTGCGCGGAGGGCGGAAAATCAAGCCTCTCCAGTTCCCCGCGAGATCCCTCACCCGGCTGAACTGCGCCGGATTCGGGATGACGCCTCAAGAGAGATCCGAAAGATGAAGCGCGCTCTCGGACCAATTCTGAATACGATTCTGTTCACGATCTTTGTCCCCGGAACGGTCACCGTTCTGATTCCGTCCTGCCTTCTGGGCGGCTACCCGAGGCCAGAGTCCGGAATTCTCACCGGGCCCGGCCTTCTCATCGTCCTGCTCGGAGCTGTCATCTACTTCCGCTGTGCGTGGGAATTTGCGGTGCGTGGGCTGGGGACTCCCGCGCCCATCGCTCCCACGAAGTATCTTGTGGTCACTGCCCTGCACCGCTACGTGCGCAATCCCATGTACATCGGCGTGTTCGGCGTGCTCCTGGGCGAGGCAATAACGTTTCGGTCTGCGCTGCTGCTGGGGTACGCTGCGTTCTTCTGCGTGCCGGTTCAACTGTTTGTCGTCTTCTATGAGGAGCCTACTCTCCGCCGGCAGTTCGGCGAGTCGTACGAACAATACCGCCGCACCGTCCCGCGCTGGATCCCGAAGTTCAAACTTGACTGAGGCCGGATTGCTTCGACCAAGATGAAAATCTTTTCAGCTATGGCGGGCAGCGAAAGCGAGGTACAATGCCAGCCGCTTTTGATGCCAGCAAGAAAGTTACTGTTAAAGGCCCTGCTCCGCATGGAAGGGATCCGACAACGTTCGTGGAGTCGGTCAAAGCTCCCTTCGCTCGTCCCCGGGAAGATTCGAAAATCTGGAGAAGCCTTATGAGAATTCTGCGCACACTTGCAGTCTCTGTCGTTCTTTTGGCGGCCGCCACCCAAGTCGCACTTTCCCAAAGCTGGGTTCCGTTGGTGAACCAGCCGAATGCGAACCTCGGTCTTGGCAATCCCCTCTTGCTCACCGACGGCACGGTGATCTTGCACGAAGCATGTGGACGTACCTGGTACCGTCTCACTCCTGATCAATATGGCAGCTACGTCAACGGCACCTGGAAGCGGATTGCGCCCCTGCCGTCGGGGTACGCGCCACTCTATTTCGGTTCGGCGGTGTTGCCCGATGGGCGGGTCATGATGGCGGGAGGCGAATACAACGCAACGGGAGGGAATTGCCAGCCAGCGTGGACAAATCTGGGCGCCATCTATGATCCGAAAACCAACAAGTGGACGGCCGTGGCTCCACCCGCGGGCTGGGCAAATATCGGCGATGCTCAGAGTGTGGTCTTAGCCGACGGCACCTACATGCAGGCCAACTGCTGTTCCAAAGAAAGCGCGCTGCTGAACGCGACGACGTTAACTTGGACCCCTACGGGCAAGGGCAAATTCGACGTCAATGATGAAGAAGGCTGGACTCTGCTGCCCGACGGAACGGTGCTGACGGTGGATGCCTACGTTTTTAAGTACAGGGCAAACGGCAAGAATTATGAAATCTACCATCCCGCGAAGGGAAACTGGACCTCCGGCCCGCCCACCGGAACGATCGTGCAACTCTGGGATTCGTACCCAGACGCGAGCTACGCATCCTACGAACTCGGCCCGGGCGTTTTGCGGCCCGACGGGACCGTGTTCTAC
>JBARBI010000310.1:0-5597 GCA_049792875.1 Candidatus Sulfotelmatobacter sp.
GTGAAAAGCCGCTTCTGCCGCCGCCTTGCTGCCTTCGAAGACGCCGTCGGCGGCCATCAGCAAACCGATTAACGCCAGGAGAAAAATGGGATCGGCCGTAGGACGCCCGTAGCGTGCCGGTCGAAACACCAGGCGGCGGACAATCGCAATTCCCATGCACAGCAGGACCAGTGTGCCAGCGTAACTGCGAATGTCGCCCAGCAACGCGCCGGCGCCGGTCGGTGCGAACCGGTCCGACACGCCCATGGCGAGAAGCGAGAAGACGCGGCTCGCCAGCAGCAGAAAGCCGGCGAAGATCAGAATGTGAAGGGCGCCGGAAAACCGGTAGCGGGGATGCCTCCACTGCGCCAGCCAGAATTGGAGAACCCTGCCGAGCCGCGCGAGCGGCCGGTCCAAACGGAAGTCGCGCTGAGCGCGCACAAGCGGCGCCAGCCTACGCGTGACGATAATGGCAAAACAAGCCAAGCCCAAAAAGTGAAGGAAGAGAAACAACTCCCTTCCGCGGACTAACCAGTAAGTGGCTCCCGCGATCGAGTCAATGCCATCTCCCACTGGCCTGTAGGTCCCCCATCCCCAGAAATGGCCGACGGTAAGTACCCGGCGGCGATCGCTGGGTGATTACATCGTCGCGATGACACTCTCTACGGATAAACGCTCGTTCAGAATCAACCGGCGGAGGATCCGCAGGTCATTCAGCATACGGCGGCTCTTGTGAACGTGACAGCTGAGCATTTTCAACTTAAACATAGCCAAATCGATGGCCTGGGCGCGGCGCAAATCGCCCTCACCGATCGCACGATCCCGGTCGCGCTTCAAGTCGCCCATGACTTCCAGGGTCGTCTCGGCCAGAATGTTCATATATTCGTGAGCGCTTTCGATGGAATCGAAAGGCTGTTCGATGGCTTCAGCGAACATACCGTCTCGCCTCCGGGCGCGGGCGGCCGCGCCCTCCCGGTCTCGCCAAAGTACGCCAGACAACGCCGAGACAATCGCCCTGCCGCGCGTCCGGCGAAGCACCACGTCACCTTACTTCATCCGAGGTCGCTTATCGAATGGCACGTCAGATCGGTAAGGTGCTATCAGAGATTTTAATCCTAAATCCAGAATCGTGGGAAGTCAAGGGAAAACGCGACACTTGATCTGCAGCGGAACCCGCCTGTCTCCCGCGCACGGTTAGCGTTATTTTTTTCCTTGGCTCGTGGCAAAATCCCACAGCAACGTTTCGCAGGGCAGAATTCCGCGCAATCGCGCAACGCGGAGCGGCGTAATTTTTTCAGACTGAGAGGTTCCAGTTCATTCCAGCCGAGTGTGAGATTCGTGTCAACTTCTTAGGGGAGATCGAGAGTTTTCTCGGCACCTTGGAGATCTTGCATCCTTCGTGTTCACGACCTCTACGGTGAGGTTTCGGCAATTAACCGGCTAATCGTGGCAGAAGAAGGTGTGCCAGTCGAAAGGCGTTATTCTTTTCCAGTCGGGATTTTTACTCGGGAGGTGAAGGCCCCGCGCTCGAGTTCGGATCTTTGGAAAGGCCAACGTCGAGAGCGGGACCCCCACGGTCACGATACTGGTTATCTCACTTTCCCCCGCCCAGGGCAACCTCGAAGCCGATTGGGCCGAGGCGGGCGCGGATATCATTCTGCGCCGGTGCCCGATTTGTGAGCAGGATTCGATCGTGGGTCACGGTCGTCGGCGCAAACAGGCTCACGATGCACACCATGATTGGATTGGGATTCGCCGCGGTCTCTGCAACCAATGTGGAAAGACGTTCACTTTCCTGCCGCTATTCTCGCCGCCCTACGGCCATTACAGCCTGATTGCACGCAGCCAGGCGCTGCGGCGCTACTTCGTAGAAGGCTGCTGCTGGGAAGCCGCGGCGCCGGCGGTCAAAGACCCTGATCGCATAGCCGATCCCTCCACGTTGCGCCGATGGTTCCAGAGACTGGACTCTTCTGAACCGCCGTTTTCTTACTTGCGCCGCACGATGTTAGCCATAAGCGCATGGTTCGACAGAACCGAGACCCTCGTTCACGATTCGCTGCCATTGCGCTGGCACACCATATTTCCATTTCTCGCACGGGTCTGGCCCTTGCGCCTTTAAAAATAGCGGGCCGCCCACCATCCTTGCCTGGGAATACCGCTGCTTTTCTCCTACGCTCATCCCTGAAGGGAAAACAGCGCGATGACCCACGATCTGGAGCGGCTCAAACACCGCATTTCACTGCTGGAGTATTTGCAGCGTCACAACTGGAAGCCTTGTCGTGCCGGCACGCGGCAGGAACTTGTCGGGTTGTGCCCTTTACACCAGGACACGCGCCCGTCCTTCTACGTGAATGCCCATAAGAACCTGTTCTACTGCCACGGGTGTGGCCGGGGCGGCGACCTGATCCGCTTTGTCCAACTCTTCCTCAACCTACCGTTTCGACAAAGTGTGGCACATCTCGAACAGGAACTAATGCCGGCTCCCGCTTCGCAGTTGATGGAACAGACGCTCGCCTTCTATCAGCTTCAACTCCATCGTCATTCGGAAGCGGCCCGATATCTGGAATACCGTGGATTGCACGATCCCACAGTCATCGAAGACCTCGGTATCGGGTATGCGCCCGGCGGAAACTTGCGGCACCACCTCGCCGGCTGGGGATATCCATTCGATCTGCTGTGCGACACCGGCCTGATCAACAGGCAAGGACGCGACGCTTTCTGCCGGCGCATCATCTTCCCCTGCAGTTACGCTGGCCGGATTGTCAACCTGTACGGCCGCAGTATTGGTGCCGCCTTCCCGCACCGCTTGTTGCCGCGCTCCAAGGGTAGCTTGGTTGCCTGGGAGTCAGTCGGCGATTTTCCAACGGCTATCTTGGTCGAAGGCCTGTTCGACCTCGCCGTACTGTGGCAGGCGGGCTTTCGCAACACCACCTGCGCGCTTGGCACCCACCTGACCCCGTCTCAGTTCCATCAGCTTTCCGATCGAGCGGGCCGCCTGGTCTATCTTGTCTTCGACCACGATGAAAACCAAGCTGGCCAGCACGCCTCTCACGGGCTTGCACAACGCCTCGCCAATGTCGGCGTAACCGCCCGCATCGTCCAGTTGCCGGCGGGGCACGACCCCAACAGCTACTTCGTGGCCGGCGCCACAGCCTCCGATTTCACCCGCTGTCTCCAACAGGCACGCATACTATGAAACTTTTCTTGGTCTATCGCCCCTCCGTTTTGGCCAGTGTTTCTCCCTATCGCTTGCTCGATGAGCAGGGCCAGGAGATCGGTTGGGCTAATGCCTTCCTCGATGGTCAGCACATTCGCCAACTGTCCCCGCGTTCCCTACGTGCTTACGCTTATGACCTTCTACACTTCGCCCGCTGGTGGAGCGAACCGGCGCTGCCACTGCCTCTGTCGGAGATCACCGAGTCCACCCTACTCGACTACGTCCGTCACCAACTCGATCAGGAGCCGAAGCCCACACCGCCAACCGTAAATCATCGTTTGACCGTGATTCGTTGCTTGTATCGGTTCCATTACGGACAGGAGATTTCCGCTGGCCATTCCCATTTCCAGCGTCCCTATACGACGCGCTGCCCGGTCGGCTACGGCCGTCCCCATCGCACCGTTGCGTTTGGTCTCCGTCTCAAGCAACCTCGACGCGTTATCCTGCCCCTGTCTGCAGAGCAAGTCGCGAAGTTTTGGGCCAGCTTTCGTACCTTCCGCGATCTGGCCGTAGTGGGCTTGATGTTACTCGATGGCCTACGTTCCTGTGAGATCCTGTCCCTCCAACTCGAAGATCTGAAACTCGCCGACGCCCTCTTGCACGTTCTGGGTAAGGGCAAGAAGCAGCGCACCTTGCCACTGCCCGGGGAGATCTTGGATGTACTGCAAAGCTATCTCCGCCTGGAACGGCCGCTGGCCAACTCTCCTTGTCTGTTCGTTTCCCTTAAAGGCCGTCGACGCGGTCAACCTATGACGACTGCCGGGCTCCGCTCATTGTTTCGCCATCATCGACGAAGCAGTCAAGTCGCGCCGGCCAACCCCCATCGTTTTAGACATACCTTCGGAGCAGACATGGTGCGGGCGGGCATCTCCCTACCCGCGCTCCAGCATCTCATGGGACATTCGCAGATTCACACCACCATGCTCTATGTCCAACTTGCTCCCCAGGACGTCTGGCGAGAATATACCCGCGCCGTCGCCAATCGTGCGCGTTTGACTCCGAGGATGCCATGAGTCAGCCCAGACAGAGCCTCGAACAGATTTTCGAAACACACGTCCAGACCCTTTCGCTGACTTTGCAGCCCTTCACCGTGGTCAAGTACCAATACGTTGCCCGCCGCTTCGTTGGTTATCTTCGCGCCACCTTCCCGGAGGTCCGTCGACTTTCCCAACTCCGCCGCGATCCCCACATGCTGGGCTGGCTCCGCTGGCTTTGCGAGTTACGTCCGCCGGTGGGCAACCATACCCGCGAGCAGCGCTTGCTCTGTCTTCGCCGTCTGCTCGACGACTTGACTGCCCAGGGGCATCGCCTCCAGCCTGGTCTTATCATCCGCGAAGACTTTCCGGTTCGCCCCGAGTATCTCCCCAGGCCGCTGTCTCCGGAAGATGATCGACTACTGCAAGAGGAATTGCGCCGCACCGACAGCCTATATTCCAATGCGCTCCTGTTGGCTCGCCTCACGGGGATCCGGATCGGAGAATGCATCCACTTACCAACCGATTGTCAACGTCATCTCGGGCCCGAACAATGGGCACTGCACGTTCCCCTCGGCAAGCTTCACACTGAGCGCCTGGTGCCTCTCGATTCGGAAGGACTGCGCCTGCTCTCGCGCATTCTGGAGCTGCGTGCGCAAGCTTCTCCGGCGCGTCTCAGGAAATCTGAAGGATTCCTGTTGCCTCGCGTGGGCCGCCGGTTTGCACTGTTTCAAACGTTGCGCGTCGCACTGGCCGATTTTGCCAAGCGAGCAGGCTGTGCCGACACGAGCCCGATCTCGCCTCACCGCCTGCGCCACACCTGGGCCTCGGACATGCTCCGCTGCGGGGTTAGCCTGCCTGCTCTGAAAGAACTGATGGGGCACAAAGACATCCGCATGACCCTTCGCTATCTGAAGGTCACCCAACCTGATTTGCAGCGCGAGTTCTACCGGGCCCGCCACAATACACCTCAGCCTTACTGCATCCCCTCTCTCTCCGTTTCTACCGCCACGGCCGACCTCCCCGGAATCCGCCAGTCACTCGCGGCTACGCGGCACCTTCTGGAGATGTACCGGCGCCAGCTCTCCGACGACAAGAGCGGTCGCCGCCTCCAGCGCCTCGACAGACGCCTGCTGGACGTCGATCAACAACTCCAGCAAATCGCTGCGGACAAAAACTGAGGAAAGATTGGCCGGTCAATCGGCAACCCTGCGTATGGCAGTTTACACAGTGGCAACACAGCCAAAGCCCTCGTTCCGGAGAATCTTTCGTTCAAACTCGGCAAGGATTGCCAGCAGGCCGGCTATGGCGGGTCCGGGTGGGGCGTGGTCAGGTCCAGAGCCTCAGTTCAGGAAAACAAAGGCGACGCCGAGATGTTCCAGTGCATGGAGTGTCGCCCGCCGATCGGTTACGGACCCACCCACCGG
>JBARBI010000311.1:0-3232 GCA_049792875.1 Candidatus Sulfotelmatobacter sp.
GCGGTGCGGGTTCAAACAGATTACCGTTCTTCTTGCTTATTTGCGTAGCGGCTGGTTCGACAAAATCCTTGATCTGCGGATACTCTTGTGCCACCCGTTTGTGAACCGCCATGCCGCCATGTCGACGGCGTGAGGTTGATCTCTATAGGGAAGTCGCTCCCAGTCATTACGTCTTTCAGAACGCGCCGCCGCACCGACTGGCGAGCGCTAGTCTGGCCGAAGTCGCATCTCGGATTGCGCACCGACCGTCGGACGACACCCTCGCCATTGAACACGCCAGAGCCATCTCACCTGCACGCACAACCTCGCGCAAGCGCCAACGCCCTCACGCGAATCGCCGATGCTGCACATTACGAAAACGGAGAACCCTGCACCGCCCGTCGAATTCCGCGACATCGCCGACATCTACGCCAATGCCGCTGGCCAAAGCGATTACTTCGAAGCGATTCGCAAAGCTGCTCGGAGCTTTCCATCTGGTTAAGGCAGATCCTCAGGGATAAGCGGTACAACGTCCCCGGTCTTCGTCCGCCGCACAGACCAGGATTTTCTGAGCGGGAGACCCAGATCTGCCTGCGATAGAATACATTTCATGCCGAATCATTGGGTACAGTGACGGTTATGAACAAGTCTCAGCCGAGTTCTCGACCGATCGATCAGCACGCAATACGCATCCCGATTAATTCAGGTCTGCTGCCATGCTTGTACATACCAATCGCCGCACGAGACACCAATGCCATTGAGACATACGTCGGCAGAATTGTAATGGACCTTGCGCCGAACCCTCTGGGGAAGGCCCTGCTTGTCGAAGCACACACACCAGAGAAAGCCGATGACCGCCTAGCCATTTGGGACGTGCCTGAAGCAGTAGTCCTGCACTACCCAAGGCAGGTATGGGTGCATGTGGACTACCGTGCCTACCGGCGGGCATATAAGCAGGCTTTTCCGGACTTCTCCTTAACTGGTCTCGTCCTGGATCACATCATGAATCGGCGAGTTGCGCGGCTTAAAGGCTTTGCCTATCTCCGAATTGTCCCGATCTCCAGAGGGGCGAATTCAAGTCACGGAGCCCTAAGTGAGGACTGGGGTGTCGAATATCACAGCTCGCCGGAGATGAGAGAAAAGAACAGACTATCGAAGGCAGTCGTGCAGTACGCCGATCTAGCTGACATAACGAAAATGCTTAACATGAAGGGCGGAGGTTCGTTTATGGACAATGTGAACGAAGCGCAGAAGTTAGTAGACTTGCAGGACGCAACTGGACAACACAGACTGTCAACAAAATAATAAGCGTGCGCAAGCGCGAAAACACGGGCCGGGGGAACAACGACCGGTGGGTTTGGCACTGTTCCGGTTGATTGACGGGCAAACCTTCCACAATCCGATTAGGGAAGTATTGACGACGATACTGCCAGAATTCGCAGAGTAGGAAGGTGGGGCCGTTTCGCCGCACTGCTCGCGTCTGTTAGCTCGCGTTCGAAAGGCTGGTGTACCATTGCAGCAAGATGAATACTCAGCCTAGTCCAGAGCGGCAACAGGATTTGACGTTAGTCGCTGCGCTATATCAGGTGACCGCTCAGTGGTACGCTAATGACGCCCAACTTGTGTGGGGGCGGCTCACACTTTTTGTCACCCTTAATACCGGCCTCATCACCGCGCAGGGGATATTTGCGCCCCACTTACGACTTGGTATTCGCGTTGCCATACCGCTGCTTGGGATTATGTTTTCGTTCTACTGGTCGCGTCTGCTTCTCCGCTCTTGGAACTATCAAGATTTTCAGACTGCTGTCCTACGCGAGCAAGAAAAGGCACTGGGACTGGCCCATTTGGGGGCGTATAGTCTCTCTCGGACGATTAGAGATGGGGAGGATAAGAAAATTGGCGGCGAGCCCTTTTCGAAGGCGCAGCTCGATAGCAAGTATTTTCGCAACCGGGAATTCACGAAATGGCTTGCCTGGGTCTTTATCGTCATCCATTCCGCACTCCTCTTGGCTGCTCTAGCCGGATGGAGCCTTGACCACCCGACCTTGATACCTCCGCCGACCGCAAGCGCTACGGTCGTCTCGAGTCCCGCGACTTCGCCAGCGACAAATCCAGCCATTCCGGCAGTGAAGCCAAAACCGTGAATACTGCTCGCCGAAATGCAGCTTTCACGCCTTAGGCTGCTTCTTCTTAATGGTGTCAGCCGAGGTTAAATGGCTAGCGGCCCAACTCAATCTACCTCCGCACTTGGACTTCATTCCGGACGGATGACGGGCTATGCGTCAGTTACCACTTATGTACTACCCGCACGGTTGTGGCGCGGGGCTCCGAGCTATTCCCTGTCCAATGGGCGTTTACCAATACTAATCCGGCCTCTGACAAGTAAACCAAGCTGAATGAGCGCATTGGTCTGATAGTGTCAGTTGGCTTGCCAGCAAACTTGTTCCGCAAGATTCAGCAACCTCCCTTCACCGAGGACCTGGATCTTGGGCACCCAGGTTTTCGTGTTGAACCTGCGCTCGCCAATTGAAGTTAAAGGCCCGAGAAAGATGGTAGACTCGCGCATTATGGCAGATGAGCGAGGAATTACGGCTGATGCGAGCGCCATGGCGGAGCCGGAGATTGAGGATAACGAAATCTCGGAGGACGAATCCGAGAGAGCGCATGACGAGAGCGCCGCTGCGGAAGGTGACGTGGGCGAAGCGGGCTGCCCGGTCGAAATGGGCTACCCAGCCCAGAGATGCGGGCGCAAACTCCATGTTGTGCTTGGCGGCGTAGACGAGATGCCTGTATGCCTGATGCACTCGAAGGCCCCACACAAGTATTGACCTCGGAGCCCGCGCCGGCAGCGTCGGCGCGGGCATTCTAGCGTCTCTTCGTTTGCTTCTCCTTGATGCGCAGCGATAATCCAATTGGCAAAACACTCGCATGCTTGAGCATCAAGGACGCTATGTAACGGCGCGACCAAAATTCAATGCCATCGCGTGACGGTACCTTGTCAGGATGAATGAGGGCCGCAACAACCTGCCGCACCGTGCGTAGAGATGCCGCATCGGACACGACAATCTTTTCGCCTCCGTAGGCCCATTTGCACTGCAATAACCCGACTACCTTTCCATCCGTGCCAGCACCCATTCCGTCAACGCCACCGTCCCCGCTCCCCCCGACATGCATCCAGATATGCTCTGGGTCTTCCAACTGAAGCAATGCGACACAAAGATGTTCAAAAGCGCTTGGCCCCACAGCGTCTACC
>JBARBI010000312.1:0-4253 GCA_049792875.1 Candidatus Sulfotelmatobacter sp.
AGCGGCAGTTACGCCGTAGGCACGGGCGCGGCTAAAGAAGCGGAAATGGCCGCGGTGGTGGTGTGCCCGACTCAGCAAGGATGAGGAATGTCCAAGTGGCCTCGTTATCCGGTGGTGTATGAGATCAACACGTGGGTGTGGCTCTCCGAACTCAGCAAGAAGGCTGGGAAGTCCGTCGACTTAGCTTCGGTGCCCTCTGCCGAATTGGACGTTATCGCTTCTCTCGGCTTTGATGCTGTGTGGCTGATGGGAGTATGGGAGCGCAGTCCCGCGGGTATCGCGATCGCGAACAAAAATCCTGGTCTGCTTGAGGATTTCAGGCGGGTACTGCCCGACTTCCGTCCCGGAGACAATGTGGGATCGCCCTATTGCGTTCGGCGCTATGAGGTGGACAAGCACCTCGGTGGTCCTGAGGGTCTCACCCATGTGCGCCAGGAGCTTGCGAATAGAGGCCTGCGTCTCATTCTCGATTTCGTCCCCAACCACGTAGCGCCCGATCACCCGTGGGTTGCCGCACATCCTGCGCACTTCATTCAGGGGACGGCTGGCGACGCGGCGAACAACCCCGCGTCGTACATCAACCTCAATGGAACAGTCTTTGCTTGTGGCAAGGACCCTTTCTTCCCGGCGTGGCCCGACGTGTTGCAGTTGAACGCATTTCGGCCGGAGCTCCGCGAAGCGGTGGCTGTCACGCTCTCGAAAATCGCCAACCAGTGCGACGGGGTGCGTTGTGATATGGCCATGTTGCTGATGAACTCAGTTTTCGAGCGCACGTGGGGTAGCCGTGCGGGACCGAGGCCCACCGCCGAGTACTGGGTTGAGGTGATCTCCGCGATCAAGCAAAAGAAACGAGACTTCCTTTTCATCGCAGAGGCATATTGGGATCTGGAATGGGATCTACAGCAACAGGGGTTCGATTTCTGCTACGACAAAAGACTTTATGACCGTCTTGAGCACGAGAATGCCGAAAGCGTGCGCCTCCATCTGTGCGCCGATCTGGCGTATCAGAACAAGCTGCTGCGCTTCATCGAGAACCACGATGAGCCGCGAGCAGCCTCAGCCTTTACCCCGACGAAAGAGCGAGCCGTTGCGGTAGCGACCTCCACTCTGCCCGGCGCCAGACTCTTCCACGAAGGCCAATTCGAGGGTCGCAAGGTGAGACTACCGGTATTTCTCGGCAGGCGACACGAGGAGCCTGGCGACGTGGAGCTGCAGGACTTCTACAGGAAACTGCTTAAATCCATTGACACTCCGGTCGTTCGCGGTGGTGAGTGGAACCTGTGTGAGCGCACTGGCTGGCCCGATAACGCGACTTTCGAGAACGTCGTGGCCTGGAGCTGGAGCGGGGATGGGGAAAGATACCTGGTTGTTGTCAATCTGAGCGATGCTGCCGCTCAAGCACACGTCAGAGTTCCGTGGAATGACCTGAAAGGGAGGCAGTGGTGCCTCACTGAGCTGCTTTCGGGAACGACGTACGAACGTCACGGCAATGAAATGCTCTCGCCGGGTCTCTACGTGAACTTGCAACCGTGGAACTACCATTTCTTGCGGGTGTGTCGCAGCAGCTGAGGGGGATAGGCAAGCAAGTAATCGACACCCTGGGTTGATTCTCTTCGAGACAGGTGTCTATGAGCAAAAAATCCAAGAAGAAAAATAAAGACGCGCACGAGCCTGCAAGCGACAGCAAGGGTAAGCAGGTTCAGAGCCAGGAAGCGAATCAGAAGCTTGGAAAGAAGGAATACGAGGCCGAGCTTTTCAAGCTACAAGTCGAACTGGTGAAGCTGCAGGACTGGGTGAAGAAGACGGGAGCGCGCATCGTCATCATCTTTGAAGGGCGAGATGCAGCGGGGAAGGGCGGTATCATCAAGCGCATTCTCGAGCGATTGAGTCCGCGCGTCTTCCGGCTAGTGGCCTTGCCAGCCCCAACCGAACGCCAGAAGACGCAGATCTACGCCCAGCGCTACGTCGAACAGCTGCCGGCGGGCGGAGAAATCGTCATCTTCGACCGGAGTTGGTACAACCGCGCCGGGGTCGAGCATGTCATGGGGTTCTGCACCGAGAAGGAGTACAAGCAGTTTCTCAAAGGCTGTCCCGCCTTCGAAAACGTTCTGATCGGCAATGGCATCATCCTGCTGAAGTACTGGCTGGAGGTAAGCGAGAAGGAACAGCACAAGCGCTTTCTGGCCCGGATCAGGGACACGTCGAAACGATGGAAGCTGAGCCCGATGGATTTGGAATCCCATCGCCGCTGGTACGACTACTCGCGCGCTCGTGACGCCATGCTTGCAGCCACTGACATACCTACCGCCCCGTGGTACATCGTGCCTTCGGACAACAAGAAGCGCGCCCGCTTGAACTGCATTGCCGACATTCTCAGCCGCATCCCGTACGAGGAGGTTCCGTATACGCCTCCAAAGCTGCCTGGACGCCAGAAGGCGAAGGGCTATCAGGAGCCCCAGCAGAAGCACCAGGTGATAGCGCAGCGCTGGTAAGACATAGATATAGATAAAGGAGAAAGCAAAGCTATGACCGCCTCGCAGAAAAAGTCATTTCCAGCGTCCTACGTTGAGGTCGCTGAACAGAAGCGACTAAATAGTGCGCGGGAGCAGGGTGTGCCTTGGAAGAAATGGGGCCCCTATCTGAGCGAAAGGCAATGGGGGACGGTCCGTGAGGATTACAGCTCTGATGGTAATGCCTGGAACTACTTCTCCCATGACCAGGCACGGTCGCGTGCTTACCGATGGGGCGAAGACGGGCTGGCTGGAGTCTCCGATGACAAGCAACAGCTGTGCTTCGCACTGGCTTTGTGGAATGGCCGCGATCCAATCCTGAAGGAGCGCTTATTCGGGCTGACAAACAGCGAAGGCAATCACGGCGAAGACGTCAAGGAATACTACTTCTACCTCGATAGCACCCCGACGCACTCGTATATGAAGTATCTGTACAAGTATCCCCAGAGGGAGTTTCCGTATGGCGATCTGGTCGAGACGAACGGGCGGCGCTCGCGTGAAGAGATGGAGTACGAACTCCTCGACACCGGCATATTTAACGACGACCGGTACTTCGATGTATTCGTGGAGTATGCCAAGGGTGATCCGGAAGACATTCTGGTTCGCATCTCGGTGCACAACCGGGGCCCGGAAGCCGCCCAGATTCACTTGCTCCCGACGTTGTGGTTCCGCAACGCGTGGTCCTGGGGGGATGACGAACCCAAGCCTGTGCTGCTTCAGGTTGAAAACACAACGGTGCTCGCTTCTCACCCGAAGCTCGGCGAACGCACCCTGCAGTGCGAAGGGGCGGCGGAACTGCTGTTCACGGAAAACGAAACCAATGTCAGCCGTCTCTGGGGTCAATCAAACCCCTCACCTTACGTCAAGGACGCCTTCCATCGCTACTTGGTCGCCGGCGAGAAGCAAGCTGTCAACCCCGCAAAGTCTGGCACAAAGGCGGCTGCACACTATGTTCTCGACGTGCCGGCGGGCGGATCGAAGGTGGTTCGCATGCGCCTGAGTGCGAAGCCAGCCACAGAAGGCTTCACGAACTTTGACGAAGTCTTCGCCGCAAGGCTCGCTGATGCCGACGAGTTTTACGAGCGCATCACTCCGAAAACCCTCAGCGAAGACGAGCGGCGAGTGCATCGCCAAGCGCTCGCCGGCATGTTGTGGACCAAGCAGTATTACTATTTTGACCTCGACCGCTGGCTGGACGAGCATAAGGCCCATCCGCTGCTAGGATCAGGCAAAGGAACCGCGCGTAACGCCGAGTGGTTCCACATGCTCAACAGCGACGTTATCTCCATGCCTGACAAGTGGGAGTATCCCTGGTACGCGGCATGGGACCTGGCGTTTCATACCATCTCGCTCTCGCTCGTCGATTTCGACTTCGCGAAAGAGCAGATCCTGCTGATGCTGCGGACTTTGTATGCTCATCCCAACGGTCAGATTCCAGCCTACGAGTGGAACTTTAGCGACGTGAACCCCCCGGTCCACGCATGGGCGACGCTGTTTCTCTACACCGTGGAAAAAGAGCTGGGCCGCGCGGACTTCCGCTTTCTGGAGCGCTCGTTCCAAGGACTGATGCTGAACTTCAACTGGTGGGTCAACCGCAAGGACCCGCAAGGACGCAACGTGTTCGCAGGGGGGTTTCTGGGACTGGATAACATCGGTGTTTTCGACCGTAGCGCGCCGCTGCCAACCGGCGGGCACCTGGATCAGGCGGACGGCACGGCGTGGATGGCCTTTTACTGCCAGAAC
>JBARBI010000313.1:0-32035 GCA_049792875.1 Candidatus Sulfotelmatobacter sp.
ATCCTGCTGATCAACAATTTCGTGCCGCAGGGAACCATCAACGTCGTTGGCTATGTGGGCGACGTGAAGGCGATCGACTTCTTCTAGCGGCTCAGAACAATTCAGAAAGGGAGCGAAGTGGATTTAGCCCCTTTATCACATTTGGATAACACCATTGTGACCTCGACCGTGCGGGTCAGAACGGCTAATCCGAATCGCACTCACTTGGCCGGCTCCAGGACCAACCGGTGCGCCCTAGCTGCTTCCAGGGCTTTCGCGCTGAAGGGAAGAGCAAACGTAGTTCCTTCGTACCAGGCCTTCCATTGATCCATGTAGTAGGGGCTCAGGAAATTTCCGCCTTGCCCAGTCACAGTGTTTAGGGTCGACTGGTCCAGGTCCGCCAGGTTCGCCGTGAAGCGTTCCGAAGGCCCATGCGTCCGCGTCACTGCCTTCACCGTATATCCGCTGCCCGACTGCTCCTGCACGCCTGGTCCCGACCAGCGGCGGACCACCGGAATCCTTCCCAGGATCGGATGCTGGATGTCCACCGCGTTGAATGCGCCCCAGCGCCACGACGCCAAGTCCACGGGCGTTTCCGGACCACTCACTGCCGACTCGACCGCTGCAGTGAGCAGTTCGTCGTAGTTCGGATATTTATCCGGCAGCCAGCGCTTGGGCCGGTGCAACAAAATGTTCTCCAGCCACACCGACCGCATCTCCCACGAATAAGTCCTCCAACTCAGGACTTCATCCACTTTCGCGGGATCGGCCGGCGCGCTTCCCAGTTTCGGCTCCAGCAGCAAGCGCCGAAGCGCACGGATCGAATTCTCTGCGATGGTCGGCGCCGCCGACGAAGCCTGCATCCGTCCGTCCCAACTTCGCATCAGATCCGCCGCCTGCTTGGCCCGGGACGAAGGTTTCGAGGCGTGGTCCACGGCATACACAAAGCGTTCGGCCGCGAACTGGCCGGCTTCGGAGTGAACGTCGGTTTGCAAGGCGAGCATATCAGCCGCGGAAAACTGCCTTCCCGACTCCAGCACGTGGTAAATGCGTGCCGTGCGCCAGGGAGCCTCCCACTCCATGCTGATCGAATTGGGATAATCATCCGGCGTAATTCTTCCGTTCGCCGTGGCAATAAGCCCGGATGGTGGGTTGTAGATGCTGGGCAACTTCTCAAATGGAATGTAAGAAGTCCATTCGTGCGCGTTATCGGCCCCCTTCGCCGGAAGGCTGCCATCGCCCGCCGCGCGGATCGGAACCTTGCCCGTCGTCTGATATCCGATGTTCCCATCCACATCGGCGTACACCACGTTTTGCCCCGGTGCGTCCAACTGCGAAAACGCGTGTCGAAACTCTTCCCAGTTCTGCGCCGCGTCCAGGTCAAAAAATGGGATGCGCAATCCATCGTAGAGCGTCCAACGCAACGCCAGCGGCCGCGTTTCTCCTGGCACGAGGTCGGTGATCACGGGGCCGTGACGGGTGATCTTCACCTCCACATTCACGTCCGGCTTGCCCTTGACATGAATGACCTCAACGCGATGTTCCGCCTGCACCCATCCATTCGGAGTCTGATACGCGCCCTGCGGGTTGAAATTCTCGATGAAAACGTCGGTCACTGTCGGACCAACGTTGGTAAATCCCCACGCGATCCGCTGATTGTGGCCCACGATGACCGACGGCATGCCCGGGAGCGTTACGCCCGCAACATCCAGCGTGCCGGAGTGCAAGTGCGCCTCATACCACAGGTTCGGCATCTGGTGGCCGAGGTGCATATCGTTCGAGAGCAGAGGCTTGCCCGTCACCGTGTGCGCCCCCGAAACGACCCAGTCATTCGATCCGTTCACCGGCAGACCTTCGACTGAGGAGGCTTCGTGGTCTTCTGAAGGACTCGTTTCTGAAAGACTTGTTTTTGGGTCGCGCAGAGCTTTCGGCGCTGCGATATGGGCTTGCTCTTCTTTATGGGCTTCAGCACTTGAAGAGTCCAGGTCGAGTTTTTCAGTAACCTGTCTGACCGGCACGGCCTTCTCCGCGGTGGAAGGAAACCTCTGTGTGACCGAGTTGTCAGGAGAATCGTCGTCGTCATCATCGTCGGAATCGCCATTATTGCTGTCCGGTTCATCCAAATCCTCGCGCATGACAGTGGGCGGACGGTCGTGCCACGAGCGGTTGACATACAGGTCCGCCGTCAACTCCGGCCCCAGCTTGGCTAGGATTTTTTCGCGGGCCAGCGCGTCCAAGAAATAGTGGTAGTTCAGATCTTTCACCATCTGATTGGCGATGACCAGCGAGTCTTCCACCAGCCACGGCTTTGGCGTGTAATGCAAGATGCGAAACTCAATGGGCAAGTGGTTGCCATGGGTCCCGATGTAGGCGTTGACTCCGCGCGCGTAGGCTTCGAAGAAACTACGATCGCGCTGGTTGGCCATCTCCAGCGACTTCCGGGCAGCTGCCCGAAGCCCCAAGATCCGCTGCTCGCGGTCCAGTTTCAGCAGGTCCTCGCCCAGTATCTCCGAGAGTTCTCCGCTGCCGGCCCGGCGGATCACGTCCATCTGCCATAGCCGGTCCTGCGCCGTGACATAGCCTTGCGCGAAAAAAAGATCCTCAAGACTGGCCGCTTCGATCGTCGGTACACCATGATTGTCGCGCGTCACCGTCACCGGGGCCGAGAGCCCGCCGATCTGCACCCGACCGTCCAGTTGTGGGAGAGCGGAGTGCGCCACGTAGTAGCCATAGGCGACCACGCCCGCCAGAATCACGATTACGGCCAGCAAAAGCCAGAGCAAAACGCGGAGAGTCGGCGAACGGCGTGATTGCGGTACGCTGATCTCTGCCAGGGTGCTCATGAGAATCTCTGATTGTAAGCCACGCGACGAGGCCTTGCCTGACGCTGAAAATGAATTTCATTTTCAAGATGGCGGATGATATCCTGACTCCGTTCCACCCGCCATGCTGCAGAAGCGCATTGATGATCAGCCCACCATCTCCCGCCAGATGGTCCGCGAAGCCCAGGACATCCTTCACAAGCATTTGAAGGGCGTGGGCCTGAAGCAGACCGCCCAGCGCGACGTCATTCTGCATACGTTCCTCGAAACCCGCGACCATCTTTCCACCGATGAACTCCACCGCCTGGTGCAAAAGAAGGACGCCCGCATCGGCTATACCACCGTCTACCGCACGCTGAAACTGCTGGCGGAGTGTGGCCTGGCCAGCGAAGTCGCCTTCCACGACGGCATTGCCCGTTACGAGCACCAGTACAACCGCCGTAGCCATCACCACATGGTCTGCACCGGTTGTGGCAGTTCGGTTGAGTTTTTTTCCCAGGAAGTCGGCCAACTCGAACAGGAAATCGGCCACAGGTATCACTACCTCACCACACGGCACACGTTTCAGATCTATGGGGTGTGCGAAGACTGCCGCAAAAAGAACCATAGCCCTCGCCCGCTCTAATCAACGGCATTATTTAAAAGGGCGTCGCCCCGGAGCGAAGGCGAAGAGATCTCGCGTGGGCAGAAACCTCATCGCGTCGCAAATCCGTTCACAGGTGCAGCATCGCACCCGGCGCAAGCAAATCAAACGGATGCATGGGCAGATTTCTCGCGATCCCAAACAGAATGATCGCCGCGCAGAGTGCGCGTATCCAGACCGCCCTTAGGAACGGTTGTGGCAGTGCTCGCCCGCGAACTTCGAAAATGGCCGCTGAGGCCAGACCGTAAGTCAGAAATGGCAGCAGCACCACAGTCAGCGGGTTCATGGCCCACGCCGCCCGCAGGCTGCCATGAAGCAGTTGGTGGATGGCCCGCAACGATCCGCATCCCGGACAATACCAGCCCGTCAAATAGCGCAGCGGACAAGGGGGAAACAGGCCCGACGTAGCCGGATCGAACAGGCGCAACATCACCCCTGCCACGGTAACCGCGGTGAACAGTGCTGCCAACAGCCAAGGCCTGGGAAGGGGGAGCATGGCTAATGCGCACCCATTTGGCGGATCAGTCCGACCCCGATGATCAGCATATATAACAAGCCCACTCCAAGGCCTAGGCCGAACGAAATCCAGCACCACATCTTTGCGTTCTTCGAAGCGGTCTGCGCTCCCGCGATGTCGCCCGCCTGCAATTTGCCGTTTACCTGTGCCGCAAACACGATCGCCGGTATTCCCGTCGGAAGGCAGCAGAACACGGTTGTGAGGATCGCAAACACCAGGTAGTTCGGTACGGTCGCGCCTGGCGGCAAAACCACGCCAGTAGCTTGCAATGGCCCCCCCGCACTCCCCGCCTGCAAGTTCCTGCCGCACTGCATGCACACCGCAGCGGTGTCGGGATTATTAGCTCCGCATTGAGTACAAAACATTCGTTTTCTCCTGAGAAGAAACTGGGAGAGTCACTGCAGCATGCTGCCGTTCTCCAGGCAACCCTGCGCCGAGCCGCCTGCGTCGACCTTGACCACCGCGGATTCATCGGAGCAGAACGCCCGAACGCCAGTCTGGTTCGCCGTCATCGGGTGCGCCACTACCTGGAATTTCGCATTTGGACCGCCGGACGTCTCGGGAGCGCAGTTCAGCAACTCAAACTCATATCCGCTCCTCTGGCCCGACGCCAGAACGCTATTGATCAAGTGGTCCCCCGCCAAATCCGAAAGAGTACACGTGTAGCCCTGGTTGGGATGAGCCGTCGAGTAGCCGACTTCTGCCGTTACCAGGCTTCGGATTGACGCTACCGCGGACGCTTCGTTCGCCGCCATACGCGCCCGCAGCAGATTCGGGATCGCTATCGCCGCGATGATCAGAATGATCGGGATTCCCACAATCCACAGGTAGCCCAGCACTAGCCCCGCGATGGCCAGGCCCTCGCCTTTCAGCCTTCCCGCACTCTTACGAACCTCCGACAAGGCCAGATGGCCAAAAACAATTGCGGCGACAAAAAGAAACGGGATAAAAAACGACAGCCCGCAGATCAAGCTGGCAATGGCTTTTCCGCTGGTCTCCGCTGGCCCGGCCGCAACGGGTGTCGCGGTTGCGGTGGGCGTTGCCCCGGCACCCGCTGAAGCCATTCGGCCGCAGACCCGGCAGAACCGATCGTCCGCCGTCATGGTGTTCCCGCAAGCTGCACAGAATGGTGCCATCCACTCTCCCGTCGCGCGAAGCCGCCCGCTTCCGCTTCGCCTCCAAAATTGCACGAACCATACTATCCGCTCCGCCTCCCGTCAATGCGTCTGATTGAGGATGCGCTAGATCTCGATCACCCATGTGGGGACAGCCGCTGCTCCGAGCGAAGCTCGACCGCTCTGGTTATCAAACCCAGCAAAGCATCATGAATTAACTCCACCCATTTGCTGCCCGCACCCGGTTTTGATATGGTCCCGACCATGGATCCGGCGACTGCCCTGCCGCTATCGTGCCCGCATTGCGCCGCCGAAATGCCGGACACGGCCGCCTTCTGCCCCGGTTGCGGCCGCCCGATGCGGGCCGAACCGCGCGCCCAAGGCAAGGTCGGCCTGCTAACCGAACCCATCGCGGGGGGACTCGCCTACCTCACCTTCCTCCCCGCGATCCTCTTCCTCCTCCTCGACCCCTACAACAAGAATCGCTTCGTGCGGTTCCATTCCGTCCAGTGCCTTGCGTTCTGGGGGACGGGCATTCTGGCCGCGATCGTCCTAAAACTCGCAGGCCTCCTTCTCTTCATGATCCCCGTGCTCGGGCCCCTCTTCGTAACGCTGCTCGATGTGGTCGTCGCGATCGCCGCAGTCGTCATCTGGCTGGTGCTCGTGGTCAAGGCGTTCCAAGGAGAGACGTTCAAACTCCCCATCCTGGGCGCTCTCGCCGAGCACTACGCTCCGCCGATCTAGCCCTGGCCACTCGCCCGCAACATTGAAGATTGCTTTCCGCCAGTTTCTCTGATACTTTGCCGCGAAGGCTGCTCGGGTTCGATTGTGCTTTACCGGTCGGCTCGGCTTACTGGCGTCGGCGAGGGGGATACACCATGGCTTTTTGCAACATGTGCGGCGCACAGATCGCGGATGGTACTACCACTTGTGCCGCATGTGCGGGCCGGGCTCCGGTTGCCGCCGCTCCAGCGGCCAATGTAGGAGGCATGGCTGACAACGTCGCTGGCATGCTGGCCTACATCACCATCATCCCAGCGATCATTTTCCTGGTGATGGAACCGTACAACAAGAACCGGTTTATCCGCTTCCACTCCTGGCAGTGCCTCTTTTTCGCCGCGGCTCTGTTTGTTCTGCACGTCGGCCTCTCGATTGTGACGTTCGTGCCCTTCTTGGCTCTGATTACCTTTCCCCTTCACCTTCTCGTTAGCCTGGGCGGATTCATCCTCTGGATCGTCCTGCTCCTGAAGGCGAATCAAGGCCAGATGTACAAACTCCCAGTGATCGGCGATCTCGCGGAAAAGCAGGCGAACGCAATGTAGTGTTCCCACGCAGTGTACCCATGAGGGGACAGCCGCCCTCGGTGGTCCGTCGAGCGCAAGCTCGACCGTCTCTCGGGAAACTGAGACCTTCCCAATTCTCCTGCCCTTGACTTTCTTCCTGTAAGCTGTCAATCCTATTAGCTTTTACCCATGGCCCAATTCCACGCCAGCTACGTGGTTTCGGCCCGCGGGAATTTGATGGGCGATTGGGGATTTCATTGCGAGTACGGGTTTTCTATCACGACAAATGCTTCGACGGAGCCTCCTCCGCCGCGTTATTTTCCCGCTTCTATCGCGAGCGCATCCGCAGCGATGCCGACTTCGTCTTCACCGGACTGGTCCACCGCGCCGGCGCGCTGTTCGATGAAAAGCAATTCGACGGCGATGAGAACGCCATCGTCGACTTCAAGTACTCCAGTTCGCCCAAAATCACCTGGTGGTTCGACCATCACGAGAGCGCGTTCCTTTCCCCGTCTGACGCCGAGCACTTCGAGCAGGATCAGAGCAACCGCAAGTTCTACGATCCGGATTTCAAATCCTGCACAAGTTTCATCGCCATGATCGCGCAGCAACGTTTCGGTTTCGATCCCGCGACCGTGGCCGATCTCGTGCACTGGACCGACATCATTGACGGCGCCCTCTACCCCGACGCCAAGACCGCCGTGGAAATGGAAGCGCCCGCCATGAAACTCACCATGGTCATCGAATCAGCCCCGGATCACGGTTTCGTCCCCAACCTGATTCCGCTGCTGGCGACCAAGTCCCTGGCGGAAATTCTCGAAGAACCCTTTGTTGCTCCCTTGCTTCCCCCGCTGCTCAAACGCCATGAACTCTCCATCGGGATTCTCGAGCAGCGCACCGAATGCAAGGACGGGACGATCTTCTTCGACGTGACGGATCACGACCTCGAGGGCTACAACAAGTTCATCCCCTATTATCTGCACCCGGAGTCGGTCTACAGCGTGGGACTCAGCAAAAGCAGTTTTCGTGTCAAAGTCTCGGTGGGATCGAACCCCTGGGCTCCGCAAGAGCCCGAAGTGAACCTGGCCCGCATTTGTGAGCGCTACGGCGGCGGTGGCCATGCTCGCGTCGGCGCGATCTCGTTCAACGTCAACCAGCACGCCGCGGCCATCAAGGCGTCGCAGGAAATCGTCGCCGAACTGCGCGCCGCCATCCGCAAACAATCACGCCGGTAAACCGTAGCTTGGCGGGCGTTTTCCAATCTCCCCTACTGCACCGGGGCGCCGCTCGCCATACACGTTGCCGAATTCCCGTCGCTCGAAGAGCGAATCACCCCCGACTGATCGGCACAAAACGCTTTACGCCCGTAGCTGTTCCCAGACGGCGCGGCCGTCAGATGAAAGCTACTGGCGGGCGCGGCGCCGCAGCCGGAGAGTGTAAACACGAAGCCGTATCGCTTCCCGCTCGCCAGCCCGCTATTAATCAGCATGGCCTGGTGCTCGTTCGGCTCACCGCCGCCAAAACCATCCAAGCTGGAAAGCGTACAGGTGTAGCCAATCGTCGGATAGCTGCTGGCGTAAGTGACTTCGGCGGTAAGAACCGTCCGCATGGCGGCCACCACCGTCGCATCACTGCCGGCCGGTTGCGAAGAGGTTTCAGGGTGTACGCCGGTCGCGCCGGCTTGCGGCGTCATTTTTTCGCTGATGGCTTTCAGAAAGTCCGGGTCCGCCAGGGGCACATGAACGGTGACGGAGATTTCATTCAGCGTCCAGACCTGCGCCTCCTGCTTCATCGAGAACGTCATCTGCGGCATGAAGGGCGTGCGCTCCGCTTGCCCGTTCTTGTAAACCACAAACGACAACTCGATGTCGTCCTGATCTCCGCGCAGCGCGTCATTCTCCACCGTGACTTCGACCTTCTGGCCCGTCTTGGGATCGTCCCCAGCCAGCAGCACCGAGCCGGTTTCAAACGTCTTCACATTCTGCCCTTGCGTCTGAAGTTGGCTCGCCATCAGCGAATACTGCTGCAGTGTCACCAGGGCTCCCGATTTCTCCAGCGCCGTGCGCGTGGCCGTCGGTAGATGCTTGATGAAGGTTCCTGGCGTCTTGCTGAAGAACATTTCGATCAAAGCCTGCCGCGCATTTTGCGGCGTAGCCGCTGCCGGTTGGGCCCATGAATGAACGGCGCACAGGATCGCGACGGACAGACCAAGAACGACTCTTAGCATGATTCATCTCCCAATCTGATCGTGACACTGTTCCTGCCTCCTCTCCAGTTACGGAGGTAAGAACAACCATCGGCGACGAAGGAGGGCAGAGCAGTTCCGCATGTGCGCATCTCCCGCACCCGTGATACTCTGCCTTCAGTCATCGCCTCCATTCATGCCCCTTCTTGCAGCCAAGCCTGGTGCCCACCGCCGTCGGCGGCAAATGCTCCGGGCTGTTGCCCTGTTCGAATTCTTCAAAGGCAGCTTTGTAGCGCTAATGGGAGTGTGCGCGATTGCCCTCGTGCATAAGGATACCTGGCTGTACGCGGAGAGCCTCCTCGCCCTTCTCCACGTCAATACCGATCGGCGTTCCGCCCAACTCTTCCTCGATTTTGCTGACAGTGTCACGGACGCGCGACTTTGGGCCGCGGCCCGTATCGCGTTTTCTTACGCAGTTCTACGTTTCGCTGAAGCCTATGGCCTGTGGAATGGACGCACTTGGGCTGAGTGGGTAGCCTTGGTTTCCGGCACTCTGCTCCTTCCCCTGGAAGTCCGCGAACTGCTTCGCGGCGTCACTGCTCTGCGTTGCGTTTTGTTCGTCGGTAACGTAGCCGTCGTCCTCTTCATGCTCTACGTGATCCTGGCCAACCGCCGCGAACACCGTGTCGAGGGCGCAGCACCTCCAGAGCGGCGATAAGAATGTTGGTTGATCGCACTCCAGCCCTGAAGTGCGGCATGCGAACGCCCGGCACGAGCATGCCGGTCAAAGCGGGCAAATTGGAGCGAGTCCCGCAGGGGACGGCGCGAATGCTCCCGCAAACTCTTCCGCCCGGAGAGACCGGTATCCATTCCTTGGCCAGCCCAAAACCCGCGCCAGAAGCCGCATTCACCCTCAAACAGTTCTGGTAATCGGCGTTCTCTAGGTTCATAATCGACACAAGAAGTAGTTCGATCCCGGGAGGCCATATGCGTCTAGCGAGTCTATCTTTGCTGCTGCTGGTTCTGGCTGCGATTTCCGCCGCGCAGGACACCAACTTTGCCGTGGGTCCGCAATACCTCATGAACTACGGGTCGCCCCTGTTTGCGGGTCCCATCGCCACGCCATCTCTTTCGCTGGAAGCCCCGCTGACCGGCATCCCAGGCCTGCCCGCAATCGGACCGGCTGTTGAAAATCAGTCCTTCGTTGCCAATCCGGAACTCCGTCACCAAGCCGACCTGTTTCCCGTCTATTACGGTTATCCGATGGCCGTCGTGGTCGAACTTACCTCGGGCGAGTTGCCCCGCGAGTTGCCCGAGAGCATCACTAACCCCGGCGTTGTACACATGACCGACGCGCAGTCCCTGCGTGAACATGGTTACGGAATCCCTCTGGCCGAGGCCGCCTTGTTCTGGAAGGCTCACAAAGCCAACACTCCTCGCGTCTATACCAACTCCGACGTGCAGCGCTCGCACACTGATTAGCTTGCACAAGCCTCGCTTTTGAATCTGACTTTGCGACTGGCGGGAAGGCAGATTCTGGTCAGGGCGGACGCGGTTCGGAAGGTGCCTTAGGCAAGGACTTCAAGTTCTTTCCTGTCGAGATTGTGAGCCCCTAAGCTCTTTGCCATTAGGAGTGTCCAGCAGGGCTATTTTCCTGACAGATTTCGACAGACTGAGTCGTCACCGTTTTCTATGCGGACCTCTCCGCATCCCTCCTGCCCAGCGTGATAGCCTGAACCCATCCCACTTCCGCACGGGGAGTTCATGCCTGACGCCAATCCCTCTCAGCTCGACTTGCAGGCCACCGCAAAAGCAGTCATGCAGCGCTACGGCTTCGATCCGGATTTTCCACCGCAGGTTCCGCTGCAACTTGCCGACCTGAAAGCCCATCCGCCGCAGGTCGCCCCGGGAGGCGATCTCCGGGACCTCCGCAACTTACTCTGGTCATCCATCGACAACGATACGTCGCGCGACCTTGATCAGATTGAGGTCGCTGAACGCTCCGCGAATGGCGACGTGAAAATTATGGTCAGCATTGCGGACGTCGATGCCTTTGTCCCCAAGCAGACAGCGATTGACCAGCACGCGGCCCGCGAAACCACCACGGTATACACGGGAATCCGTAATTTCCCCATGCTCCCGGAAGAGCTTTCCACTGGCGCAAGCTCTCTGCTCGAAAACCAGGATCGCCTGAGCGTCGTGATTGAATTCGTGGTGGATTCCTCGGGAGGGTTGAAGGCACCCAGCGTCTATCGCGCCGTCGTCCGCAATAAAGCTCAACTGCAATACAACTCTGTTGGCGCATGGCTGGAGGGAACCGCTGCTGCTCCGGTGAAGGTCGCTGCTTCCAGCGATCTGCAGGCGCAACTGAAACTACAGGATGAGGTTGCGCAGAGGCTGAAGAATCAGCGCTTCCAGCAAGGCGCACTCAACCTGCAGACCGACGAAGTCCATCCCCTCGTGCTGAATGATAAGGTCATCGATGTGGTGAAACAGCAAAAAAACCGCGCCACCGATTTGATCGAAGACTTTATGGTGGCGGCGAACGGCGTGGTCGCTCGCGTGCTCGAAAAGGTTTCGTCACTGCGCCGCATTGTGCGTGCTCCCGAGCGTTGGGACCGCATCGTGCAACTGGCCTCAACCAAGGGCGACAAACTGCCGGGCCAGCCGGATTCCAAGGCGCTGAATGACTTCCTACTGCGGCGCAAAGCCGCCGATCCCGATCACTTCGCCGATCTTTCCCTCGCGGTGATTAAACTGATCGGTCCTGGCGAATATGTTCTCGAGCGCCCCGGCGAGGTCGCTCCCGGACACTTCGGTCTAGCCGTTCAGGACTACACCCACTCGACCGCTCCCAACCGGCGGTTCGCTGATGTCGTTACCCAGCGTTTGATCAAGTCCTTGCTTGCGGGTCAGAATAATCCTTACTCCGACGACGAGCTGACGGCTATCGCCGCCAACTGCACGAAAAAGGAAGACGCTGCCAGAAAAGTCGAGCGCGAAATGTCCAAGCGCCTCGCTGCCGTCGCCATGCAGCACCGCATCGGCGAAGTCTTCGACGGCATTGTCACCGGCGTAACCGATCACGGAACCTTCGTTCGGGTTCTCCAGCCGCACATCGAGGGACTCCTCGCCCAGGGCCAGCAGGGACTCGATGTCGGTGACAAGCTTCGCGCGAAGCTCATTCGTACTGACGTGCAACACGGGTACATCGACTTCGCTCGCGCCTAGGGCCACAAAGTGCTGTACCACATCTCATGCCAACCGCTTGCTGTAGCACCACGTGAGCCAATAGTCGCCTCCACAGCCACACGCTAAGGTGGTAACAGCTGTTCGTGCGGAAAATTGTGGGGCGTGATTTTGCTCAAGTGGCGACAGTTCGTCTGCCTGCCCATGGTCGCGATTCTGCCCGTGTCTTTGCCCGCTGACGACGCCACGGCCGCCATGTTGCGCAGCAACGGTGTCGGCGTGCGGGTGAACGAGAATCCCGCTCCGGCCTCGATCGCTCTGTTTGCCAACGACCTCGTCGAAACTCAGAAAAGCGCTGTCGCCCGCATCGAGGCCATTGGATCGATGGCCGATATCAATCCCGAGACGATGGTGCAGTTTGAAGGCGACGAACTGGTTCTCGAACATGGCAGCCTGTCGGTCAGCACTTCTCGCGGATTGAGGGTGCGCGTGGGTTGCGTGACCGTGACGCCCGTGAAACTAACTGAATGGACACACTATGACGTCACCGACGTGGATGGGAAAATCAGCGTATCGGCGCTCAAGAACGATGTGAACATCGATTCCAGGTCCGGTAACCCCCAACAGGCCAAGCAACCCGCTCCTTCCACCCGCGCTACTGTGCGCGAAGGCGAGCGGAAGTCGCGTGAAGAAAAATGTGGAGCGGCCGACGTCAAAACGCCCGAAAGGTTGGCAGGAAGAGGCGCCATCATGAATTCGCCGTGGGCGAAAGGAGCGGGACTCGTAGGCATCGGCATGACCTGCTGGCTGATTTGCAGAGGCGATGACCCCATCAGTCCGACGAAACCAAAAATGTGATTTGCGGTAGGACCTGTCTCACCAAGGCACAGAGAGACGGAGAAAATTCAGTGATTGTATTTTCTCTGTGTCTCTGTGCCTCCGTGGTTAAGATTTGCTTACCTGTCACTCGGTGACCACTGCTTTCACCAGGTTGCGCGGATGGTCCACGTCGTATCCTTTGTTGACTGCGACGTGATAGGCGAAGAGCTGCAGAGGAATAACTTCGACAATGGGCAAGAGCAATTCCGGAGCCGCGGGCACGTAGAAGACTTGATCCGCGATCTTCGCAACTTCTTTGTCGCCTTCAGTCGCAACCGTGACCAGCGGTCCGCGACGCGATCTCACTTCCTTCATGACCTCGAGCGTGCGGCGGTAGCGCAACAGCGAATCGGGATCGTGGTGGTCGCACGTGGCCAGCACGACTACCGGCAACTTCTCATCCACCAGCGCGTTGGGTCCGTGCTTCAGTTCGCCAGCCGGATATCCTTCGGCATGCGCGTAGGAAATTTCTTTGAGTTTCAACGCGCCCTCGCGGGCGATTGCGTAGTGCACGCCCCGGCCGAGATAGAGAAACTTTTCCGCTTTGAAATGCACGTTGCCGAATTCTTCGGCCAACCGGTCCCAAGTGGCTAGTTGTTTCTCGATTGCCTCGGGGAGCCGCATCAGTCGCTGCAAATATGACCGCGTGACTTCCGAGGTCATCCGTCCCCGCTTGCGCGCGAGGAACAGAGCCATCAGATAAAGAATCGTGAGTTGCGTGGTAAAACTCTTCGTCGCAGGAATCGACAACTCTGGCCCGGCCCCCGAGATCAACGCAGCGCCCGCCTCCCGCACGATCGTCGTATCGGGAACATTCGAAATCGCAATGGTCTTTACCCCGCGCGTCAGGGCCTCGCGTTGCGCGGCGATTGTGTCCGCTGTCTCCCCCGACTGGGTAATCACCATGACGATCGGATCCACTGCCGCATGGGTCGAGCGGTAGCAGTATTCGCTAGCGTACTCAACGTCGACGGCCACGCCAGAGAGATCTTCGATCATGATCTCGCCCGCCAGGCCCGCGTGCCGGCTCGATCCGCTGGCGGCGATGATCAGCTTTTCAAACGTCAGCAGAGCGCTTTCGATCGGGTCGAGTTCGCCTGGGAAGATGATGTCGTCCTTCAAGTGTTTCTCGACCGTCTTCGCGATGGCAGCAGGCTGCTCATAGATTTCCCGCCGCATCGCGTGGGAATGCTTCTGGTTGGTGTCGTTCTTCCTTTGCTTAGTAGGATTCATCGTGATTTGGCAGAGTAAATCATTTTCAAGCGAAGGGGCAAACGAACAGTAGCGCCGCCGTCTCGGCGGCTGTCGCGAGACCATCTTGGCCTCGCAATAGGCGCAAGATGCGCGCGCTACTTAGCAACCGCCGCCCCCTCGAAGTGCGCTTCAATCTCCTCTAGCGTTTTGCCCTTGGTCTCCGGCAAGAACCATGTCGCCGTAACGAAGTAGACCACCGTGCACGCGGCAAACCCGAAGAACATAGTGGAGTATCCATATTTGCCGACCGTCGGCAAGAACACAGCCGCGATAGCCGTGGACACCGCCTGGTTGAGTAAGAGCGCGATGCTCATTCCGTTGGAGCGAATCCGGGTCGGCATCAATTCCGAAAGCGCCAGCCAGACGCAAACCCCAGGACCAATCGCAAAGAATGCCATGAAGACAAACAGCGTGATCGCGACCATCCAGCCGTTGGTCGCTGACGGGACAGGAGTAATGAGGGCGTTCTCGATCTTCAAGGGCGCCGCGCGCGAAGCGTCGAGGTTGCCAAACGGGTTCGAGAAAAACGCCACCACTTTATTCGCAGGCACGCAGCCATCGCGCATGATCTCGATTGGCTTCGCTGCCAGATCGTCGGAGCGCACCGCCGCACTTGCCGCCCGGAAGTCCCCGCATGAATAGATCACGACGAGCGATGTTGCCCGTCCCGACACGCGATTGTCGCCGCTCAGCCGATTCGCCGATTCGGAGTCGTAGTGCAGAGTCAGCTTCTGGTCAGTAGTGACCATGGCTTGGACAGAACCTTTCGCATCCACGCGCTGCTTCTCGGTGCGAAGGAAGATGGCCGCCGTGCAGATCAGCGAGACAATGATTCCTGCCGTGCCAATCCCAAGTAGGAACTTGCGGCCCTTGCGGTCCACCAGCGCAACGCCTATGGCGGTTACAGTGAAGTTTACGCACGTAAATATGACGTAGCCCAAGTGGGCATAAAAATCGGAGAGTCCGCTCTGCAACAAAATGTTGGCATTGTAAGCAATGATCGAGTTGATACCGGTGGCCTGATTGCATGCGAGGATGATGCAGGCCAGCACGAACGGAATCACGTATTTGCGCCGCAGTAAGGAGTCCGTACCCTTTGTGCCGGCAGCAGATTTCGCCTTTTCCGCTACGGCCACTTCCTGCATTTCCGCGAGTTCCAGGTCGGCTTGCTCGGTCGTGCGAGAACGCAGAAGCGAAGCATACGCAGCATCTTTCTTGCCCAGGCGGAATAGCCATCGCGGAGACTCCCCCAGCATCAGGCTGCCAATGACGAACAGAATCCCCGGAGGCAATGAAACCCAGAAAATGCCGCGCCAGGCCGAGTCTTTGAAGTTATAAGCCACCTGCAAGTCGCCGGTCTTCACAATCTGAGCCAGCCGGAGACTGAAGAAGAAGCCGACCAACGCCGCAATCGCAATTCCCAGGGTCAGCAGCCACTGGAAGATTCCGGTCCCCTTGCCTCGGTTCGACGCCGTCAGACACTCAGCGAGATAGAGCGGAACAACGACGCCGATCAGACCCGCGCTGACACCTTGCAACAATCGACCGAAGACCAGCGGCCCGTAGCCGTGTGCCAGGGCAATCATCGGAATGCTGATGACGAACATGACGCCACTTAGCGTCATCAAGGATTTGCGTCCCATCCAGTCCGCCAGTAGTCCTGCAAACAGGGTGGAGATCACGCTCCCCAGCAACACAGCGGCAACCACGATGGAAAGCTGTCCGGCGTTCAGGCCCGAGGTTGCTTCCAGATAAGGCAAGGCGCCGGCAATGATGCCGACGTCCACGCCATAGAGCAGTCCACCCAGCCCAGCCACAATCAAGAGAAATCGGTTATAGAAGATTTTCTTGTCGTCGAGTCCTGAGGGAGTGCCGCTTGCGATCTCAGCAGTCATAGATTTGTCTTTACCTAGGTGGTGCGAAAGGACCAACTGCCTTTGGTTCTGGAAGCATCTGAATTGTAGCTTAGCGGGGAGGCAGGCTGGCTTTCAGTGTTCAGGTTCAGCCAGTCACTGTCTGAGAGGCTCCAGGAAAACGCAGCCCGCCGGGGAAGAGCGTCCTCAGGGGCTGAAGCCCGCGCTGCTGCCACACGCGTTCGCGGCCCTAAAGGGCCGCTGTTCCACGAAGGGCCGCTCTTCCACGGTGACTCTGCATTTGCACCGGTCTTCGCAGCCTGCTGAGCCTCAAGCCAGTCACTAAGCTCAACCTGGACAGTCAGCTAAAATGCCTAAGCCGCGCGGGGTTCCAGATGCAGTCCTGGCACGTTTCGGATGAGATACGGATTCATCATCGACAACCGCAACTGCATCGGCTGTCATGCCTGCACCGTGGCGGGCAAGACGGAGAACCAGGTCCCGCTCACCGTGAACCGCACATGGGTGAAGTACGTGGAGAAGGGAATATTCCCCAACACGCAGCAGGTTTTTTCGAGTGCCCCGGTGCACTCGCTGTGAAAATCCCACTTGCGTCAGGATCTGTCCGGTGACGGCGATGTACCAGCGAAAAGACGGCATCGTCGATTTCAGTTCTGACCGCGGCGCAGGCTGCCCTTACGATTCCATCTAGATCGATCCGGACGAAGGCACGGCGGCCCTCGATCGCACCTCTTGAAGCGCTGCGCCTCCCAAAGTCAACGCGCCTTTTCCAACGGCAGGCTGAAGGAGAATACCGAGCCGCTGCCTAGTTGGCTGACCACTCCGATCGTGCCGCCGTGCGCTTCCACGATTACTTTGGCGATGGCCAGGCCCATACCCGTGCCGGGAGCGGTGTAGCGCTGGTGCTGGCCGCGATAGAACTTCTCGAAGATCAGGGACTGCTCGAAGGAATCGATGCCAGGGCCGCGGTCGGCAATACTGGTAAGGAGCCAGTCACCCTGCACCTCGCTGGTGATTTTGATCGGCAGCCCAGCCGCGGAGTACTTGCCGGCATTCTCCAGCAGGTGCATGAGCACTTCGCGAATGCGCTGAACGTCGATGCGCACGTTCGGCAAGTTCTGGGCCACGTTGACCTCGAGGGGATGATTCTCGAGCGATGCTCTTGCATCCTCTAAGGCGGGCTGGAGAGCGTCCTGGATGGCATGCGGCTGTAGATCGAGTTTGAACATCCCGGAATCCAGTTGTGCCATTTCCGCGGCTTCGCCGACGAGACGGTTCAGGCGGTCGGTCTCCTCGTCGATTACTGTAAGCAACTCGCGTCTGCCCTGATCGTCGAGGCCGGTACCCGACAAAAGCGTGGTAATGCTGGCCTTGATGGAGGTGAGAGGAGTACGGAACTCGTGTGTCACCGAGTCGAGCAACGCAGTTCGCAGTCGCTCATGTTCCTGCTCCGCGCGGTTCTTGCTCAGTGCCTCCAGGGCGCGGGCACGTTCGATAGCCAACCCCGACAGGCTTCCCAGCGCATCTAGAGTCTCTCGCGAAAGCTCGTCTCCCGTAACGGCCAACGCTCCCACAGTACGCATTCCCAGGCGCAAAGGTACGTACGACACCCCGCCCTGGGTGATGGGTTCTCCGCGCAGGAGCGTGGAGCGGAGTACGCTTTCCTCGAATTTGGCATCAAGCGACGAGCGATAGACGGTAGGATGGTCCGCCGCCATGACGGCCACGCTGCCAACCGAAAATGTCTCCTGTACATATCGAGGCAGCGCGTTCAACAGCTCAAGGACATTCTCCGAAGCCAGCAACCGCTGGCTCAGTCCGTAAAGCCGCTCGACCTCACGGCGGCGTTGTTTCGCGCCTTCGGCCTCGCTGCGCGCGCGTTCTGCGAGGTTGCTGGCTACGAGCGCGGTGACGAGAAAAGCGAACAAAGCGACCCAATTCTGAGGGTCGGCGATGGTGAAAGTTCCAACCGGAGGCAAGAAGAAAAAATTGAATGCCGCCGTGGCTCCAACCGCCATTACAACCGCGTACCGCAAACCCCAGTAAGCGGAGGTGAGCAGCACCATCACCAGGAACATCAACGCGACAGTGGTGTGGTTGACCCGCAGCTTGAAATCGACCGCTGTAATCGCGCAAATTGCTGCAACCACCAATACGTAGCGTACCGCCTGCGTTCGAGCCCCGGTTTTCACTCCCGCATTGTACGATGGAGGTGACAATTTTGCCGTTGCGAAAGACAATAGCTGCGATGACCAAGACGCCCGAGGAGTGGCTCCACGAGGTTTCCCCGGAAAAGCCGCGAGGCATTTTCAAGTTGTTTCTGGGCTACGCTCCCGGGGTGGGCAAGACGTACAGCATGCTCAGCGAAGCGATCCGCCGTGCCAGCCGCGGCGAGGATGTCGCCGTAGGGGTGGTGGAGAGCCATGGTCGCAAAGCCACCGCGGAGCTGGCAGCGAAGCTCGACCGCATTCCCCCTCGCAAGCTCGAATACAAAGGCACCACCTTTGAAGAGATGGATGTGGACGCCATCCTTGTCCGCAAACCGGCAGTCGTTGTAGTTGACGAGTTGGCTCATACCAACATCGAGGGCAGCAAGCACGCCAAGCGCTACGAAGACGTCATGGAACTGCTGGAGGCCAAGATTGATGTGCTCTCCACCATGAACGTGCAGCACGTTGAAAGCGTCGGTCCCACCGTTCAGCAAATCACGGGCGTGCAGGTTCGCGAAACGGTTCCCGACTGGGTGATGCAGCGCGTAGACGAAATCGTGCTCGCCGACCTGACACCTCAGGCACTGCAGAAGCGTATGGAGCGTGGTGACATTTATCCGGTAGACCGCGCTCAGCGGGCTCTCTCTCATTTCTTCCGGCCGGGCAACCTGATTGCATTGCGTGAACTGGCGCTGCGCCAGGTCACCGGAGTCGTCGACCGCAGTCTCGACGCATTTCTGGAAAAGGATGGGACGCAGCCCGCGCATACTGTACGAGAACGCATTGGGGTCTGTGTCAGCTCCAATCCAGCGGCGCAATATTTAATCGCCCGCGGTTCGCGCATGGCCCAGGCGATGGGTGGCGAGTTCTACGTTTTCTATGTCGATGTCGGCCGCGACACGCGTCCGGAAGATCAGAAGACACTCGCGGAGAACATCCGATTCGCAGAAAACCTGGGCGCCCGTGTGGTGCGTGGGGCTAGTCGAAGCATTGCCGATGGCGTCGCCCAACTGGTGCGCGAGCATCACATCACGCAAGTGATCTTCGGCCGGTCCGCCCGTACCGGCTGGCAGCGATATCTTTACTTGTCGGCCATCCAAAGGTTTTTGCGCGACTCGCCCTCCGTCGATGTTCACATCGTTACGCAGGAGGCCCGCTGATGGCTGATCGGCCTCACATTCTAGTTGTGGACGACGAACCACAGATCACACGCGTACTGCGCACCAGTCTCTCGGCACAGGGGTACGACATCCGCATCGCCAACAGTGGCGAGATGGCGCTGGAGATTATGAAGGACTGGTCGCCCAACCTGATCATCACTGACCTATCGATGCCGTCGATCGATGGCATCCAGCTTTGCCGCACGATTCGCGCTGCTTCGCAAGTTCCCATCCTCGTTCTTTCGGTGAGGGACAAGGAGCAACAGAAGGTGGAAGCGCTCGACGCCGGCGCCGACGACTATGTCACCAAGCCGTTCGGGATGAATGAACTCCTGGCACGAGTGCGGGCCAATCTTCGCCGCGTCCCCACCGATAACGAACCCGAACCCGTCATCGAGATTGGTGACTTTAGGATCGACACAGCCGCTCACAAAGTGACGGTCCGCCGCAGTGAAGTGCGGCTGACTCCTAAAGAGTTCGACCTGCTGGTTTTTCTGGCGCGTCACCCCGGCAAGGTGGTGAACCACCGCACCCTGTTGGCCGCAATCTGGGGCGGGCAGAGCACCGAGCAGGTGGAGTATCTCCGGGTCTTCGTGGGCCAATTGCGCAAGAAGCTGGAGCCCGACGCTTCGTCGCCGCGCTACATCGTCACGGAGCCTTGGGTCGGATACCGGTTTGAGCCTGGGGAATAGCCTGATTTAAGGTAAGGCCAGCATCCCGCCGACGGTCGCCACAGCATCTCGCTTTCGCGACGCGGGACGCCGGATCTACTGCAATCCAAACAGCGCATACGCTGGTCCTCTTACGAACATTCTACGAACCTTTTATTCAATCCTTACGCTCGCTGTCATCAAATCTATTCAGGCGGGGTGGACAGCACCAACCGTTCCCCGCGCGATAGAAAGGCCGAGAATTTAATGTCAACGATTCAAGATGTCTCTGCGGAACAACTCGCGAAACTTTTCCATCACTATCGGGAAGCTTTGGCGCATGACTGCGACACTCACGGAGTCAAGCAGGAAACTTCTTCCTGGGATCGCGCTCCCCAGAACGAGCGCAAACTGATGGTGGCCGCGGCCCGTTTGGCGCTGATCGAATTGGCCGCCAGCCCCGCGCCGCCCAGTCCGAGGCGAAAGTATTACGCCACGCCGGGCGAAGCGGACTGGGGCTGCTGAATCGCAGTTCGGGCGGCGGGAGATTTCCGGTTGGAGCGCATCCGGAATGTCGGGACGACGTCCTTACGAATTCTTTATGAACTCTTGATCCCGCTCTTACGCGCGAGGTCGTCCAATGGAGTCAGAAGGCTTCCAGTTACGGGTGTGCCGGTGACGTTATGAGAGTTGCGCTGGCAATTCTTTGTATCGGAGCGGTGACATTTCTACTGCGCTTTCTGGCTGCGCTGGTGATGGAGAAAGTGACTTCGCCGCGCAGCACCGCAAGGGTTCACTTTGCAAAGTCCCGTCCATCCCAGCAGCCCGGCGAACTCATTGAAATGAGTTTTCCGCAGACAAGAAACTTTCCAGCAAGAAGCCGGCAGCGGAAAGCCCTCTGATTTGCAACGATGCGGGATCATGAAGGGTTGAGGAGATTGTCCCATGCAGGACGTCCTTTGGATTGGTGTCACAATCGCATTTTTCGCGGTATCCGTGGCTTACGTGCGGTTCTGTGATCGCATGAAATAGGTGAATGTTATGGACATACAGTCTCTCGTCATGCTCATCATCAGCGCGCTGGTCACCGTCTATCTGTTCTACGCGCTCCTGCGTCCGGAGAAGTTCTGAAATGACCCTCAATGGCTGGCTGCAAATCCTTGTGTTTCTGGGGCTGACCTTCGCGGTCACCAAGCCGCTCGGCGTTTTCATGACGCGCGTGTTCGCCGGCGAGCGCACCCTTTTGGACCCCGTCCTCCGACCGATCGAGCGCCTGCTCTATCGCGTCACGGGCGTGGATGAAAAACACGAAATGCGCTGGACCGAATATGCGACCGCCATGCTGGTGTTCAGCTCCGTGTCGATGCTCGTTCTTTATCTGATCCAGCGTCTCCAAGGAGTGCTGCCTTTCAATCCGCAACATCTTGGGGCAGTGACCCCGGAACACCTGGCTTTCAATACTGCCGCCTCGTTCACCACCAACACCAACTGGCAAGCCTATTCCGGCGAGACGACCATGAGCTACTTCACGCAAATGGCCGGCCTCGCGTTTCACAATTTTGCCTCGGCGGCGACCGGCATCGTGCTGGCCATCGCTTTCATCCGCGGCATTGCCCGCCGGCAGATGAATACCCTGGGAAACTTCTGGGTCGACTTCGTGCGCTGCTGCCTGTGGGTGCTCTTGCCCATGTGTGTTGTGGGTTCTTTATTCCTAATTTCGCAAGGAGTCGTGCAAAACCTGAAGCCCTATGACACCGTGAAACTGATTGAGCCACAACAGGTGCAGCGGGTGGGCGCTGACGGCAAGCCCGTCGTAGATGCCGGCGGCAAACCCGTCATGGACACGGTTACGACGCAGACCATCGCGCAGGGCCCGGTGGCTTCTCAAGAGATCATCAAAGAGTGGGGCACGAATGGGGGCGGGTTCTTTAATGCGAACAGCGCCCATCCCTTTGAGAATCCCAACTCAATTACGAATTTGTTCGAACTGTTTTGTATTTTCGCCATCGGTGCCGGTCTCACCTATACGCTGGGGCGTATGACTGGGTCTCCCGCTCACGGATGGGCGGTCTGGTCAGCAATGGCCATTCTGTTCCTCGCCGGAGTAACTGTCGCTTATTGGGCGGAGGCGCAGGGCAATCCGCTTTACCCCTCCACAATCGCGCAGCACGCTTCGAATCTGCAAGCGGGTGGCAACATGGAGGGCAAGGAAACAAGATTCGGCATCGCCAACTCCGCCCTGTTTGCCACGGTGACGACCGACGCCAGTTGCGGCGCCATCAACGGTTGGCACGATTCCTTCACGCCGCTGGGCGGCATGGTCCCCCTCGTGAACATCATGCTGAGCGAAGTCATCTTTGGCGGGGTCGGCTCGGGAATGTATGGGATTCTGATCTATGTGGTTCTGGCCGTATTCATCGCGGGCCTCATGGTCGGCCGCACGCCGGAGTATCTGGGTAAGAAGATCGAGGCCTACGACGTCAAGATGGCGATGCTGGTGTCGCTGGTGTTTCCACTGATCATTCTCACCCTCGCCGGCATTTCGGTAGTCAAGGGATTCGGAACCGCAGGCATCTTGAATCCCGGCCCCCACGGCCTGAGCGAGATTCTCTACGCTTTTACCTCGTCCGCGGGAAACAACGGTTCTGCCTTCGGCGGACTCACGGTCAACACGCGGTGGTATGACGCGGCCACGGGAATCACCACGCTGGTGGGACGCTTCTTCATGATCATTCCCATGCTAGCGATTGCCGGTAACCTGGCGCAGAAGAAATACGTACCACCCTCGCTCGGAACATTTCCGGTCACGACGCCTCTGTTCACGCTTCTTCTGATCAGCGTCATCCTGATCCTGGGCGCCCTGACGTTCTTCCCGGCTCTGAGCCTGGGGCCGATCCTCGAGCATCTTCTCCTGCACATCGGGAAGACTTTTTAGGGAGTCTATGGCAAGCCATCACAAATCGATTTGGGATTTGAATCTGGTTCGCAGTGCTGTCTGGAGTTCGCTGCTCAAGCTCAACCCACGCAACATGATGGGGAATCCCGTGATGTTCGTGGTCGAAATCGGGAGCGTGATCACGACCGTACTTTTGATTCTCCATCCGCACGAGGCGTTCGGCTTCAATCTGCAGATCACCTTGTGGTTGTGGTTTACGGTTCTATTTGCCAATTTCGCCGAATCCATGGCTGAAGGCCGCGGCAAGGCCCAGGCGGAAACGCTGCGGCGCGCCCGGTCGGAGACCATCGCTAAGCGCATCGTCTCCGACGGCAAGATTGAGGAAATTCCGAGCGCGAAGCTGCGCGCCGGCGATCTGGTTTCCGTCCCTGCCGGGGAACTCATTCCCGGGGACGGAGAGATTGTCGAGGGCGTGGCCTCCGTGGACGAATCCGCCATCACCGGCGAGTCTGCACCCGTGATCCGCGAGGCGGGTGGCGACCGCTCGGCGGTTACGGGCGGCACGCGCGTTCTCAGCGACTACATCAAGGTGAAGATCACCTCGAACCCGGGCGAGACGTTTCTCGATCGTATGATCGCGCTGGTGGAGGGGGCCGCGCGCCAGAAGACTCCTAACGAAATCGCCCTGAATATCCTGCTCGCGGGACTGACAATCATCTTCTTGTTGGCAGTGGTTACGCTCCAGCCGTTTGCGATCTATTCCGGATCGCCGCAGACCGTTTTCGTGCTGGTCTCGTTGCTGGTGTGCCTGATTCCCACAACTATCGGTGGTCTGCTCTCGGCGATCGGCATCGCAGGGATGGACCGCCTGGTACAGCACAACGTGCTCGCGATGTCCGGACGTGCGGTGGAGGCGGCGGGCGACGTGAACACACTGCTCCTCGACAAGACTGGCACGATTACTTTCGGTAACCGGCAAGCCACCGAGTTTCTGCCTGCCCCGGGTGTTACGGAAGCCGATATGGCCGACGCGGCGCAACTCTCTTCGTTGGCCGACGAAACTCCCGAGGGCCGTTCCATCGTCGTGCTGGCCAAGGAAAAATACGGGTTGCGCGGGCGCGACTTCGCAGCCCACGAGGCCGAATTCATTCCGTTCACCGCACAGACGCGAATGTCCGGAGTCAATCTGGATGGCCGAGAAATTCGCAAAGGTGCCGCCGAGTCGATTGCGCGTCATCTGGAACAAAACAACGGGGCCATGCCGCAGGAAGTGCGCGCTGCCGTCGAACGGATCGCGTCGTCCGGAGGCACCCCTCTCGTCGTCTCGGAAAACCGGCGCGCCATGGGCGTCATTCACCTCAAAGACGTCGTCAAAGGGGGAATCCGCGACCGCTTTGCGCAGTTGCGCGCCATGGGCATTCGCACGGTGATGATTACTGGGGACAATCCCCTCACCGCCGCCGCCATTGCACGCGAAGCCGGCGTCGACGATTTTCTTGCACAGGCTACGCCCGAGGACAAGCTGAAGCTCATCCGCAGCGAGCAAGCTGGCGGCAAACTTGTGGCCATGACCGGAGACGGCACCAACGACGCTCCCGCTCTGGCGCAGGCCGACGTCGGCGTCGCCATGAACACGGGAACGCAAGCAGCGAAAGAAGCCGGAAACATGGTCGATCTCGACTCCAATCCCACCAAGCTCATCGAGGTTGTCGAAATTGGAAAGCAGTTGCTGATGACGCGGGGTGCCCTCACAACATTTTCGATAGCGAATGACGTGGCCAAGTATTTCGCTATCATCCCGGCAATGTTTGCCGTGACCTTTCCAGTGCTCAACACGCTGAACATCATGCATCTCAAGACGCCGCAGTCGGCCGTGCTTTCGGCGGTTATTTTTAACGCTCTGATTATCATCGCGCTCATCCCGCTGGCGCTCCGCGGCGTCAAGTACCGCGCCATGAACGCCGAGGCCTTGTTGCGACGTAACCTGTTTATCTATGGAGTGGGTGGATTGATCGCGCCCTTTGTAGGCATCAAGCTCATCGACATGCTGATTACGGCGGCGCGACTGGCCTGAGGATTCCCATGAAAAAGCATCTGATAACCGCATTGTTGATGACCATCGCCACCACGACACTGCTGGGCGTGATTTATCCGCTTCTGATCACCCTTCTGGCGCAGGTGCTCTTCAAAGACAAGGCCAACGGGCAGATTCGCTACCGCAATGGGGAAGCCATCGGGTCGCGCATCATCGGCCAGCCATTCTCTTCGGCGAAGTATTTTCACTCGCGACCCTCGGCTGCCGGTAACGGGTACGACGCGGCGAATTCCGGTGGCACCAACTTCGCTTCCACCAATCAGAAACTGATCGACCGTATTCAAGCCGACGCTAGCACCCTGCACCAGGAGAATCCCGCGCAACTGATTCCCGTGGATCTCCTCACGACTTCTGCCTCGGGCTTGGATCCGGAGATCTCCCCCGCCGCCGCAGAGTTTCAGATCGTGCGCGTTGCCCGCGAGCGTGCGGTCTCGGAATCCAGCCTTCGCGCTCTGGTACGGAACCACACGTATCAGCGGGATCTCGGCCTGCTCGGCGAACCGCGGGTGAACGTCCTGGAACTCAATCTGGCTTTGGACGAGCTAGCTCCTAGCCCGCGTAGATAATCAGACTTGGGATCTGACTTCGTACGGGCCGCGTGGAGCATTGGCCGTCGACTACGACCTGTGGCGACCTATGGGTCTCGATTCTAGACGACGCTGACCGGATTCAGAGGTACGCGAGCGTGGACCGTGGTACCACGATTGGGGTGCGAATCGATGGAAAGCGTTCCCCTCACCAGTTTCACTCGCTCCTGCATACTAATGAGGCCAAGCCCGTGGCTCTTTCTGGCCAGTTCGCTGTCAAAGCCCGCGCCGGAATCTCCCACCCTGAGATGCACTGCACCCGACGTTGCCCACAACCGGACTTCGAAGTGCCGTACCCCACTGTGTTTTGCTGAGTTATGGAGAGCCTCCTGCAGGACTCGGAACAGACAAAGGGAAACGTCCGGCGGAAAAGGGCCAGACAAATCATGGGTTTCGAAGTCGATTTCCACTTTGTGCTGTTCGCCGAACTCTTTGCAGAAGGCCTTCATGGCCGCAGCAATCCCCAGAAATTCGAGTTTCGACGAGTGCAATTCGTGCGACAAGGACTGGACGTCGGTCGCGATTTCGGATGCCTGCTGCAGCAGGTCGGCTACTCGATTCCCGACTTCGGGCAAGGCGGAGGAGTTTCGGTGGAGTTGTTCCAGTTCTATCACCAGCAGGGCGAGACGTTGACCAATGTCATCGTGAAGCTCCCTGGCGATCCGGGTGCGTTCCTGTTCCTGGGCCTCAATCAAGCGGCGGCTCATGCTCGAAAGGGCCTCTTCCGTCCGCTTGCGCTCGGTGATGTCGTGGAGCGTGCCGCGGAGCCGCACGACTCTCCCGCTGGGATCGAGATGAGCGACGCCGCGCGCCGTGACCCATCGCATGGTGCCGTCGGCGCGAATCATTTCCAGATCCAGTTCGTACGGTGTGGCAGTCTGCAACGCCCTTTCGACGGCGAGGTGCAGCCGTTCCCAACTTTCAGAGGTATAGAGCGTGGAGTCCGCATAGGTGACGGCGGGCGAGTTGGGCTCACGGCCGGTAATCCGGTAGAGTTCCTGGGACCAGCTGACCGCGTCTCGGTCCGGATCCCATTGCCAACTGCCGACTTGAGCGATGCGCTGCGCTTCCGTGAGTTCCACTTCTTTTTGCCGCAACACTTCCCCCGCCCGTTTCCGCTCTTCGACCAGCACCGCGAGACTCATGAAGGGTGTTGCGGCGAAGAACAAAAATAGCTGCAGCGACGACAGGTTGCTGAGCGGCTCCGATCCAGTAAAGGGGCCCCGCCCATGGACCGCACCCCAAATTGACAGGAAGGCAACTACAATCATCGAGCTGCTGATTCCCATCAAACCAAATCGCAAAGCGGACCACAGGAGAAATGGCAGCAGTGAGTAGAGCAGCACGGGCGGGCTGCTAGTCCCCGGAGCCACAAAGGCGATATAACCGAGAAGCAACAATCCAGAGTTAAGTGCCGCTGCCTCCAGATAGAAAGCATAGGACTTCCGCGTCCATTCCCCTCCTGTGAGGACCAGGCTCAAAATAGCTGGGGTCACGGTGAGAAAAGCCAGCGCCTCCGTAAAGAAACCAATCCTCCAACGAATCCAATTGTTTCCGCCAAGCGTGACCGCGGCGATGAACGCTGACCAGAACGGAGCGAGGAAGACCGCAAAGAATGAGTATTTGGCCAGGGATTTTATGCTGTTCAGCTGGGGCACTCCTTCGAAGCAGGAACTGACGCCCACAGCGGCGATGAGAATTTCGACCGTATCGGCCAGGAGAAGCGAAGCCGTTGAACGAAGGGTCAAGCCTGCTTGCAGGTCATAAATAGCAAATCCCGAGAGCCCTGCTGCGATGACGAATGGCCAGATCCTCCGCGGAACCAACAGCAGCACTGCAACCAGAAATGCGCAACCAGGCCACAACGGCCACACCATTTGGGGACGTAGTACCAGTGCCCCACCTAGCTTGGCAGCCAAGTACGAAAGCAAAGCCGCCAGGGCAATCAAGACTACGACGCCGAACCGAGAATTCAGATTGATCCGACGCCGGTCCGAACGAATATGCCCTGAGCGCATGGCGACAACCAAAATGGCAAGAGAACTTATAACCCACGCACCCGCTTTTCGTCTAGATTGTGGATGTTTCGGCTGAGGGGGAAATGCAATAGCAGTGTAAAATCATCGTGTTAACAGCGCCAACGGCCCCGTAGCTCAGATGGATAGAGCAGCGGTTTCCTAAACCGAAGGTCGGCAGTTCGACTCTGCCCGGGGCTACCATCCCATCCGGCGATTCTCCGCAACTTCCTTGGCGGCGAACTCCGCCCCCCGTCCCAATTTCGGAGAGGGAACTAGGATCTGGAGGATTCTCGCTCCGAGTTTCACGCCGCGGGCGGGCGCCCCAACGCCGCCTCCTCCGCTTGATGGCTCTCTACCGACAGCTTGCGCAGAGACAGTCTTTCATGGTGGGCCAGCACCAGTCCCACCGGCACTACCGCCGCGAAGGTCACCAGCCACAGTAGAATCCCGCAACTGGCCGCCATTTCCGGAGGCACATCGAAAACGCTCGACAGGATCGCAATCGTCGCCATCTGCGAGCCGCCGCCTACCGCCGGCAACTGCAACATCGACCCCACCATGCTCGCGAAGATCAGAATCAACAACTGCGATACTGGAATCTCCAGCGCATCCATTCCGTACGAGTGAGTCACTTCGTGGTACGCCAGCGCGATCATGTACCACATGCCCACCGACACCAGCGTCAGCCACAGCATCGATAAGGGTCCGTGAATGGTGTTCAGTCCCAGGCCGAACTCGCGCACCTTCTGTGCCAGCTTATGCCCCAAATTCGACGCGAGATGCGAGAACCGTTGCTCCACCCACAGAGCGGCCTTTTCGCCGTTCCGTCCGATGATGACCGCTGCCAATCCGGTCGTAATCACGATCGCGATCAGAACGAACCCGGCCTCACGAAACCGGACATAGTATTCAGGATGCGGGATAGAAGGCAATGCGCTCGGCAGAAAAATCGCAAGCGCAACCAGTACGGCGAACGCTCCTGCGTCGAAGATCCGTTCCACCGCCCACACTGCCAATTGTGAAGAGAAGGGAAGGCTCGTCCGCCGCGCAATCAGATACGGCCGGATAAATTCTCCCGCCCGCCCCAGAAGCGCCAGACCTGTAAACCCAACCAGCGTAGGCGGCACCAGTTCCCTCACCGTTGTCGCCGGTCGCACCGGCTTCAGAAAGATCTTCCACCGTATCGCGCGAACCACGTAGGCAAGATAGATCCATGCGATCCCGTGAAGAACGTGCAGCTTATTGACCCGGCGGGTATGACTCCAGAACGTCGCCCAATCAAAGGTCCGCCAATGCCGGTATTGCAGATAAAACAGAATCGCCAGGATGAGGAACACGACCGCGCTGGCCAGAATTCGCTTCTTATCCATGAAGGGGGAAGACTCCGCGCCGCAGCCCTCGCAACGCGAAGCGGGAAACGGCAGTTCCAAGGTAAATGACCACGCCAAAGGGGTCAAACGATCAGGATTGAAGGGTATGCTATAGCTTCCGGTTCCGTGCGACAGTGGCTGTCGAGCTTCGCTCGACGGACAGCCGAAGCCGGTTGTCCCTACATGTTTTTCCGCAACGACTGCTACTCGCTGGCCGGCGCTGTGCTCGGCTTCGTCCTCACCGGGTTGGAACTCTGTGCCTTGTCCGCGGATCCCGGTGTCTTCGTAGCGGATCGTCTGGAGGCAACAGTTTTCTTGGAAGAGTCTGTGGCTGCTTTTTCCTGCGCCACCTTTTTCTTATTGAAGTCGCGCACGACCCGCGCCACATACGCCCGTGTCTCGTAATACGGAGGCACGCCACCGAATTGCTCAACCCGCTGCGGGCCTGCATTATAGGCTGCGAGAGCCTTGATCAGGTCAAAGTTGTAGCGCTCCAGCAGTTCTCTGAGATATTTCGTGCCGCCCTCTACGTTTGCCTGCGGATCGAAGGCATTGGGCACGCCCAGCTTCGACGCCGTTCCGGGCATCAGTTGCATCAGTCCTTGCGCTCCCTTCGGAGACACGGCCCGCGCGTTGAATCCGCTCTCCGCCTTGATCACGCTGTTGACCAGGTCCGGATCCAGGCGATATCGCCCGCTTGCCGAATTGACTACTTCATTCAGATTGAGCGCGCTTGGCCCATTCAGGACATTTCTCGCGAAGGGCGACGGATACGAACTGGATTTCTCTTCAGGAGCGGGAGCCTCGGGTGGCGCCGCCTCAAAATGTTCAATCTCGTCCGTGGGTACATCCACGAAACTGGAGCCGTCCGCAGTTACATACAAACGGGTCAGGTCCCCGACCACTTCGCGCCGCTCGTGCCGGATCGAAAACCCGTTGCGCAGCACCGCAACTTCTCCCGCATAGCACGGAAGCGCCGCCAGCATGAGCGCCAGCACTACCTGCATCCAGCCGCTGAGTTTGAGTGCCTGCTTCATCCGGATTTACAAACCACTCATCACTATATCTACCGCTGCGGCCACGCCACAGGCGTCATTGCCGCGGGTTACGGTCCAGCCGCGACCTAGCAACTCCGCGCACGCATTTCCCATGATAACCGGATACCCGGCAAACTCAAGCATTTCGACGTCATTGTGATTGTCACCGAGGGCCATGACCTCTTCGCGGGCGTACCCGCGATGCGCGGCCCAGCGCTCCAAAGCATGCCCTTTCGAACAACCCTGATCGAGCACGTCAATCATTGACAAGTCCCGCGCCGGATACTCCGTGCGCAATACGGTTACGGTCCCGTCCACGCCTGCGCCTTCGAGCGCCCGCAGGGCCTCCCTCATGCGCTCCATAGTCCCACAAAACATCACTTGCACCGGATCGGTGACCAGCGCATCTTCGAGGGGGACGACAAACTCGATGTACTCCATATTCTTCTCGAGCCATTTCCGGATGCTGGCGCCGAGTTCATCGAGCCGCTCGAGCACGATGGCGCCCTTGGTTTCCTTATCAAACGTAAGAACGGTATGACCACGGAATTCTTGCATTGTCCCGCAGAGCCTTCGACAAGTCTCAGCGGGCATCAGGTCGCGGTGGAAGGTCTCTCCGGCCAGGGAGCGCGTGACGGCTCCATTCGAGCTGATCAGCCATAAATCGAAGCCAAGCTGCTTGGCGATGGGCAGGGCAAACGTATGCCTTCGTCCGGTTACCAGCACGATCTCGATCCCGGCGGCGTGCGCCCGCCGAAGAGCCATCAGATCGCCCTCGGAAACTTGAAACTGTGGATTGAGCAGCGTGCCGTCGATATCGGTCGCCAGAAGTCGGATGGAAGGCTTGAAAATCTGCACCACTCTTGAGTTTACCATCCGAACAGTCAGCCAACGAAGGCAGAGCCTACCTCAGCTCGCGCAAGCGCGCCAGCAGGGAACTGGCTTGGCGGAACCACGGGCGCTCTCGCCGCCGCAGATATCCGGGCATCGTTGGTTTCTTGTCGAGAATCTTCTGCGCCCACAGGCGAGCCTCGACGATGCGGCCTTGCGACTGCAGAAACAGCGCGTAGTGATAATAGGTCTCGGAGATCGTGGAAATCCGGGTCGCCTCGCGAAACATCGCATCGGCCTTCTGGGCCTGTCCGGTCTGCGCGTAGGCCCAGGCGAGGAGTCCCTTGGCGCGGTGGAAGTCATAGTCGGGGTCGGATGTGACGGCGCGCTCGAGGTCAGGGACAGCGGCGGCGAAGTCCCCGAGTTCAATCTCCGCGATGCCGCGCCGATAGAAGGGATCGGCGTGGTCCGTGCGCGACGAGATCGCCTTGTCGTAGCAGGCGCGGGCGCGCGCGAAGCTGCCGTCATCCAGATACAGCAGCCCGAGTTCTTCGTAGTTTCCCGCCGAAGGATTGTCGAGGACGATGCGTTCCAGTTCCTGGATTCGCCGCCGGCGTGGGAACACCTGAAAGGAGCCCCGCAACAGTCCCGCGTCCGGAATCACTTCGACGAGGATATAGACGAGGGCTCCGACCCAATGAAACAGGATGACCCAGAGCCAAAAGAAGTTCGGCCGGCGGCGGATGAAGTGGACGATGGCCACCACCCGTAGCAGAATGGCCCACCACGAGAAAGCAAAGAAGAGGAAGGATCCCATTGCGAAATCGCACTATAGCATGCGCGCCGTGATGGTCCGGGAGGCATCGCCCGGCAGCTCGTTCTTGGTAGGGCATTGATTCCGAAGTGCCTTCCCTCTCCTCGCTCGGTCCATTGGAATCGGCAACTTAGCGGAGATCTCGCACTTAATCTAATTTAGAGATGCAATCACTTACGGGTAAAATCTTGAGCTTACCGGTGCGGGCGTCTCCCGCCCCGCGTTCTCCTGCCGAGATCCTTCTGGATGTGAAAGCCCCCATTCGGACCTAGGTGTGGTGTGTCAACAGGTTGTTCCGGTCGAGACCGGAACGGCTGATGGGCGGAGCGTGATTCAGACTAGCATGCGGGCGATGCCAGTTGTACTGATGGAGCCAGCGCGGCAGTTCGAGAGCGCGAGCTTGGGAGTTGTCGTAAGCGCGGCAGTAGGCCCATTCGCGCAGGGCGGTCTGGATGAAGCGCTCGGCCTTGCCGTTGGTGTGCGGGGTGTAGGGACGGGTGAACGCTGGCGAATGTCGAGTTGCTGGCAGAGGCGGCGAAAGTGGCCGGAGCGGTAGCAGGGACCGTTATCGGTGAGCACGCGGGAGATGGCTATGCCGAAGCGGGCATAGTAATCGACCGCGGCCTG
>JBARBI010000314.1:0-5279 GCA_049792875.1 Candidatus Sulfotelmatobacter sp.
AAGCGTTAAGGCAGCCGTCCTGGCGGCTCTCCGCGCTGGCGCGCCAGGTGTGATCCTATCTCGCAAGTATTCGGAGATGCGGCTCACGGACCTCAGCGGCGCCGGGGACGCGATTCGCGAGTTGAAGCGATCTAGTTGATTGGTGGTATGAAGGATGTCGCCAGCGCGCTCACGGCAGCTCAGCACAGGATTTTGATAAATGAATGTAGTGTCAAGCCGAATCAGAGTGAGGTTGCCGGTTGAGACGAAACTGGGCGTCAATCAGATGTGCTACCGTTATGCATTCTTGGACTTGGGAGCATCAAGGAGCGGGGAAGCATGGAGGTTTTCCCTAATTACGAAAAGCCGGGGAGGCCCTTTCCTTTAAGTCCCCCCGGCCCTTCCATGCCTTGTTTGTGATGGCGCAATGCTCAGTGCCGTGCGGCCATCAGCACCACCTCACGCACCGAAAAATCCTTGGCTACTTCCTTTTCCCGGGGACTGGGGCTGAGTTCATGCCCAGAGATGTTTCCCTCGACCCAGACCTGGTTCAGGAAATACCGCTCTCCATAGCGGTGGAAGATGAGCTTGGTTTGGCTCGCTGATTTCGGGGATGTGCAGGAATTGAAACTCACCAGCCGCGTGGTATTCGTGTCCAAATCGCGGATCGCAAGGACTTTTCCCTCATCGTCCACGGACTGCACCAAGTATTCCCCAGCGGGTAGGGTAGAGCGGTTAACGACGAAGTTGAAAGGCACGTTCACCTTCACCTTAATCGTTTGGGCACTGGCAACCGTTGTGACTACCAGGGCGAGCGCTGCAGCGAATAACAGGAAGTTCTTTTTCATTTTGGGTTCCTCTTTCGGGCTGAGTGCCGACTGTTTTGTCTTACAAATGGAAAGCGTGCCCGGGAAGAAACACCGCCACTTCGCGCACAAAAAAGTTTGCTGGAGCGCTGGTTTTTCGTTTTTGCGGGGGTTTGGTTGTTCCTGGGGGCAGTTATCCCTGGTCGGTCAGGCGTTAGACCAACAAGGAGTACCCGGGAAGATCGGCGGAACGTAATTGAGGAACTCGGCTATAATCAGGCGGTCCGGCCCCGGGGGTGCTTGGTGGGGAACGGTGCTGGCGACGTCACACAACTTCTGCAACAATGGCGAGCCGGAGATTTGCAGGCCGAATCCGCGCTCTTCGAGTTGCTGTTGCCGGATCTGCGTAAGATTGCTGGCTGCTGCTTCCGCGGCGAGCGTTCCGACCATACTCTCCAACCCACCGCCCTCGTCAATGAGGCGTTTGTCCGGCTGGTACGCGCGAAGAACGTTGAATGGCGGGACCGCGGCCATTTCTTCGCTTTAGCTGCCAGGATCATGCGTCGCTTTCTTATCGACCACGCCCGTGCTCAGCCGAGCGTCCAATTTTTGCCTATGGATGGGTTTCCCGAGCGTGTTCTGGGCCGTCGCACGCCGCTGGAGATAGCGATAACCGTCGATGGCTTGTTGAACGAACTGGAAAAAGAGTCCGCTCAGCGGCGCGCTGTCGTGGAGTTGAAATTCTTTTTGGGGATGACAGATGAAGAGTCGGCAGATGCCCTGAATCTTAAGTTACACACTTTTCAGCGAGAATGGCATCGCGCCCGCCTCTGGCTTTATACGCGATTAACCGTGGACAATGCAAACTAACTCTGAGCGCGACGAGCGAGTCATGAATATAGTCTCGCAGGCCCGTCGTCAGTCTCCGGCGGAGCGCGAGCTTTTCTTGCGCTCGGCGTGTGAAACCGACTCCAATCTGTACCAGGAGATTGCTGAGACACTGGAGTGGGAAGACCGCATGGGTAGTTTCCTGCAGCAGCCCCTAGTTGCCCTCACAGTGGTTGGCCGGCCGTTTCGTCCCGGCGAAGTGATTGAAGGCCGTTTCGAGATCGTGCGCACCGTCGGCGAGGGCGGCATGGGCGTTGTTTACGAAGCCATCGACCGTAAACGCAATCTGCGTATCGCGATCAAGTCGGCAAAGCCCGGCTTCCAGCGTCTGCTTTCGCCCGAGTTGGAAGGTGCGCTCAAAGTGCGTCACCCCAACATCTGCCTGGTCAACCAGATTCACACCACGAAGATGGACGCCGGAGAAGTTGATTTTCTTAGCATGGAGTTTCTCGAGGGGGAAACTCTTTCCGCGTATTTGCGAAGGAAAGGCAAGCTCGAGCCCGCCTCAGCTCTCGAGATTGTGCGCCAGCTGTGCGCAGGGCTGTCAGAAGCACACCACAGCGGGGTGGTCCATGGCGACTTGAAAAGCGGCAATATCATTTTCAGCCAGAATGACGACGGTAGTCTGCGCCCAGTGATTACCGACTTCGGGCTGGCGAGCGGAGCGAATCAACCATCTGGGTCGTTCGGCGGTACGCCTGATTACATGGCGCCCGAATTGTTGCGGGGCCAAAAAACGTCAAAGGCTTCAGATGTGTACGCTATGGGCGTCATCCTCTACGAAATTGTCACCGGCCGTTTACCGTTCGAGAACAAATCACTCGAGAGTCGCCTGACTCGTCCGCCTGCACCGCATGATTTGGTTAAGGGTCTTGATCCACGATGGGATGCCGTGATCGTGGACTGTCTCAGCGAATCCCCGGCGGCCCGTCCGACCGATGCTGCCCAGATCATCCTTCGGCTGGAAAAACGCCCTCTTCGCAAGCTGCCGCTTATCGGTATAGCACTCGTCGTGATCGCTGCGTCGATAACGCCGATTCGAGAGCGAGTGATTGACTGGTTCACACCCGCGAACATGCGATTGGCGATCCTTCCTTTTCAGGGTCCGACCGAGGCAACTGCCATCGGGGCGGGTGCGCTGGAGGATGTCTCCGACCGCCTCCGCCACCTGCCCAGCGCTCGCCGCACGCTCACCGTGATCCCGCTTACCGGGGAACTAGAGAACAGTGTGAAGACTCCCGAGCAGGCAAACAAGGTTCTGCACGCAACGCACGCCCTGCAGACCTCGTTGCGTCGCGAAGGCGACGACTACGTTGTAGAGGGTTCCGTTATCGACTTGGCTACCAAGGCTCACCTTCGCGATTTCTCCAGCCGTTATTCCAAAGCAAGCATAGGATCTCTCCCATCCGCTCTCGCTGGTGAAGTCTCGCTCGCGCTACGGCTGCACAGCGCAGCGGTTCCGGAGTTCTTGTCGGCGCAGGCCACCGCTCCTTACGACAGGGGCCTTTACCTGTTACGCACCGACCGCCAAACCTACGAAGACGCGATCACGCTCTTCCAGGAAGCTGCCCGGCTGGACCCGCGTTCGCCCTTGCCGCTAGCTGCTCTGGTTGAGGCGCAGATCGTGAAGTTCGATATAACGAAGGAACACAGCTGCCTTGTTGAAGCGCAACAAGCTTTGCGGCAAGCCGAAGGTCTCAACCCCGATTCCGCCAGAGTGCGTCTTGCCGACGGTCTACTCAATCAAACCGCTGGACAATACGAGAAAGCCCTGGATGACTATCGTCGCGCACTGGATCTCGAACCACGAAACGTGGATGCGCTGCTCGGAACTGCTGGCGTCTATGACAAATTCGACATGCCCGACAGAGCCGTGGAAGCCTACAACCGGGCGATTAACCTGGACCCGGGATACTACTGGCCTTATGAAGTGCAGGGCGTTTTCTTTTATCGCAGGGGACGGTATCCCGAAGCGGCCGAGCAATTCCAAAGAGTGATCGAGCGTGCTCCCGGTATGTTCAAGCCCTACAGCAATCTTGGCGCGGCTCTTATGGATCTTGGTAAGTACGATGAGGCGGAGCAAGCTCTCGTGCAATCCCTGAAACTGCGCGAGACCGCACCGGCGCTCAACAACCTGGGGGCCATTCGAGCTTATCAAAAGCGAGATTCGGAAGCAGTTGAATACTACGAGCGCGCCGTGGCGATGGACCCGTCAGATTATGTGTATGTGAACGTCGAAAACTTGGCAGATTCCTATCGTCGCCTTGGACGTACACGCGCTGCCAGGACGGCCTACCTCAAAGCTATGAACCTGGCATTGGGGGAGCTTGTCGAGAACCCCTCTGAAGGTTATCCCCGCGGTTTCGTGGCGTACTGCGCCGCCAGGTTAGGCGACGACAAAAGAGCGGAGTCGGAGATCGCGCAGGCAATGAAATCATCTCCGGGCGACAATAAGGTCATTGAGAACGCGGTGTTAACCTATGAGGCTCTGCATCAAAGGGATCGAGCCATCGCGGTCCTCACCAATGCCACGCCCGACCTCTTGCATGAACTCGAGCGGCACCCCGACTTGGCGGACTTTTGCCGGGATCCGCGCTTTCAACAGTTAGTTACAAAAGTCGTACAAGGAGGATAAGAGTGTATGAACACTACAATCGTTGGGCACACATTGAAAATAGAGCGTAAGGGGCACCACGTGATCGCCGACCCCAATATTCTCGATGTGAAAAAAGGGGACACGCTTCAAATCAATTCCACGGATGGAACCTTCAGAGTGACATTTGATCCGTGGCCGTTTGCGGAGAAAAAGGAGGCGACTGGAGTCGTGAGCGAGGAGGTGCTGACCTTTGAGAAACTAGGCAAGTTCTCATTTCTCTGCTATCTCACGCCACCCGGAGGAAGCGAACTTAAGTACGCAATGAGCCCTGAGGGCCACCCGGATGGTGGCCACGGTAACGTACATCCGTAGGATCTATAACAGCCTCAGCTAGTCCGCAACCGTCTGAGCATGTTGATTCTTGTTGCTGGTCCTTGGGGACTTAGAACACTGGAGGATGACTCCTCCCGCTACACCCGTGCAAGAAGAGAGGAGTCATTCTTCGCCTTTTGCGAGGGGTCCATGACCTGCCCGCAGCCGTTACTTAAGAATACGATGATCCGTCCAGCCCATCTCAGGGTTGAGTGTTTGGATGGACTTAAAGCGGATTGGCGGTGAAATCGCGGTTAACGTCACCGAGGTCCCAGGAGTCGGCCAGAACGAGAAATTCGTTCTGGATGAACTAGTGTTTCGAGTACAACCGTTTCTGAGCTAGACACGACAATCTCAGTTTTCGAAGGTTCATCTCGGGAAAGGCCATACGCTGAAAAACCAAGCTCAATTGAATGGTTACCTTTGGGTCTTGCGCGCTTGTGTCGAATTCAAGCAGCATCCGAACCAAGGGAGTCCACCACATCCATGACCAACCTCGAAGCTATCGAAGAGGTGCTACTGGGGGACAATTGCACCCTCGACCGGCTTTGTGCCGAACTCGCCAAGCTGTTTAGTGTCCGGTGCACCGAGGTTGGAGTGCTTCGCTTGGAAGGGGAACTGCTGAGATTTCTTTACCC
>JBARBI010000315.1:0-13068 GCA_049792875.1 Candidatus Sulfotelmatobacter sp.
AGCGGACAGTCTCTTGTCGTCGAATAAATGCCAAAGGGCCGTGTGGGTATCGGCAACGCTAGCAATCATCAAAAATGTTCACCGAAATTCTGGAACATATCGGCGCGATTGGCGTCGATTTCCTCTGCCGATGGAGCCTGTCCGTATTTCGCGAACATGCCGCGTCCCGTTTTGAACGGAACACCCGATGATTGGCCTTCGAGCGAGGACGCGAGATCACGTTCAAGAACCTCGCAAACATAACCGGCGGGGGAAACGCCATGCGCGTTGGCCTGGACCTTCAGGGCCGCTTCAAGCTTCTCTGGAAGTTCAATCATCATGGCCGATTTCCTTTCTCCATGACCAATTGTAGCGATTTCCTTGGCGCGGTCAAACACCGACGATACACCCTTATGTCGGGGTCTCCCCCGCCCCGGTACAGACGCGGCACCGACCCTTACGAACCGAGCCATACTGTCGTCTGCATGTACCTTGCCTCTTTCCGTGACCCAAGAGCGGACGGGGCGCAGCCAACCAAACAGCCGCAGGCTTGCGTCCTTTCGCGGCATAAACGAGCAGCCTGACCATCAAGGCTTATTTAGGTATCTGATCTTGCCAGCGTGCAATGGTGCGCGGCGAGCGTGGTAAATTTGGCATCCGTGGCAATCTAGTTTCTATAAGTTATAGAAGCCATTGACCGGGCGTGGGTACGAATCCCACTCTCTCCGCCATACTATTCAAAGTAAACGAGTTATTGGAATTCCAAGGCCCACTCTCAGGGTCTCTTTTCGTCTTTGGAATGAGTGACATGCAGTTTTGAAAGACTTAGGTGCGTGCCGTTAAGGCTAAGAGCGACTGATTGGGAATCAGTTTTTCGAGCATCCGCACCTTGACTATGGTTACGCCGTGACCAGCCACAGCAGCCAGGGCAAACCGGAGACCGAGTCCTGTTCCCCGTGAACACCCAGAAAAGTGAGCTGGTCACATTTGCCGACTCTGATTGCTGAATCTCTGCGCACACCTGAATTGGAATACGTTGGACAGCCGACGAATCATGGCGTCCGACGATGGCGCGTTTTACAAGTAAATTGGCGCAATCCGCTAGTGCGATCCTAAGCCGACGACATCTAAAGTGGTGAATCAGACAACGAAGTTCCAAACAACTCATGAACATGTCTTTTGAGAACAAAGTGGCGCTCGTGACCGGAGCAGCGGCGGGCATGGGACTGGCAACCGCGAGAGCGTTTGCCCAGGCAGGCGCAGCAGTCGTTCTGGCGGACTTCAAAGAGGAAGTGGTGAGGGCGGAAGCCCAGAAACTGACTGCCGCCGGCTACAAGGCAATGGCGATCAGCGGACTTTACGCAATACCTAACCCACGAGCGTTTAGCCTATCCAACTAAAAATAGAAATTTACTTACAAAATGCATGCAGTGAGCGTGGCTTACACACCTCTTCCACACTCTCAAGGTCCCCGAGCCTGGGCTGGATCAGAAGAGTCTCGGTGCAAAATCCTTCAGATCGCGGCGCCATGTCTGCCATTCATGGTCGGTGCCCGGTGATTCGTAGAAAACGTGTTGAATGTTTGCTTCGAGAAGCGACGTGTGCAGTCTCTGGAGTCCTGCGCGCATTCTCTCAGGCTCACTGGTTCCAACACCGAGCCAGAGCAAATGTACTTTCTTGGCAAACGCTGCTGGGTCAGCGAAGACTCCGTTGTAGTCGGTTTTAGGATCGAGTTTGCGGCCGCCGAGCACGAGCATGCCGCCCGCTCCGCTAAAGCCGCCGATGTAGGAGAAAAGATCCAGGTGATTGAGCGTGATCTGGTAGGTTTGCATGCCCCCCATCGACAGGCCGGCCATCGCGCGATGGTCGCGATCGGAAAGTGTGCGAAAAGTGGCATCGATGAACGGGATGAGGGCTTGTGTCACATCGTCTTCAAAGGCAGCCGCCATATCCTGCATTGCCTTCAACATTTCAGGTGACCCAAACCCCTTTGCGAACAAATCGACAGGCGCCTCGCCCGCGCGGTGCGCATAGCCATAGGCCATCACCACGATCATCGGCTTGCAATTCTTCGCTGTTATCAAGTTGTCTAGGATGAAATTCGCGCTGCCCTGGCGGATCCAGCCGGTCTCGTCTTCACCGGCGCCATGTTGCAGGTAGAGGACCGGATAGCGTTTCTTGGTCTGCGCGTCGTAGTTCGGAGGCAGATAGACCAATGCGTGCCGCCACGTCCCCGTCACCTTCGAGTTGTACCAGACCTCGCGAACTGCGCCGTGCGGCACATCTTGCACCGAATAATAGGTAGAGCCTGGCTCCGGAACTTCCACGCCACTCGCTGGTTTGCCTCCTCCGAAGAAGGCGTGAGTGTTGGGGTCACTGACCTCGGCACCGTCGATGACCAGCGTGTAATAGTGGAAACCGGGAACAAGCGGCGGAGTGGTGATGGTCCAGAATCCATCCTGCTGTTTCTCCATGTCCAGTTTCGGACCGCTCCAGAAGTTCAGTCGGACTTTGGTAGCATCCGGAGCTTTCACGCGAATCTGTACTCTGCCGGCGCTGTCAACCCGTGGATACTCCGCTGCCCAGACATTCGTCGTAGAGGGCTGAAAACTGCCTGATTCCTGTGCCCAACAAAAACTCAAAGACAAGAGGACCAGTATTGCGAATCGCCGCATGTTTTTTTCCTTCGTTGCCATCGAATGTGAACCATAGCTCCGTCGAGCGATAGCTTTTTCGTTAGCTTCGGCACTGCTGTCGCAGGATCCAGTTTGCATCACTACTCCACTGAAACGACGGTTACAGACTTAGGCTCCAGTTTCAAAGTTAGCTTGCCACCCTGAACCTTCGCTGAGATCGGCCTCGGTATGACGGAGTCAGCTGCGTCGAAGGTGTTGACACTGTCCACTTTGGGTGCGGTCAGAGTTTCTCCGGTCGCTGATTTGGCTGTGATACCGGCCAGACTTGCCTCGATTTCGACCGGCTGATTCGGATCGAGATTGGTGATCTCTAGCCACAACTTGCCCTTCATATCCTTTGCTGCGATCGCGTCCACGCGCGGCAAGGCCACGTCCCCATGCGTGTACCAACCGGCGTCAAGAGTCAGCGGTACGAACGTGGCGTCCTGGAACGGCACATACATTTTGAAGACGTAATAGGTTGGAGTCAGGACCATCTTCTCTTTGTCTGTGATGATCATTGCCTGCAGCACATTGATCATCTGCGCGATGTTGGCGCCGCGTACGCGGTCGGCATGACGTGCGAAGATATTGAGGTTCAGGGCTGCGAGAATGGCATCGCGCAGGCTGTTCTGCTGGACCAGGAACCCCGGGTTGCTGCCCGGTAACGGCGCGTACCAGCCTCCCCATTCGTCAACGATGAGCGCTACCTTCTTGTCCGGGTCATACTTGTCCATGATTGCCGAATGCTTGCTGATAAGACCGTCCATTTCCAAAGTGAACTTGAGGATTTGACTGTACTCAGTTTCACCAAACCCGACGGACGTATAGGAAGGGGGCCAGTGCCCCACCGTGTAGTTGTGCATGGAAAGGCCGTTGACGTCCCAGCTCCACGTGTGTTGCTGATAGGCCTTCATGACGGTTTCCGTCCAATCGGTCCATCGCGGGCCGTCGCCGCCAGGGCCGACGGCGATTTTCAGCATCTGGTGTTTGTCTTGCTGCTCCGGATTGAAGTTGCGCACGAAGCGGCTGTAAATCTTCATCTGGCTAACGTAGTAGTCGGGCGTCATGTTTCCCCCACAGTCCCAGCTTTCGTTACCAATGCCGAGCAGGGCGACTTTGTATGGAGTTGGATGCCCGTTGGCGGCACGTTCTTTTACCAGCGTCGTCGGTGCTGCCGCCGTCATGTATTCCAGCCACTCGGCCGCCTCCTGGGGAGTCCCGGAACCGACATTGACCGAGACATATGCTTCCGCTCCGATCTGATCGATGAAGTCCATGAACTCATCCGTTCCAAACGTGTTCGCCTCAGTCACTCCTCCCCAGTTGGGGTTGAGAGTGACTGATCGTTGAAGGCCGATGCTCTTGCGCCAGTGATATTCATCGGCGAAGCAGCCACCGGGCCAACGAACGTTCGGCACGTTGATCGCTTTCAGAGCTCCCACAACATCGTTCCGAATCCCGCGCGTATTGGGGATCTTGGAATCGGGCCCGACCCAAATGCCTTCGTAAATGCCGTGGCCGAGATGCTCTGCAAACTGCCCGAAAAGATTACGGTCGATCTTCGCACCGGTTTTGGATGCGTCAATCGATAATTCAACTTTCTGGGCAGCCGTCATCGGCGCAGTGATAGCCACAACGATCAGCGTGAAGCCGACAAGAAGTGAACGCATAAGAAGCGATGTCCTTTAAAGCAGAAATAACAACTTAACGGCATTCGAAGTTGGCTGCGTCTTCCGTGTCTCCTTGCCCCTTGTAGTGTGCGTGCTTCGGATAAGGACACAGCGGTCGGCTGCGCCCAGGGAAGGCTTTGCCAGTCGCGGTTACTGACATCGGCGCCGTTCCCTTCTCGACCCAGTTCACGATCGCGCCCAACAAATCAAACTGATCGAGCGCCTGGCCCCCGCCACAGTGGCTCATGCCTGGAACGAAATAGAACTGACTCCAATTGGACACCGCGTCGAAGCCCCCGTTGGCAGCTGCCGTATCTTTGTAATAGCCGAACGTGTCGAGCGGCGAAAACCATGGGTCGCTGTCGCCGTGATAAAAGATCAGCTTGCCCCCGTGCGCCGAGAAGGTCGTCAAGTTCGTGGACATAGAGTCCACCAGTGGCTGGATGGCAGCCAGAGCTTCCTTATCGACATCCATTGACATGTCGGTCGTCGCAGGACCGAAAATGCCGGGACCGGGTGACAGCAATCCCCGGAACGGCAGACCGTTCGTGATGCCTGTGTCGTAAAGGAAGCCGGCATAGACTTGGGTTCCACTCGATGTCTTCGGGCCGCCGAAGGCCTTCTTGATGGCGGCAGCTTTTTCCGGAGCCAAGCAGTTGTCGTTCTCTTCGCCCTTGCAGGCCAAAATCTCAGGATCGAAGTCGCACCCGAGAGGATCGGAGATCAAGCCGTCGGCAAGACCATCTTTGGCGTCGCACTTCCTTATGAGGGCATCCTTGATCAGCTTGCGATCGTTGTCGGTGATGGCTTGCTCGATGATGGGTTTCCCATTCGCATCTTTCGGAGCAATGTGATTGAAGGCGATGGGTATCCATCGCCCGATCGCGAGATTGGAAAGCCCAGTGCGCATTGCGGGAGCGCCGGAGATGATGCCATTAAAAGCTGTGGGATAACGCTGCGAAAGAATCATGCCTTCGCGGCCGCCCGTAGAGCATCCAGAAAAATACGAAAAGGCTGCCGGCTTGCCGTAGTGTTGCGCCATGAGTTGTTTGGCTAAGGCAGCGACCTCAGCATTCGCGAGATAAGCGAAGTCCAGATATGCCTGCTGATCTCTCCTGAAACCGAAATCAAATCCTGCATGGCGGCTCTTATGACCCGAATCCGTACTTACAACGGCGAATCCGCGCATGAGAGCGGGCGTGTCTCCGGCAGCATTCAATCCAAGAGGCGCAAGAACAATGCCGTTGCTACCGCCCCCGCCTTGCATTAGAAAGTCGCCATTCCATTTTTCGGGCATGGCCAATGCGAAGGTGATTCCGAACTCTTCTCCGTCAACTCCGGTGCGTCGGTTAATCACACCTTCGACTCGGCAATATGCAGGCAGAGGTCCGGTACGAGTCTGGTTCCAGGGAATAGCCTCGGTGGTTCCAGCAGCAAAGGCGGCCGCTCTGGTGATTTCGACATTCTCGGCTTTGAAGTTTGCCCGCTTCGCGCAGGAGCTCGGTCCCTGCGCCCACGCAGAACTACACGAGACAAACACCAAAAGAATGTTCCTTAAGAATTTGTTATCCATAGCGCCTCTTAACCGAACAACTATTCCGGCAGCATGATTTGTCCTTTGACTTCAAGATTCCCGCTCACTGAAGGAACTCCAGTTCCCGGTTGGCCGCTCCCGATTGAAACCGTGTACTTGCCTTGCGCCACGATGACGTCCCCCAAATCGTCGACCATGCTGAGGTCCCGCGAGTTCAACTGGAACTCGACCTTCTGGCTCGCTCCGGGCTCCAAGTGAACACGTTGAAATCCGCGGAGTGCGCACCGCGGCGCACCCGACACTTCGGGAAACTGCAGGTACAGCTCGACGACTTCGTCTCCGGCAACCTTTCCGGTGTTTGTGACTGTGACAGAGGCGTGCAGTGGATCACCTGCCTTGAGCGGGGAGTCCGGGAGCGTGAGATTGCTGTAAGCGAATGTTGTGTAGCTGAGGCCGAATCCAAACGGCCAGAGAGGTTCGCCCTCAAAGTATCGGTAGGTACGCCCCTTCATTGAATAGTCTTCAAAGTGTGGAAGCTGGTGAACATCTTTGTAAAAAGTGACGGGAAGGCGGCCGGCGGGGTTGTTCTTGCCGCTAAGGGTTTCAGCGATAGCCGCCCCTCCTTCCTCGCCGGAGTACCAGGACTCGAGGATCGCGTTGGTGTGCTCCTTCACCCAGTTCACGCCGAGAGCGCTGCCGTTCATCAGCACGACGACGAGAGGCTTGCCACTCGCGGCAAGCGCCTCGATCAAATCTTCTTCAGGCTTGGGCAAATCAAGGCTGGTACGGTCCCCGCCGGAAAAGCCGGGCTGACTCACAGGCATTTCTTCCCCTTCGAGGCGGCTGGTGATGCCGACGACGGCGACAACGACATCGGCATTCTTCGCAGCAGCCACTGCCGCGGGATCGGGCATGTTGTTCACGGGACTCCACAGAAGCTGCGCGTCTGACTTTCCCTCTCCGGTGCGCCCATAGAGGACCTCAATCTTAACGGGATGATCTTTTTCGAGGTGAACCGGGCTCAGGTTCATGTTCTTGCCCCATAAGGTCGTAATCTCTCTTCCATCCACCGACAGGCGACCGAAGCCATCGACACTGAGTCCCAATAGATAGTCGCCAGTTGCGGTAGGGCTGAGAGAGCCAGCCCACTTCACAGATAGGTCGTGAGTTCCTTTCGCCTTTTCGGGAAGACTGCTCTCGTTCAGATTCACGGCGGACTCGACCCGCGAGGTAATGGGAGTCGGCTTTGCCTCAAAGCTGGGACGCGAACTGTATTCGGCGTTGAGGCCAGGCTTGCCATCCGGCGTGGTGAGGACAGATGAGGGCACGGGGTCTGCCTTGTTCGAAAGAAATTGAGTGCCGGGCACGTAGGTGATTTTCGCCTCCGGGAACTCAGCTTTCATTCCTTCCAGCACGGTGACTGTATGCGATGTACTGCCGTTGTAGTTACCGAGGAGAACGGCAGTCTGATCGGCGAGTGGGCCGACGATGGCGATGCGCTTGGCAGATTTCAGCGGCAGGACGCCATCGTTCTTGAGCAGAACCATCGATTCATTGGCGATGCGACGGGCAAGGTCACGATGAGCGGAACTGTCGAGTTGCTTCTCGTCGATGTTCATGTAAGGCACGGTAGCGGGCGGGTCGAACATCCCGAGGCGGATGCGAGCCGTAAACAGACGAATGAGTGCAGTGTCGACCGAGCGTTCCGGAAGATAACCCTGCTGCACAGCCTCGATGTAGGGCTTGTAGTCGTGGTCGTCACTCACTTTGGCGAAATCGATGCATTCATTATCCATGCCGCGAATCACCGAAATCGCGGAGGCCTGTGGCTGCGTCGGCCGGTAGTGGTGTCCGTTAAAGATGTTGCGGACAGCGTCGCAATCCGAGACTACATAGCCCTGGAAGTCCCATGCGCCGCGAAGAGTGTGCTGCAGCAGGAATTGACTCGCGCACGCCGGCTCGCCATTGATCGCGTTGTATGCGCACATGACCGAACCCGCATGCCCCTCGACGACGGCCGCGCGAAACGCAGGTAGGTACGTGTCTTCCTCGTCGTGTTTGCTGACGTCCACGTCGGTGAAGTGACGAGTGGGCTCGGGACCACTATGAACGGCATAATGCTTGGGTGTGGAGATGACACGGTAATAGTGGGGATCGTCGCCTTGCATCCCAGTGACGAACGCGACGGCTAAGCGAGCGCTCAGGAAGGGATCTTCACCGTAGGTTTCCTGGCCGCGTCCCCAGCGCGGATCGCGAAAGATGTTGACGTTGGGAGCCCAGAAATCGAGACCTTCGAAAATATTGGAATGACCGGCCCGCTCGTGCTGGGTGTGTTTGATTCGTCCTTCGATGCCGATGGCGGTCGCCATTTCGTGAACGCGGGGCACATCGAACGTGGCGGCGAGACCGATGGGTTCGGGAAATTCGGTTACGCCATCAGAAATGACGCCGTGCAAGGCTTCGCTCCACCAATCGTAAGCAGGAATCTTCAAGCGCGGGACGGCTCGTGCCTGATTAACAAGTTGTGAAGCTTTCTCTTCCAGCGTCATCCGGTGGACCAGATCGGCCGCGCGTTCTTCAGGAGAGAGCTTGGGATTCATGTAAGGCAGGCTGGAAGTATCCTGCGCCATTGAGGTGGAAGCGAGAATGGCAATGATGAATGCGGCCAGCGAGAAAATTTTGTAATGGTTCATCTCTACTCCTGGACTCTCGATACGTCCTTAGCTGCTTCGCGCAGTTCTTACCGCTCTCGAACCGAAATTGATTCTCCGTTGTAAACAACGAGCTTGTCCGGGTTCGCGGTCGGTTCAAGTCCCGTTCCGTGTCCGGCAGATACCAATACCACCTTCATCTCCATGCTGGCGGGCATTCCGGGGTATTCCCCTTCTCGCTGACTGATCGTCAAAGTTCGATTCGACTCCGACCAGTGAATTGGAATCAGAGAGTGCGCGCCGTGCTCATAGTCGTAGTTGTCGCCGGCGTCTTGATAGAGATCGAAATCTCCATCCGCTCCCGGATATATTCTCAGTTCGATCGGTCCTGCAGGCTTCTCGTCCGCGTACTCGATTTCCGGACCGAGCGGAAGAATCGAACCAGCCCGCACGTACAGCGGAATACGATCGAGAGGAGCCGCGGCGTCGATTTCCCGCCTTCCGGTTTGCGAACTCCCCGTCCAGAAGTCGTACCAAGTTGGGGCGTCCGGCAGATACAAGGCCCTGTGAGTAGCGTCTGGCTGCAGCACAGGGTTGACTAGGAGCGCGGGACCGAACATGAACTGATCACCGATATCCCGAACTCTGACATCGGCGCGCCAGTCCATTACCAGTGGCCGCTGGATCGTGTAGTCGTCGTCTGTTACTCGCCACGCCAAGGAATAGACATAGGGCATGAGGCGGTAGCGCAGCTTGTCGTAGTTGATAAGAATCGGCTCGACCTTGTCGAAGGCCCAGATCTCATTCTGTGGGCGGTGACCATGTGTGCGAAAAATCGGGCAGAAGGTTCCGTACTCGAACCAACGTGCATAGAGTTCCTGGAATGTTGGGTCCTCGACAGGTTTGTCATGCGGCGGCCAGTAGCCGCCGATATCCGTTGTCCAATAAGGATATCCGGAGAGCGCGAGGTTCAACCCAGCGGCCACTTGATGGCGCAACCCCCAGTACGAGCCGTACACATCACCTGACCAGACTGCCGCTCCAACTCGCTGCTGGCCGAGGAAGGCAGACCTCGTCAGAAGAAAAACTCGCTTCTGTTCGCTGGAAGCTTTCCAGTGTTCCTGAACGCCCAGCGTGTGCATGAATGGAAAGATGTTCGTGTATTCGGCGCCATTGCCGATCGAGATCTTCTTGTCCCGCAAAATAGCGTCCCCCATGTGGGGCCAATATTCTTCTGGTTCCGCGCTGTCGAGCCAGAATGCGTCCCAACCTAGAGAGAAGAGCTTGCCAGCAAGGTTGTTCCAAAAGAAATCACGCGCTTTGGGATTCGTAGCATCGTAAACATGGGCATTGGGGACATCCAGGTGTTGCTGCGTCATTTGCAGGAAGTTCTTAGACTTGGAATCAAACAGCCCCCAGACGGAAAGCATGGCATGGACGTGTTCATCATGGAGTTGCTTGAGTTCGCCGGGAACGTCGGGGAAATTGGAATTGAAGATCGGATCACCTTCTGATCTCCACCAGAACCAGTCCTGAACAATTCCGTCGAGTGGTATGTGCTGTTCGCGATAGCGATGTGCGATTGCCAGAACTTCTTCCTGCGAAACATACCGGTCCTTCGACTGAAAGAATCCGTACGACCACTTCGGCAACATCGGCGTATGCCCGGTAAGGTTCCGATACTCGTGGATGAGCTGATCCATCTCTGGGCCGTAAATGAAGTAGTAGTCGACGGCATGACCGGCAAGTGAATCCAAATTAAGTTCCAGCGGGAAGCGATTATCGACGTGCGTCAGTGAGGCGGTGTTCCACATCAAGGAATAGCCTTTGCTCGACAACAGCAAAGGAATTGCGACATCGGTGTTGTTTTGCCCAAGTTCGACCGTGGCGCCCCGATAGTTGAACATTCCGCTCTGGTGTTGGCCCAAACCGTAGAAACCTTCCGAGAAATCCGGGGCAAACCTGTCTTCAACGTGAAATGTCTTCTCGCCATTCAGTTCAGCAGGTTCGTAGGTGCGGGGAATCGAGTTCCGCTCGCGCAAGAGATTCTCGCCCCCTGCCGTGCTGAATTGGACGTTGCCCCACTTGAGCGAGAGCTCGATCTTCAGCGTATCGGTGGTGAGGATCGCGGCATCAGCTGTTTCTGACACTTTAAACTTTGCACCTGGACATGATTCCTTTGAATCGAGCATCCACGGCTTAATTTGTCGAGTAGTGGGCGGTTCGGGCGTAGACACGAAATGGATAACGGAGGGACGGCAAACGGAAATGTGAACGCTCTCGTTCCCGATCGTCGCTCTAATACCGTCCTGAGCTTGCGCGTACTTGACTGGAGGTAGCGGGGGCACATCCCACAATTGGGCAGTTGCCTGTTTCGCCATCCAGGTTAGGCAGCACAGGCCGAAGAAAAGAGAAGTCCAGAGCCTGCTCGATGGAAGTAAGGTCGATCTCATTCGCATGACGTTATCGCTAACTGTAGCGAACTGCGCAAAGCAAATCCAGGCGACACCAAAGTTCTGCGAAAGCGAGGGAGCCGTTTTAACGGCTTTGGTTTCGTTTGACTCCTGTTCGCACCTTTTTTGAAATGCTCTTACTCATGCGTCGGTGTGTCGATTCGCGCACAATCAACTCGGGCTGCATCACCACAGTTTCCGGCTTTGGGAGTGCTTTTGAGTTCAGAATGCGCAGCGCAATTCGGGCAGCTTCTTCTCCGATTTTCCGGCTGTGCTGGTCGATGCTGGAGAGTGGGACACGAAGCGAGTCGTCGTAGTGGAGATTTCCGCATCCCACGACCGCCAAATCCTCCGGGATTCGAACTCCGTGATCCAGAGCAAAATTCATAGCGCCCATTGCCAAAGGATCATTGAAACAGAATAACCCGTCCGGTCTGGGCTCGAGACTGAGGAGTTGGCGCATGGCTTCTGCGCCGCCCTGTTTGGTTCCGACATCTCCCTTGCGCTGCGTGATGATGTAATCGTCGACGATTTTCATCCCAGCTTGCACGAGGGCGCGTTTATATCCTTCCATCCGGCGAATTCCGGGACTGATCTCCGGTCCACAAATGTGAGCAATCTTTTTGCAGCCAATATCAATCAAGTGCTTAGTGGCGAGCATTCCCACCGATTCATCATCTACACCGACGAAGTTCGCCGAAAGACCGGGCAAGCATCGATCGATCAATACATAGGGTGTGTTCTGTTTTTCGACATGAAAGAAAACGTCTACGGTCGTGCGGCACGATGCAATGATTAAGGCGTCAAGCCGGCGTGCCAGCAAGTGATTGATCTCGACATCCTCCAGATCCGGATCTTCATCAGACGAAGAGACGATCAGATAGTAGCCGCTTTGTCGCAAAACTTCGGAGAGAGACTTGGCAACCTCCGCAAAGAAGGGGTGCAGCAGATCGGGAACAACCAGGCCCACAAGATACGAGCGCCCGGTCACCAGGCTACGGGCAGCAAAGTTGGGACGATAGTCCAGTTCTTTCACGCGCGCGAGGACCCGCTCACGGGTCTCATCTCCGATGTCAGGATGATTTCTCAGGACCTTGGAAATGGTTATCAGGGATACTCCAAGGTCTTTGGCGATGTCCTTCATTCGTATGTTCATAGGCAACTCGTCAGTTTAGAAGCTCAGATCGCCCTCTTGTGCCGCGAACCATCGAACCTAAATAGACCCTGGCCACGGAAGCCAGTTTCTGAGTCCCGAGCTTCTATGGTTGACATCGGTAACTTTACCGATTATTTTCCACGGAGTACAGACATGAGAGCGCTTGTGCTTCGCAAACCGGGTCAGGCTGGTCTGGAGACCATCGCCGATCCGGTGCTCACAGACACGAATGTGCTGCTCAAGGTGCGATTCGTAGGCTTCTGCGGAAGCGATCTGAATTCATTTCGCGGACTCAATCCTCTCGTCACATATCCTCGGATTTTGGGGCATGAAATAGCGGCCACCGTCCTTCAAGACCTCGGACGCGAAGCCATATTGTCAGCGGGCACGAACGTAGCGGTCTCTCCATACACCAGCTGCGGGAAATGCTCTTCCTGCCTACGCGGACGTCCGAACGCTTGCCAGTTGAACCAGACTCTCGGTGTGCAAAGGGATGGCGCACTCACCGAATTCATTGTGATACCGCGAGAAAAGCTGTATCCCGCCAAGTTGACGCTGACGGAGTTGTGCTTGGTGGAACCTCTTACCGTGGGATTTCATGCCGTCACACGTGGACGTGTAACCGCCAACGACACGATTGCGATTTGGGGTTGTGGCGGAGTGGGCCTTGGGGTCGTAGCGGCTGCAAGTTCTCGGGGTGCGCGAACGATCTGTATCGATGTGGATGACGAAAAACTCGAACTGGCGCGCATGGCCGGCGCTCAACTCACCATTAATAGCACCCGAGAGCCGCTACGCGAGCGATTGCTGGAAATGACCGAAGGCCGGGGACCGGATGTTGCCATCGAAGCGATTGGCACCGCGGCAACGTTCCGAGCAGCGGTCGAAGAAGTCGCATTCACCGGACGCGTAGTGTACATCGGATACGCAAAGGAACCGGTCAGTTA
>JBARBI010000316.1:0-2632 GCA_049792875.1 Candidatus Sulfotelmatobacter sp.
CGCATTGTCGAATTCCGTCTATCTGTAACGATCCCAGAACTGAAAATTCGCCGCGAGCGTCGCCCAAATTCTGCAACTCGGTCAGTTGTCCGGTCGTGGCAATCCGGCCCATAAAGCCGACGCCTAGCGGGATTCGTTCTTGAGTCTTATAAAAGAACGAAGACTCACTCGCGCCAGCCGGCGCCGAGTTTTCACAGGCGGCAATCAAATGCAGGCAGCGCGTTTGATCGGGACATCGCGGCTTTTGCGCGCAACGCGAACAAATATCCCCTTTTTCAATCAACCAAATTTCTACTCGGGCAATTTCAGCCTGGGTCATCGCCGCACAAAGCGTCTTTTCCATCAACCCATCCAGGGACCGTTCTTGCGCGAGGTCAAGCAGCACACTGGCGGCAAAATCGGAATCGAACCTTAAATTGTACCGGATGTCACTGGAGTTTTCCATAAACCTATTTTTGTGGTTCGGCAAGCGGCGCTTGCGGAATCAAGCCGTCGGCCTCCTGGAGCAGGAGACGAACGGCCACCCACGCACTCCAGTTCCAGCTGTCGAATCCGACATTCTGCCCGCTTTGGACAAGGCTCTTTGCCTCGTCAAGCTCTGAGCGTGCACTCGCCTGTTCTCCCAGTTTGTGGAAAGACATGGCCCGGACGAGCCGATCCATTGCCGCGGGCATGGGGATATACGCGGAGGCAACAAGACCGCGTTGGGACAAATCGAGAGTGTTGGCGTAATTGCCGCGTCTGTATTCAAACAGCCCGAGCAATGTTAAATCCCATGGGCCAGGCGTCTGCGTTTTTTCTTCTGGCGCAGCGCCGGCCACGGCGCGTTCCACAACGTGGGCAAAAGGCTTCAAGTTCGCTGCGGTTATGTTATCAACAGGCCGGAGCAGAGCCGCGAGCATGACAAACTCGGCGGTTTTCAGATCCGTTGTGCCGTTGAACCGGCTGATGGTCTGGTCGCGAACAGTAGAGAACTCTGACTCTTCACCCAGCTTTAGCGCAGTCATCGCACGAAGCAAATAATCATAGGCAGGACCGTCCTCGGGCAGCTGGGAAAAGCGGTTGTGCGCCAGTTCCCATTCACCGCGTATGGCATGCCACTGGCCTAGTGCGCGGGCAAGAGCTACGGCGGTTTCATTGGAAGCAGCATTGAACCTGGACCACGGATCCAGAGTGCGATCGCTCTGCGCAATGAGCTCATCGCACTCGCTCATCAGGAGATCCGCAATGACCCAATCGTACCAGGAACCCTCGAGGTCTTGCGGTGTCCCCGGAAACAATATGGAACGGGCGCTCCCGATACGGAGGCCTTCCTGCGACTTTGCCTGGATCAACTCGTAGGCTGCAGTCCATTTTGCGACCACGTTCTCGTAACCGGTCGATTCGGTCGATTGCCAGCCCGACATGGCCATGATCAGAGACGTGGTAGCGGTTTGCGCGGCGCTATCTGCGGTATAGCCCTGGCAGCGATAACCCCAGTTCATGGCTTCCTGAAAATGGCCGTGCCGATACTCCAGCAAAGCCAGCGCCTCCGACCATTGCGCCACATGACGCTGATTTGGGCGCATCTCTTTCCCATCCGGCAAAGTTTTTTCGACTAGATCCGCTCCGAGAACAAACACGTTCAGCATGTTTGTTTCGGATGGCAGCAGCAGACCGAGTTTGAACGTCCGGTAATCGGAGGCGACATCGGTGGGGCTCAGTCTGGCCACTTCGACCTGGCGGAATTGCTCGTAACCCCGCCGGTCTCCGGCTTGGAGCAAGGCCGCCGCCAGTTTCAATTGATCCTCGGCAACCAAGTCCGCAGCATCGAGTTGGTTCACCTTCAGCACTGACTCGAACCGCGCGGCCGCTTCGGCCCAGCGGCCATTAAGGGCGTGCCAATCACCCAAGGTCCGCAATTCGGAAGAAATCTCGACGGAAGGTTTGTCCAGAGGAAGACTTGTCGCGAGTTTGTCGGCCTGGTCAAAACGGCCTTGGGTCACCAACGACGCGACATGAGACGCCTGTTCTCTCAATTCAGCCTCTCTCCTCAGCCGCGCCTCGGAAGTTCGGGCCTCCCGCTCTTTAACAAACATCATTGTCGAAATGATAGTGCCCAGGAGCAAGGCCGCGGCAGCGGCGGCTCCGGACAGGAACAACATTCGGTTTCTGCGCACGAGCTTCTGCAGGCGATACAACTGGCTGGGTGGACGCGCGAGTACAGTTTCCTCCTTCAGGTAGTGCTCTATGTCCATTGCCAGCCCGTTGGCTGTCGCATAGCGGCGGGTGCGGTCCTTCTCGAGGCACTTAAGCACAATCCAATCCAAATCACCTCGAAGCTGAGACAACAGCCGGGGCGGTTCGATGTGTCGCCTCTTGGCGGTCTTGGTCAATTCCTCGTTGTTCAGCGTTTGGAGTTTGGCCGAGGGACTCAACGGGTCCTGCTCCCGCACCGTGCGTCTTAGTTCGTCCACCCCTAATTTCAACAAATCCTTCGTGTCAAAGGGGGTGTGACCCGTCAGCAGTTCATAAAGTAATACTCCGAGTGAGTAAATGTCGCTGCGGGTGTCCAGGTTCAACCCGCTCCATTCCATCTGTTCGGGACTCATGTAGGCGGGGGTGCCCATCAATTGCGCATACGAGGTGAAGA
>JBARBI010000317.1:0-17761 GCA_049792875.1 Candidatus Sulfotelmatobacter sp.
CGTCAGTAATGCTCGATTGGCCAATGCATTTGAGTGGCTAGCGGGAGCCGCACCTCGAATTGTTCGCTCAAGTGGGTCCGCGTGAAGAACATAACGAGAACTCGGCTGATCCCCTCGCATCATGTGAGGAACCCAGATACCGCGCGTGCTGACGGCATGCGGTCAGACCAACGCTTTCACTCATGCCGATTCCCCTAGCAAAGCGGCCGGAAATTCAGGGATCCGACAAACCCATTGCCCGTCACCACTGCCTGCATTCGGGCATCCAAGTCCCGCACTGTGCAGGAAGCTCCTATTTTCTCGTTGTTTATGAGTGGCACTCTGCTTGCGTAAAGATGACTTGAGCAAACGCGGCGCAGCGAGTTTTCGATCTTGGTCAATCTCGGCAGTGCCGTGCTTCAGAAGATTCGCCACAGGAGCTGTCTTCAGCAGAGTGCACCGTCAAGGAGCCAAAATGTCGTCGAGAGTACTAGTTGAGGAACCCGCATCCGTCTCGCTGAGTGCGTACGGGAAGGCGCGCTCCACGGTGGACGGAACGCCGTTGACTTCAGAGGAGCTGAGAAAAATCCATGCATACTGGCGAGCGTGCAATTATCTGGCGCTCGGCATGATCTATCTCCAGGCGAATCCTTTGTTGAAGGAACCGTTGACACCCGAGCACATCAAGAACCGCCTGCTCGGACATTGGGGATCAAGCCCAGGGCTAGCTTTCATCTACATTCACCTGAATCGACTCATTAAGAAATTCGATCTCGACATGATCTTCATGGCTGGCCCTGGACACGGCGCGCCAGGCGTTTTAGGGCCGGCCTATCTCGAAGGCACGTACTCTGAAATTTACCCGGAAAAGAGCGAGGACGAAGTAGGCCTGCACGAGTTCTTCAAACAGTTTTCTTTTCCCGGTGGCATCGGTAGCCACTGCACGCCGGAGACTCCCGGTTCTATTCATGAGGGAGGCGAGTTAGGATACGTGCTTTCGCACGCCTGCGGCGCAGCGTTCGACAATCCAGAGTTGATCGTCGCCGCAGTAGTGGGCGACGGCGAATCCGAAACCGGGCCACTGGCCACTTCCTGGCACATCAGCAAGTTTCTGAACCCGATGCGCGACGGAGCAGTGCTGCCGATCCTGCACTTAAACGGCTACAAGATTAACAATCCCACGCTGTTGGCGCGGATTACCCATGAAGAGCTGGAGGACCTGTTACGGGGCTACGGATGGACGCCCTACTTCGTCGAAGGCTCGGATCCGGACAGCATGCACCAAGCAATGGCGGCGACGATCGAACAATGCGTCCTCGAAATCCAGAAGCATCAGCGGGAATGCCGCGCGACCGGAGTGGCTAAGCGACCGCGCTGGCCGATGATCGTGTTGCGCTCTCCGAAGGGCTGGGGCGCACCGCAGGAGGTGGGCGGTCACCGGGTCGAAGGCTTTTGGCGTGCGCACCAGGTTCCGTTGACTGATGTGAAGAAGAACCCCGAGCAGTTGCGCATCTTAGAGAAGTGGATGCGCGACCAGAAACCTGAAGTGTTGTTCGACCAGAACGGTCGGTTGGTTGCAGAACTGAAAGAGCTTGCACCCAAGGGAACCCGCCGAATGAGTGCCAACCCGCATGCGAACGGCGGAACATTGAGAAAGGCTCTCCGCCTACCGAACTTTTGCGAATACGCGCTGAAGGTGGATCGCCCTGGAACGATTGAGGCGGAAAATGTGCCGCCCTTGGGAAACTTCCTTCGCGATGTCATGAATATGAATGTGGACAACTTCCGCGTGTTTGGCCCCGACGAAACCACCTCGAACAAACTCCAGGCGGTCTACCAGGCTTCGAAAAAGTTTTGGATTGCTCAGTATTTTCCAGAAGACGAGGATGGCGGCGAACTGGCTACTGACGGGCGCGTGGTCGAGATGCTCAGCGAGCACACTATGGAGGGCATGCTCGAGGGGTACTTGCTTACAGGCCGGAACGGCTTCTTATCTACCTATGAAGCCTTTGTCCACGTCATCGATTCCATGTTCAACCAGCACGCCAAGTGGCTATCCATCTCCAATCAGTTGTCGTGGCGTCGGAAAATCGCTTCGCTTAACCTGTTGATCACATCTACGGTCTGGCGGCAGGACCACAATGGCTTCACGCACCAGGACCCCGGTTTTCTGGACGTGGTTCTCAACAAAAGCGCCACGGTAACTCGTATTTACTTGCCTCCGGACGCTAATTGCTTGCTCTCTGTGGCCAATCACTGCCTGCGCAGCGAGAACTACATCAACGCGATTGTTTCCGACAAGCAGCTGCACTTGCAGTATCTGAATATGGACGAAGCCATCACGCATTGCACGAAGGGGATCGGTATCTGGGATTGGGCCAGCAATGACCAGGGAAGCGAGCCCGACCTGGTAATGGCTTCCGCCGGGGATATCCCTACACAGGAGGCTTTGGCTGCAACGTCGCTCTTGCGACAAGAGTTCCCCGAGATCAAGATTCGTTTCATTAATGTGGTCGATCTTTTCAAGCTGCAACCGACCAAAGAACATCCGCACGGTTTGAGCGATAGGGACTTCGATTCGCTGTTCACCACCGACAAGCCGATCATTTTCAACTTCCACGGATATCCCTGGCTGATCCACCGCTTGGCTTATGCGCGCACGAACAAGTCTCTCCACGTGCGGGGATATAAGGAGAAGGGCAATATCAACACGCCAATGGAGTTGGCTATGAACAACGAGACCGACCGTTTCAGTCTGGCCATTGACGCCATCGACCGAATTCCCCAGCTGCAGAAGACCGGTGGCCATGCCAAAGAGAAATTCCGCAACGCGCAGATCGCTTGCCGCGCGTACGCTTACAAGCATGGCATCGACAGTCCAGAGATTACGGGATGGAGATGGCCCCTGTAGCTACAGCTTGCCTGGGCTAGCACTAAGGATTACCAAAGAGCCGAAATTATTCTTCCGCATGACCATGAAAATACTCGCTCTCAACTCGGGATCAAGCAGCCAGAAAGCCTGCCTCTACGAAATTGGTGAAATGCCAGCAGAAACTGCCTCCACGCCCTTGTGGGAGGGGAAAATCGAGTGGGGTACCGATTCGGCTTGGATCTCAGTGAAAAACCAGCAAGGTGGCACCCTGAAAGAAAAACTCCCTGTCTCTTCACGCGAGCAGGTTATTCGGCGTCTGCTGCGTGCCGTGTGCGACGGAGAAACACGCGCTATCCGGTCCGAGGCGGAAATTGATGTCGTGGGACACCGGCTGGTTCACGGCGGTCCGCATCTCACCAAACCAGTCTCATTCACGCCAGAAGTGCATTCAGCCATCGAAAGCGTATCGGCATTCGCGCCATTGCACATTCAGGCGGAGCTGGAAGGCGTTCGTATTATCGAGCAGCTTCTCGGAGACGTTCCGCAGGTCGCGGTTTTCGACACGGGATTTCATCAACAAATGCCGGCAGCGGCGGCGATCTATCCTGGTCCTTATGACTGGTTCAAGAGAGGTATTCGCCGGTACGGATTCCACGGCATCAATCATCAATACTGCACCGATCGTGCAGGTCAACTGATGGGGAGGGATCCCAAGTCCCTCAAGCTGGTGAACTGCCATTTGGGCAATGGTTGCTCGATCGCCGCGATTCAGAACGGCCACAGCATCGATACGACGATGGGCTTCACTCCTCTAGATGGGCTGATGATGGGGACACGATCTGGTGCGGTGGATCCAGGAATCTTAACTTACCTGATCCGCCAGGATCGGCTGGATGGTCAACGAATTGATGAACTGCTGAACCAGCGGTCGGGGTTGCTCGGCATTTCTGGGCTGTCGAGCGATATGCGCGACATCCTAGCCGCCGTCCAGCAAGGAAACGAGAGGGCGAAGCTGGCATTCGACATCTACGTTCACCGCATCCGAGCCGCGATCGGCGGCATGGCTGCTGTACTGGGCGGAGTGGATGCAGTGGTGTTTACCGCGGGAGTGGGCGAGAACTCACCCGAGGTGCGAGCCGCGGCATGCCGCGGGCTGGAGTTTGCCGGCTTGCGGTTGAACTGCAACGCGAATGCAAAACCTTTGCTTGACCAGGATATCTCCACGCCGGATTCTAGTGTGCGCGTTCTGGTGATTCGAGCCGAGGAGGATTGGGCGATCGCAAAAGAGTGCTGGAAGCTGAGGCATACTCGGCGACCACAGAAGGCGCCGGTGAACTGAGGCGCGAGAGGCGATGGGGGCAGAATGAGCGAAGTATTTCCAGTGGTGTACGTTGTACGTCATGGCAAACAGCGTGGAGTCTCTCCCGCAGGTTGGTGAGCAGGCTGACCGAGTAGTGCAGCGTATTCGGGCTGTGAGATGGGAAATGTGCTGCTCTTTTCAAGTGGACATAGATGAAATGGTGTTTCCCAGCATCCCGGGCGAGAACGTTGAATCAAAGAACTGAGGATTTTCAATGAGCAAAAAAGATGTAACAGCGCCGGAACTGGTTCGAGTCCCCCCGAGAACACCAGAGGAATGGCACCTGTCAGAACTTCTCAGACAGTATGGGTGCGGCCCGATTGCATTTTCCGGTTCGCCAAACGCACTTTACGAACGACATTTGATCTTTGACCGCGTGATCGACCCGCAGGTCGCGACGGCGCGAGAACGTTTCGAGGCGGTTTCCCATTCGATTCGAGACGTGCTGGCCCAGCGTTGGGCGCTGACCAGGAGCACGTACGAAAAGACAAACGCCAAACGCGTTTATTACCTCTCGATGGAATTTCTGATCGGCCGCTCGCTGACAAACAACATAACCAACCTGTTGCTGAACCCAGTGGTTCAAGGGGCCGTCAAGGAGAAAGGACTCGATTGGCTCGAACTGCTGGAGCAGGAACCTGATGCGGGTCTCGGTAACGGAGGTCTGGGGCGCCTGGCAGCGTGCTTCCTAGAGTCCATGGCCACCACGCAACTCCCGGCCACGGGATACGGTCTACGCTATGAGTACGGCATGTTCAAGCAAACCATTGCGGATGGATGGCAAAAGGAAAATCCCGACAATTGGATCCGCTGGGGCGATCCCTGGGAGGTCGCGCGACCTGTCGAGATGGTGGAAGTGAAACTGGGTTGCTCGTTCAAGCTGACCGGGGGCAGCTTTCAACTGGTGCCCGCTCAGCCGTCAACCTGGTTCGGCATACCGTTCGATCGCCCAATCGTTGGCTACGGTGGGAAGACCATCAACACCCTGCGACTGTGGGCCGCGGCAGCGCCGGATGCCTTCGATATTAAGGAATTTGGTGCCGGTGATTTCGTAGGCGCATTAGCGGAGACTCTCGGGGCGGAGTCGATCACACGCGTGCTCTATCCCAACGATTCAACAGTGGTGGGCCAGGGATTGCGATTCGTCCAGGAATACTTCCTGGTGGCATGCTCACTCGCGGACATCGTAAGGCGGTTTTGGCGACTTAATAGAGATTGGGAGCAACTGCCCGAGAAGGCGGCGATCCAGCTGAATGATACGCATCCATCGTTGGCGGTTGCCGAGCTGATGAGAATCTTGTTAGATGACGCCCACTTGGGATGGGACCATGCGTGGGATTTGGCCAAGAAGACGCTGGCATATACAAATCACACGCTGCTCCCGGAAGCGCTTGAGAAGTGGCCGGTAGAGTTATTCGAGATGTTTATTCCGCGCCATTTGGAGATCATTTACGAGATTAACCGGCGTCTTCTGGACGAGGTTCGCCGCCGCTTCCCCGGCGATGACGATCGCGTATCTCGCGTCAGCCTTGTCGAAGAGAGCAGCCAACGCAAAATCCGCATGGCCAACCTAGCAATTGTTGGGTCGCACAGTACGAATGGCGTGGCGGCAATCCACTCCAAACTCTTGCGCACGACCACCGTGAGAGATCTGGCGGAGATGTACCCTGAGCGCTTCAGCAATAAGACCAATGGGGTGACTCCTCGGCGATGGTTGCTGCAAGCCAATCCCAAACTAGCCAGGGCGATTTCGGAGGCTATTGGTGAGCGGTGGATCACTGACCTGAGCGAGCTGAGAGCATTGAGGGCACTCGCCGATGACAGCGGCTTTCGTGATGCATTTCTCGCTTCGAAGCGTGAAGCCAAGGTGCGATTCGCTGATTGGCTGAAGTCGACGTCGGGACAAGAGGTGGACGCAGGCACAATCTTCGACTGTCAGATCAAACGCATCCACGAATACAAGCGACAACTGCTGAACGCGTTGAGGATTGTCGTTTTCTATAACCGGCTGCGAACAAATCCAAACATTGAGATTGTGCCGCGCACGTTTTTCTTTGCCGGAAAGGCGGCGCCCGCCTATCATCTCGCGAAGCTCATCATCAAATTCATCAACAACCTCGCGGCGACTATCGATGGCGACCCTGCAACACGCGGCAAAATCAACGTTGTTTTCCTGCCTGAGTACAACGTGTCGCTTGCCGAGCGCCTGATTCCCGCGAGCGATGTATCGAACCAAATCTCTACCGCCGGGTACGAAGCGAGCGGAACGAGCAATATGAAATTCATGATGAATGGAGCCTTGACGGTCGGAACCCGCGACGGCGCGACGATCGAAATGGCTGAGGAAGCCGGTGAAGAGAATTTCTTCCTGTTCGGTCTCACGGCCGAGCAAGTGGAAAACAATCGTGGGTGGTACAACCCCCACTGGCACTACGATAATGAGCCAGAAACGCGAGCGGCATTGGATCTCATTTTCTCGGACTATTTCAGCCGGAACGAACCGGGAATTTTCGCTCCGTTGCGCGACACGCTTTTGACGAACGGTGACTACTACATGCACCTGGCGGACCTCACCTCGTATTGCCAGGCACAAGAAGCCGCAGGGGCGTTGTATGCAAACCCGGGTGAGTGGGCACGCAAAGCAATTTTGAATATAGCGAGCTCGGGAAGATTCTCGAGCGACCGTACCATTGCCGAATATGCTCGCGACATCTGGAAGGCAGAACCATGTCCAATCCCGTAGAACCGCGGCTCCCGGGCACTGCAGGGCAGCGAAGCTCGAGTTCGTTGCTCGCGGGCAAACCGGCTCCCAAAGAAATGCTGGTGGATGTCGCTCGACTGGAGAAGGACTATTTCCGGCGGCGCCCTGACCTGGAAGATCCCAACCAACTTGTCCACTTCGGCACGAGCGGACATCGTGGCTCGCCTTTTCAAGGCACGTTTACGGAAGCCCACATCCTTGCAATAACCCAGGCAATTTGCGATTACCGCCGATCACGAGGAACGGACGGTCCGCTCTATATGGGCAAAGATACCCATGCACTGTCGAGCCCTGCGCAGCGCACTGCCCTTGAGGTGCTAGCGGCGAACAACGTGGAGACTGTCATTCAGCAAAATGACGGCGAGACACCAACCCCGGTGATCTCACGCGCCATTCTTGTGTACAACCGCGGTCGCAAAGAACATTTCGCGGATGGGATTGTGATTACGCCATCGCACAATCCGCCAGAGGATGGAGGCTTTAAGTACAACCCGCCGAACGGAGGGCCCGCGGGCACCGACGTAACCCATTGGGTGGAAACCAGGGCCAACGAATTGCTACGATCGGGCAATGTGGGTGTGAAACGACTGCCTTTCAACAAAGCCATCGCGGCGTCTACAACGCACCAAGAAGATCTGATGTTGCCGTACGTGCGTGATCTCAAGAGTGTTGTCGATATGGAGGCCATTCGCGGCGCGAGGTTACGGCTTGGCGTAGATCCCTTAGGTGGGGCCGCTCGCCCGTATTGGGAACCGATCACTGCGATGTACGGGCTCAATATTACGGTCGTCAACCCAATGATTGACCCGACCTTCTCTTTCATGACCGTGGACCACGACGGCAAGATCCGCATGGACTGTTCCAGTCCTTACGCCATGGCCAGACTTGTGGCGTTGAAAGATCGATATCAAATCGCTTTTGCAAATGATCCAGATGCAGACCGACACGGAATTATCACGCCGACAGACGGACTGATGAACCCAAACCATTACCTCGCAGTAGCGATACGGTACTTGCTCACGCATCGGCCACAGTGGCGGAACGGAGCAGCAGTTGGCAAGACACTCGTGAGCAGCAGCATGATTGACAACGTCGTGAGAAAACTCGGCCGTCATTTGCGCGAAGTGCCGGTGGGTTTCAAGTGGTTTGTGCCGGGCCTGTTCGGGGGTTCCTGCTGTTTCGGCGGCGAGGAGAGTGCTGGGGCGAGTTTTCTACGGCGCGACGGAACGGTCTGGACCACGGACAAGGACGGCCCCATCATGGATCTTCTTGCAGCGGAGATTACCGCCCGCACCGGCAAGGATCCAGGTGAGCACTATCGCGAACTGACAGGGGAGTTTGGCACTTCTTATTACACCCGCATCGACGCTCCGGCCTACCCTGAGCAGAAAAACAAATTGCAGCAGCTCTCGCCAGATGCGGTCAAGGAATCGGGTCTCGCAGGTGAGCCGATCATGGCCAAGTTGACGCGCGCGCCCGGCAATAATGCCCCGATCGGAGGGCTAAAGGTCGTGGCGAAAACCGGCTGGTTCGCTGCCCGCCCTTCAGGGACAGAGGACATTTACAAAATCTACGCCGAAAGCTTCCAAAGCGAGCAGCATCTGAACTCGATCGTGACTGAGGCCCAGAACATAGTGAACAACGCATTGCATTCGTCGGCAGCGGGTCGCTCATGAGCGCCGGTTCAGACGCGGGAATGCTTCCGCCGTTTCCGTCCGAATACCGCAGTTCTGGCATCCTGCTGCATGTTACGTCCCTGCCCTCACCGCATGGAATCGGCGATTTAGGTCCATCTGCGTTTTCCTGGGTTGACGACCTCCATGACGCCGGCCAAGGCTGGTGGCAGGCATTGCCGCTGGGTCCCACCGGTTATGGCAATTCGCCATACCAATCACTGTCTTCGTTTGCGGGCAATGGCCTGCTCATCAGCCCGGAGGGCCTGATCTCGGATGGACTGCTCGACGCGAGTGACTGCGCTTCACACTTCCCTTCAGATCTGGTCGATTATGATTCCGTTATTCCTTTCAAAGAGAGGCTGCTCGGAAAGGCATGGAAGAGATTCACGTCCGGCGAGCGAAGTGATCTTCGTCCTGCTTATGAGGAATTCTGCGCAACACAGGCAAGCTGGCTCGAGGATTATGCGCTCTTTCGAGCGCTAAAGAACAAGTTCGGCGACTCCTACTATCTCGAGTGGCCAGAGGATCTCGTTCAGCGAAAGCCTGGTGCTTTGGCGAAGGCACGTAGCGAACTGGCCAGGGAGGTTGATCTGTTTCGTCTCGAACAATTTCTGCTGCTGCGGCAAGCCGATAAGATCATGGAATACGCCCATGCTAAGGGCGTGAGCCTGATTGGCGATGTTCCGTTCTTTGTTTCGCCTGATTCGAGCGACGCATGGGCGAATCCAGAGCTTTTTCTGCTCGATGAGTGCCAGCGGCCGCGTTTCGTCGCCGGAGTTCCTCCCGATTACTTCAGCGCAAATGGACAGTTATGGGGCAATCCCGTCTACAACTGGGATGCGCTTCGTTCCAGGGGTTATCGGTGGTGGATCGACAGGATTCGCACTCTGCTGGGTCATGTAGACGTGATTCGGCTGGATCACTTCCGGGGTTTCGCGGAGGCGTGGCATGTGCCAGCCGGAGCCAAGACAGCGCAATCCGGCGAGTGGGTGCGAGGCCCAGGAGCCAGCTTCTTTCAAGCGATCCAGAAAGAACTCGGGCGCTTGCCGTTTATCGCCGAGGATCTGGGGATCATCACCGCGGATGTCGCATTGTTGCGCGATCAATTTCAAGTACCAGGAACGAGAGTTTTACAGTTCGCGTTCGATGGCCACGCCGATAATCCTTATCTTCCGCAGAATTTTGTCAGCAACACGGTTGCGTATACGGGCACGCATGACAATCCGCCAACGCGGGAATGGTACGAACAGTTGCCCGATTCCCAGAAAGAAACTCTATCGAGCCACCTCAAGCGCCAGCTCAAAAACAGTGCCGAAGCAGCGCCGGCGCTGGTCGAGCTGGCATGGTCTTCGGCGTCAGCCTTGAGCGTTACGCCGTTACAGGATGTTCTAGAACTCGGCGTTGGAAGCCGAATGAACGTACCTGGCCGTGCGTGTGGAAACTGGCGCTGGCGCGTCACGGAGGAGATGCTGTCGACAACCGCTTTCGAATGGCTGCGTGAATTGACGGAGAGGTCGAAGCGTTGCTCGAACGTGGGTTCAAATGCTCAGCCGGTGAAGGCGGAAGGCGCCGGATTATGAGAAGGAGCAGCTCAACTCAACGCACAAGACCAGGTCATTACACGTGAGCAACCCGATTCACAAGACTGCTGACAAGGACTGTGCATTCGGCGAAGATCGGTCCGGAGTCTCGCCGCAAAAACGCCGGTGGACACAAACCGAAGGATCTCCATTGCCACTCGGCGCAACCTGGATCGAAGAGGAGCAGGCGTTTAATTTTGCAGTGTATGCGGAGCACGCGGAGAGCGTCACTCTGTTGCTCTATTGCGCCGAGGAACTGGCAAATCCGATTTTCACATTCCCATTCGATTTCGTCCGCAACAAGTCGGGACGAATCTGGCACTGCAGACTGCCCCTCAATGAAATGCGCGGTGCTCGTTATTATGCCTACTTGGTCTCGGGGCAGGTTATTTCTGAACTTCACACCTTCGATCCTCAGAAAATTCTGCTCGATCCCTATGCCCAATGTGTTTTCTTTCCGCCAGAGTTTGACCGCAAGCTGGCCACGGTGCCCGGCCCCAATGCCGGAAAAGCGCCGCTGGGAGTGCTGACCGGGCATACTGTCGAGTTCGATTGGACCGGAGATGTTGCACCTCGCCCCGAATCCGAAGCAATCGTCTACGAGCTCCATGCAAGGGGCTTCACGAAGAACCCGAATTCTGGCGTACACCCTTCGCGTGCCGGCACCTACTCCGGACTGGTGGACAAGATTCCGTATTTGAAGGAGCTCGGGGTAACGGTCGTCGAATTGATGCCTGTATTTCAGAGCGACCCGCACGAAGGGGATTATTGGGGTTATATGCCTTTGAACTTTTTCTCGCCGCATGCCCAGTATGGGTGTACGCGCAATGACGATGGGCAGCATCTCGAATTCAAAGAAATGGTCAAGGCTCTTCACAAAGCAGGAATCGCCGTAGTGATCGACGTTGTTTATAACCACACGTGTGAGGGCGACCATCGTGGCCCCCTCTACAGTTTCAAAGGCTTTGATGGCGCAGGTTATTACATGCCATCCTCCGCACCCGGTAATCCTTACGCGAATTATTCGGGCACGGGTAATACGCTGAACTTCAGCCAGCCGCACGTGCGCAAACTGGTCATGGACAGCCTGCGGTATTGGAAAAACGAGATGCACATTGATGGGTTCCGCTTCGACCTGGCATCCGTGTTTAGCCGTAATGCCGATGGATCGCTCAATTGGGGAGATGCTCCAATTTTCAGTGAAATTGCCGCCGATCCGGAGTTGAGCCTTTTGAAGTTGATCGCTGAACCTTGGGACACTGGCGCGTATCAACTCGGACGTGGATTTCCGGGGCTGACGTGGCTCCAATGGAACGCGCGGTTTCGCGATGATGTCCGCCGTTTTGTGAGGGGCGACGCGGGCATGATCCCGGACTTGATGAGCCGCATATATGGCAGCAACGATCTGTTTCCGGATAGCCGCGCCGATGCCTATCATGCCTACCAAACCGTGAACTACATCGATGTCCATGACGGTTTCACGTTGTACGATCTGGTTTCCTATAATCAGAAAAAAAACTGGAAAAACGGCCAGACCAATCGGGACGGAATGGACGAGAATTTCAGTTGGAATTGTGGACACGAAGGAGACGAGGGCGTTCCCGAGGCGGTTCTGGCACTGCGCCGGATACAGGTTAAGAACTTCTGCTGTCTGCTCCTGCTGTCGAATGGCATCCCGATGTTCCGGTCGGGCGATGAGTTCCTGAACACGCAATGTGGCAACAACAATCCGTATAACCAAGACAACGAAATCAGTTGGCTTGACTGGAGTCAGCTCCAGGCGAATCAAGACATTTTTCGGTTCTTTAAAAGTATGATTGCGTTCCGGAAATCGCATCCTTCTCTCTGTCGCAGCAGATTCTGGCGCGAGGACATTTCCTGGTACGGCGTTGGACCCGCGGTCGATCTGTCGCCAGATTCACGAAGCCTTGCGTTTTGCCTGCACGGGGCCTCACAGGATGATGACGATATCTATGTAATGATCAGCGCATACTGGCAAGAATTGCAGTTTCAAATCCAGGAGGGGGCACCGCAGGACTGGGTGAGAGTTGTGGACACGGCTTTGCTAGCTCCCGACGATTTCTCGGAGTTCGGTTCGGCACTGCAGCAGGCGACATACCGAGTGGCTCCGCGATCGGTTGTTGTATTGGTTCGACCTAAAAGAAACGGGTAGCTACCTTTCCGATTCGTTGGTTGCCTACTGGCATGAACCGTCGTCCACAAACTGATTCGAAGACGCCATCGACGCGAGCGACTGCCAGCACGTCAATAATTTCTGATCCAGGGGGTCGCTATTCAGGGAGTCTGGGGCAAGATAGTCCCTACTCACGGTGATTTTCAGGTATTTGTCCGTCAAGACGTTCATGGTATTGAACTCGTTGGCCAGTAGCGGAAGCGCCCTCTGATCCAGGTCCGTGCTCACCGCCGCTTCGGTCTGCTTTAAGCTCGATTGAATTTGCCTCCTGTAATTCCCGAACCAAACATCCGACAACGGATACCCTCGCTCGATGCCGGTCTTTAACGCAGCATGCCATTCAAGGATCTCCTTCATGGTCTCAATCCCCGCTGTGAGGAATGGCTTAGAAAAGCCGGCCGCTGGCTGGGGCGCCGACTGCTCTGCGTGCGCTGACGTATCGCCGCCACCGGGCAGTGTCAGCATGATCTGGTTCCGTACGAAGCGCAGCGATCCGCCCGTGATCCGGGCTAGTTCGTCCACTTCTACATAATTTTTCCCCTGGACCTGAATCACTCTTGTTTGTCCCTGTGGCCCCTCGATTAGGAGCGAACTCGTCTCCTGAGCCACCAGGATCAGTAATGGCAGCAGCAGGATCGCCGCCAGCATCGTCGATGTTCGAATCGCGTTTCGACGCATATCTCATCTTCCTTTATGACGGCCCGCTGTGTGCCGTGTCGCGTGCCTTTTCGTTGAACCGCCGGTACGAACCGCAATTAGAGTGCCAAAGGAAATAGATGAGAAACACGAGCTTTGGAGACGCTGCCGCGATTCCGGTGCCCGAATGCGGGCAGCGCTTGACTCGAAATCGACTATCGTGGCCGGTTAGATCCTATGATCTGTATTTCAAACCAATGATTTAGAAGCACCCCTTTCACCTCCAAGTTTGGCCATCTCGATGCAAGGTAGGAAATGGGTTTGGTCCGTCACTCTCATTCGGCGCTTATGTGATCGCGGTTCTGGTCTTACTTCGCACTACTGGCGGAGCGGGACGTACGAGCGCGGTTCACAGGAGTCATAACTGTGATGTGAATGGCGATGAGCCGCTGAATTGTTCAAGCCTTGGACGAAATGGCCATCTTTATAGCAACAGCGGTTTTCGCATCAGAGGAGGAAGAATGACTGCTTTAAAGATGCACTGGCAACTAACTCAAGGAGCCGACGGAAGACCACACCTCAACATGCAGTGGGAATCGGCGCAGCCAGGCTTCGTGGGCGGCTTTGCACGCACGCAAATTCACCGAAGTGCAAGACGGAAATAGAGAAACTCACTGGTCTTGTCCGATGTTCTGCATAACGGAAGGAGTGGAGGCGCAATTCGTTCATGACAACTAACCACATTCCAGGAATTACCTATCCGACGATTCTGATGGCGGTGTTCGCGAACCAGCTATGTCTACCGATCCCTGCAGTCCTGTTTTTGATTACAGCCGGTGCTCTTGTGGCGAACGGGAGCTTGAATCTCGGGAACGTTATTCTGGCAGGAGTGGTGGGTTGCCTATTGGCGGATTATGCGTGGTTCCTAGCAGGTCGGTGGTGGGGGCATCGAGTCGTGCGCGCTCTCTGCGCCTTCAGCATGGACGGGCAGCATTGTGCCGTGAGGGCTCGGAGGCTCTTCGTGCGACGGGGGCTGCCAAGCTTAATGTTCGCGAAATTCGTTCCAGGTCTGGACGGCCTGATGCCGCCACTAGCGGGGATGCTGAATGCGGCGAGCGTTCCGTTCCTCCTTTATGACGCAGCAGGTGCTATCTTTTGGACTGCTGGGTATTGTTACGTAGGATATCTATTTGCCGACCGCCTAGATATTGTGGCGGCCACGCTTGATCGCGTAAGCGGTACCCTCGCGATTTTGCTTGCGGGCGTTCTCTGCTACTTCATCTGGAGAGCGTGGGAATTGCTCCGTACCATGAGACAACTTCGGCTTCGAGCGGTCAGCCCGGCGCTCTTGCACCGGAAGCTGCAGGCGGGTCAGAAGGTGGCGGTGCTGGACCTGTTGGATCTTGAAGGGCATGAGGATACAACCACAATTCCTGGGATTCCCGGTGCGGCGCGCATCTCTCCGACCCCTCTGCGCACTTCAGCCAAGGTCCGAGTTCCGCCGGATGTTCAGATGGTTTTATGCTGTTCGTCACCCAATCAAATAACCAGCGCTCGTACGGCTCTCTCGTTGCGTCGCAAGGGAATCTCAAACGTATGGGTTCTTGAAGGAGGTCTCCAAGCATGGCGGGAACTCGACCTCCCGGTGACGACGAAACTCAGCACCCCTGTCGAGCTCGCTGCTCGTTTCGGAGTTGAGCTCACCGAATGAATCATTACTCTGCTTGCGTAATGGGCATTTCATTGCATCCTGGGTTAATGTTCTCGCCAAACATTACCTACTCTCGAGGGTATTCTTGATTGTCGTGAGCGCGTTTCGGAGACTTGAAACCGAACGACCTACGGCAGCTTTTCGAACGATTGATCCCTTGAGACCAGTCAGAGCCGCCTGCTCGGAACCCATGGCCATGATCAGATAGAAGCCCGGTTGAGTCAGGTCTTCACTGCCACGGATGCACAAGGATAGGTCTAGCGCCGTCTCGAAATAATGGCTCGAATAGAGCTGCTTCTCGGCAATGGCATAGGCTACTTCGTCGCTAGGTTTCCCCCGCATGGTCACCACGTGCACGATCCGCAGCGTTGGCTTTAACCCGAATTTCACCCGGGCCCAATAGAATGTGTCCTCGACGTTTGCGGGCCTCGCGTTCGGATATGAGAGAAGGTATTCGTAAAATTCCGGTAGATGCTCGGGCAGAGCCTTGTAGTAGCTGAGCATATAGGCGAATTGTTGCGCCACCTCGACCGGCTTATGCTTGTCGTTGTACACCCCGAACACCTGATTGCCGTCACGCTGGTAGGCAAGCAGAAACTGCAACAATGCTTTCCGCGAGAGTTCATTCACCTGCTCGTTCACGTTGGGAGCGGACCAGTCGATGGACCGATGAAACTCTTCCATGGAACTGGCGGGCCCCTGAATGAGGCAGTTCCCGGGCTTGCAACGATCCAAAGCTTGGATGTCATCATTATCGAACGAAAAATCTTTCAAGTCAGAAAGCTGTGGAGGACTGCTGAACGCGCCGAGGGCCGGATAACTGGGAAGCTTGCGAAGCCGATCGAAATCGTGGGCAAACAAAACGTAAGCTTCAGGAGCAGCATGGATATAGACCGCGCCAAACAAGAATATTTCGGCCGGCGTGCGGGAGGGCACCGCTTTCGCCACGGCCTGTCCTTCTCGGATCGCGGCGATCTGATCCTCAGTTAATCCGACGCTCTGCCGGAAGAACGTTTGCAGGTGGGGATTTGATTGTGAAAAGCCAGGGTGAGGCGTCGCAGCGGTGATGATAAGCAACATGACCATGGGCTTAATGGTTCGGATCATGGCAATTAGCTGCCGGCAATGTATACCGCTCGGGTGTGAATTGAGAACCTTGGTGACCGGAGAATAGCACTGCGTGTTTCCACAGTCCACCCTGGAAATTCCACGCCTAAGATTTGATCCACCCGTATGCCGTGCCGGGAGAACACTGACCACGTGCACACAGTTCGGGGTATGATACGGCCTACGTATCAAAGCTGACGACAGTAGAGAACCCACGTCATGAAGAGCACCGAAGATCGATATCGTATTTTGCTGGATGCGTCCGGCGCGCTGGCTGATCAGCCCACGGTCAAATCCGTTCTGCACAGCCTGCGTGAGGTTGTGTCCAGCACTTCGAGGTTGCACGGAACCGAACTCTACGTCTTAAACGATGAGCAAAATAGTCTGCGCATGCTCGAGTTCGATCGAGACCCGGACGCGCCCACGATCAAGGTTGGTACGAAAGTTTCGCGCATTGGCGCGGTGTCGAGAGTGCTTGAGGAACAGAAACCTGTGTTCCTCCCGGACGTATCACAGGAAATGTTAAAGCATTCCGAGTTGGCTCCGTTTGCCGCCCAAGCTGTCGGACGAAGTACCTATTTGTTTCCAGTGTCTACCGCACAGAACCGATACGGGTTTCTCGCCCTGACAAAGTTGCCGGGCGAGGAATTTGCCCCCGAAGACGTAGAGATGCTTCGTGCTCTGGCGTCACACGTTGCGGTTGCGCTTGAATGCGCGCTGGCGAGGGACAACGCAGAGCTGTATCAGCGACAAGTGGTGAAAGAGCGGGATCGGCTCAGGCTGTTGCTGGAGATCAACAACCATATCGTTTCCAAGCTGGACATTAATGAATTGTTCCGGTCGGCATCGACATCCATCCGGAGTTATTTTCAAAACGACTTCACCGGATTTTGGCTCATCGACAAACAATCGAACCAGCTTCAGTCCGTCGTATGGGATTTCCCTAGCGGCAAAGGTTCATTGACCGCCCTTGCTATGTCTGAATTTAGCGGTGCCGATCACGAAAAGTTGCGCGCCCACGTCCCTGAACTGCTGTCGATCGAAGAGATCGAAAAGCTCCCGGCCGTATTCGTTGAGAGGGTCAAAGCTGAGTCCATCGCCTCGATGGCGATCGCCCCGATGGTAACCGCAGGCGGCCCTCTGGGTGTGATAGCGATGGGCAGCCGCCAGCCGGACAACTTCGGACACGCGGACCTAAACCTCTTGTCACAAATCAGCACTCAGATTGCCCTGGCGGTTGACAACGCGATTGCTTATGGGCGCGTAACGGAAGCCAGGGATCGCCTTGAGGAAGCGCGCTTGTACCTTGAATCGGAGATCCGCTCGGAGCACAACTTCGAGGACATCGTCGGCAAAAGTGCCGCCCTTCGCAAAGTGCTGGATCAGATTGCGATTGTCGCCCCCACTCAATCGACGGTGCTCCTTCACGGTGAGACCGGCACCGGCAAAGAACTGTTCGCCCGGGCGATTCATAACCTCAGTCCACGTCGCGAGCGCAGTTTCGTCCGACTGAACTGTGCCGCCATACCTTCCGGGCTGGTGGAAAGCGAACTATTCGGCCACGAAAAGGGCGCTTTCACCGGAGCCCTGATGCAAAAGAAAGGCCGGTTCGAGCTGGCGGATCACGGAACTCTATTTCTCGACGAGATCGGTGACATTACGCTGGATTTGCAGCCGAAGCTCCTGCGCGCCCTGCAGGAGCAGGAGTTCGAGCGGTTGGGAAGTACAAGGACCATTGATGTCGATGTTCGTTTGATTGCGGCTACACATCGCGATTTGGATGGCATGATCCGCAATAATCAGTTTCGCGAGGACCTTTTTTATAGGCTCAACGTGTTCCCGATCAAAATCCCTCCACTTCGCGAAAGGCGCGAGGACATACCGC